>UCOA01000124.1 GCA_900474095.1 Hyphomicrobiales bacterium | reverse complement strand
GCAGCCGCTGGTCCGGCTGTTTTCCACGGTCCTGCGCAAGGACGAGGACGGCAGGACCTATCTCGTAACTCCTGTGGAAAAAGTGGGCATCCGCATTGCCGATGCGCCTTTCGTCGCCGTCGAGATGAATAGGGCGGAACGAGAGGGTGAGCAGGTGCTGACCTTTCGCACCAATGTCGGCGACGTTGTCGAAGCGGGACCGGAACATGTGCTGCGCTTCGTCATTCATGGCGAAAACCGCGAATTGAAGCCCTATCTGCATGTGCGCGGACGATTGGAAGCGCTGGTTTCGCGGGCCGTGATGTATGATCTGATAGAACTTGGCGAGACGGAGACGATCGACGGGATCGAGATGTTTGCCGTCCGCTCCGGCGGTGCGGTCTTTGCGATCATGCCCGCCCAGGAACTGGAAGCGCTGTCGACATGACGAGCATTCTGTTTTCAGCCGACGATTTTCGCCGCCGGGCGCTCAGCCAATCCGGCAGCCCGGTGGAGGACGCCTGGCGCGAGCACGGCGATTTCCTGCTCAATCCCGATGTCATACCCCATCTCGAAACGCTGAAGCTCAGGGACGCTGCCGTTCTGGTGCCGGTGATCGATGATGGCGATGAAGCCCGCGTCATCCTCACCCAGCGCACCGCAACCATGCGCAAACATTCGGGCCAGGTCGCCTTTCCTGGCGGCGCGATCGATCCGGAGGATGATACCCCGGAGCGCGCCGCGTTACGGGAAACCGAGGAAGAAATCGGTCTCGATCGACGGTTCGTCGAAACGGTCGGCCGGCTGCCCTATTACATGGCAATGTCCGGGTTCCGCATCACGCCGGTTCTCGCCGTCGTCCAGCCGGGCTACGATCTGGTGCCGAATCCGGAAGAGGTCGACGCCGTTTTCGAGGTGCCGCTGTCGTTTCTGATGAACCCGGAAAACCACGGTCGCGGCCGTGCCGCCTGGCAAGGCGCCGAGCGGCATTTCTACCGCATGCCTTATGGTGACCGGAATATCTGGGGCATTACTGCCGGCATCGTCCGCATGTTGTATGAAAGGCTCTATGCATGACCTCCGTTGCCGCTGAAACCTGGTTTTCGGCGCCTGCGCTGACGCGCGTCTTCAATCTCCTCAATGCCGATGGCGGCGAGGTCCGCGTCGTTGGCGGCGCCGTGCGCAACAGCCTGATGGGGCTTCCCGTCGCCGATATCGACATGGCAACGACGCTCCCGCCGGACGAGGTTGTCGCCCGGGCCAAAAAAGCCGGAATCAAATCGGTCCCGACGGGCATCGACCACGGCACTGTGACACTGGTCATCGAGGGTGCGCCGTTCGAGGTGACGACACTGCGCCGTGACGTCGAGACGGATGGCCGCCGCGCCGAGGTAGCCTTCGGGTCGGACTGGAAAGTTGATGCCGAGCGCCGGGATCTGACGATCAATGCCCTCTATGCCAATGCCAAGGGTGACGTGATCGATCTCGTCGGGGGCTTGGCCGACATCGAAAAACACAACATCCGCTTTATCGGCAACGCCGCCGAGCGTGTCGCGGAAGACAATCTGCGGGTGCTGCGCTTCTTCCGGTTCTTCGCTCATTATGGCGCAGGGCGCCCCGACGCGGATGGTCTTCGCGCCTGTGCGCAGGCACGCTCGAAACTGGCTGCGCTTTCGGCGGAGAGGGTCTGGTCGGAGATGAAGAAGTTGCTGGCAGCCCGAGATCCCGGCAGGGCGCTGTTGTGGATGCGCCAGACGGGTGTGCTTAGCGAAATTCTGCCGGAAAGCGAAAAATGGGGCATCGACGCCATCCCGGCGCTGGTTGCCGCCGAACAGGCATTCGGCTGGCAGCCCGAACCGCTGCTGCGGCTCGCGGCTATCGTGCCGCCGGATGCGGAGCGGCTGGACGCGATGGCGAAACGGCTGCGCCTTTCGAAAGCGGAAGCGGCCTTCCTCTCCGCGTGGGCGAAAGCGCCGCGTCTGCCGGCGGTGATCGCCGATACGGCTTTCGCCCGGCTGCTCTACCGGCATGGTTCAAACGGCCTCGATACCAGCCTGAGGCTCGCTCTCGCCGCCTCGCGGCAGAAGTCGGAAAACGATCCGGCTCAACTTCCTGAAACGGCACGCCTTTGGGGATTGCTGGGGCGAACGGAAAACTGGCTGAAGCCGGTGTTTCCGCTTACCGGTGCCGACGTGCTTGCGGCCGGAATTCCCGCCGGACCGCGGGTCGGCGTAGTTCTGGGAACGCTTGAGGAACAGTGGGTCGAGGGAAATTTCAATGTCGACCGGGCAACGCTTGTTGCCCGGCTCCAATCGATGGTCTGAAGTCAGGAAACCTTGGTTTCTTCGACGATGCGGGCCTTGATATTGTCGACCATGTTTTCTCGGATAAGGGTCTCGCCGTGTGCCTGGCGCATATGATCGACGGCGCGGCGCACGATTTCGGCGTCATTGTCGGCGCGGGTGTGCCAGTCGCAGCCGGGCACGAGGGTCCCGCATTCAAACAATCGCATGATGCTCCTCCTTGCTTTAGGGTTTTCCGCAGGGGCAGGTCCGGCAAGCGGAATGCCGTCTACTATAACCGGAAATGGCAACGAATGGTTCCTCGATTGTGCAGCCGTGTTCACGTTTCCGGCGTCCTACCCCTTCGCAATAGAGGCAACCCGCAGGCCGCCCTGTCTCGACATGGCCTTGAACCTTCCTTCTCATAGTCACATTGTCGCCCGATCCGTCCTTACCTTGGTTGTGGGGTTATCCGCTCCGGAAAGGTGGTGAAAAGCCACCTTGAGACTGACTAAAGGAAGGAAAGCATATGACTAAACGCCACATGCCGGTGGCAGCGCTGACCGCTGCCGCACTGAGCCTGATCGTCATCAACTCGCCGGCTTTTGCCCAGGGGGCCACTGAACCGCAGGCCACGCAGCCGATGCAGGACACTGCTCCCGCCGCCATCAGCGACAAGCAGATCGAAGCATTCGCCGTCGCCTATCTGCAGGTCGACAAGGTGCGGCAGGATTATGCCGCCAAGATTGGCTCGGAAAAGGACGCGACGGCCAAACAGAAGCTTCAGAACGAGGCCAACAAGCAGATGATCAACGCGGTCGAAAAATCGCCCGACATGTCACTTGAAAAATACAAGACCATCATCACGGCAGCACAGACCAATCCCGACGTTGCCAAGAAGGTGCAGGAACAACTGAAGACAACGGCACCCGCGCAATAAATCGGGCGGCCATGGGAGCAGGGCGGCAAATTTCGGTCCTGCTCCAGCGCCTGCAGGCTGGAAACGGCCCTCGGCGGATTGTCATTCAACAAACCACTATAGAAATGTCCGGCTTTGATGCTATGCCTTCGTCTCCCTAAGACGTCCGCAAAGGCATGCCTTCCATCATGAGCTCTTCTCTCCAGCAGGAACTGATCGCCTCCATTCGCAACATCGCGGATTACCCAAAACCGGGCGTCATGTTCCGCGATATCACCACGCTTCTGGGCAATCCGCGCGCCTTTCGCCGGGCGATCGACGAACTGGTCCATCCCTTTGCCGGTACGAAGATCGACAAGGTTGCCGGTGTTGAGGCACGCGGCTTCATCCTGGGCGGCGCGATGGCGCACCAGATGTCGTCGGGCTTCGTGCCGATCCGCAAGAAGGGCAAGCTGCCGCATGACACGGTGCGCATCGCCTACAGTCTCGAATACGGCATCGACGAGATGGAGATGCATCGCGACGCCATCAAGCCGGGCGACAAGGTCATCCTGGTCGATGACCTGATTGCCACCGGCGGCACCGCAGAGGGCGCGACCAAGCTGTTGCAGCAGATGGGCGCCGACATCGTCGCCGCCTGCTTCATCATCGACCTGCCCGAACTCGGCGGCCGCAAGAAACTCGAGGCACTGGGCGTTCCGGTTCTGACGCTGATCGAGTTTGAAGGCCACTGAGCTGACGGGTCAGGGAAACTCGATCACTTTGCTTTCGAACCGGATCACGGTCTCGCCGTTCTGGTTCTCGCCCTCGCACAGGATGGTGTTGATCCGCCATCCCTTGCGGGATTCCAGATCCTTGGCCGCAACGAAGGTGACGAAATAGGTGATCACGTCGCCGGCGAAGACCGGCCGCAGCCAGCGCATGTCGCGAAAACCGGGCGAGGGGCCGAGCTTCGGGGCGGCTATCCCCTCTGCCGCCAGCCGCCGCATTTCGTCCATCCAATAGGGCACGAAGCATTTCATCCAGCCGGCGCAGGTGTGCCAGCCGGAGGCGCAGAGGCCGCCAAAGAGCGATTGCCGCGCCGCTTCCGCATCGAGATGGAACGGCTGCGGGTCGAATTTTTCGGCGAAACGGACAATGTCTTCGGCGGTGAAGGCAACGCTGCCGATCATCGCCTTCGTGCCTTCGGGGTGAACGTCGGAGAGCCTCATGCGTCGCTTCCTGCAGGTTTGCAGCGGACCATGTTTGCATAATCGCAGATCGCCACCGTCTCTCCCCGCTGATTGATGACCTCGCCCCGCAATTGCACAATGCCAATCCCGGGCCGGGAACGGGATATGCGGGCCTCGATCACCGTACAGGTGCCCGACAACGTGTCGCCGGCAATCACCGGTTTCTTCCACTCCATGCTGTTGACACCGGGCGATCCTTCGGATGCCGTCTCGTGAATGTAGCTGTCGCAAAGCATGCGCATCATGATGGCGCTGGTGTGCCAGCCGGAGGCCGCAAGCCCACCGAGAATGCTCGCCTTGCCGGCCTCTTCCGACAAATGCATCGGCTGCGGATCGAACTCGGCGGCAAACGCGACGATATCCTCGGTCGTGACCGTCACCGGCTTGAACACGAACCGCGTTCCGGCCGGAAAATCCTCGAAATGAAGCATGGGCAGAAGTCCTCCTACCGAACGTCTTAACATCCCGGTCTGTCGCTGGAAACTGAGGGAGGTCCCGATGTCAGTGCGGTATCGCCAGTTCCTGGCCGTTGATCTTCATCTTGCCGCTCTCATCGACCACGACGTTCCACATCTGCCGTCCGTCGGCTTCTGTCTTGGCGAACCCCTTGACCATCAGGAGCACAAACGCGGCTTGCCCGAACTGCGGGACGGCCTGGGCATTCTGCTGCAGATAGGAAATCGTCTTGTCGAAATCCCTTGCGTAGATCGTGACATCGGTGTTTTGGCGGTCCTTCTGTTCAGGGTAGAGCGTCGTGGTGCCCGACAGGCTGATATCGTAGACCGACGAGCGGGCAGAAACATCCTCATATCTCATCGTCAGCGCACCGCCCGGAAGGAAAATACCGCCAGCCGCAGTTGACTGCTCGTCCGTCAGGGGTTTTTCGGCGTTGAAGTCGGCATGGTCCAGGAAGTAGCCGATGCCGCTTGACAGGTTGAGGTTCTCGAAGGAGGCGCGAAAGCTGATCGTCTCCGGCAATGCTGCGACGAACGCCTCCGGCACGACACCGGCTGGAACAGAGGGCTTGTCGACGACGATGCCGAACCCGGCTTTCGCACCGTCCCTCAGGCCGTTCGAATTGACGGTGTAGCGCAAGGTCTCCGCGCCGAAGGTGCCGTTGGGAGTGGCGACCTTGAGGTTGGTGACGTCGATCGACTCCAGCAATGCGTCGAACATCGGCAAGTTTGCGCGCAGTAACGTCTTGACCCGGGCCTGCTCTTCGGGTGTCAGCTTATCGGTCTTCAGCCTGTCGAGAATAAAAAACACGATGTCATGCAGCGGCCTGTAGGCCATGCCGTTCACGGCAATGTCGGCTGTTACGCTATCAGCAGAAAGATCGATCCGCGCTTTAGCGGGGTCTATGACGCTTTCAGCGAAAGCTCCCATCGCCGTATTGGAGCGAATATCGATGGTGTCTGCCGTCGCCCGCTTGCTGTCGAAGATCGACTTCATCGTGCCGAAACGTGCCTCGACCGACTGCACGGGCGAGTTTGACGTCATGGAGATGCCGCCCGCCGTCATTTCCCCGGACTTGAAATAGAGAATATCGGGATCGTAGATGCCATCCATCCGGAAAGCACTGATCTGGTAGCTGAAATCGGTCTTCTCGGTTCCGGCGGTGAATTGCCCTTTCACATCGAAATCGGCGGATTGGGAGAAGTTCCACGATCCGTCCTCCAGCGGCCGGATCAGCGACAGGAAGGGTGTCAGGCCGGAAATGCTAAAGGTTTTCGGATCGACATCCTTCAGAAGCACTGTCGGATCGAAAGTGACTTCGTAATCCGTGGTGCCCGGCCGAACCTTGACCAGGCCGGATTTTGCCAGCTTTTCCGGTAGATAAGAGGTGAATTTCTGCTCGAGTTGCTGGGCGCCCTCATGGGTAATGTCCGCGGCCAGGAGCGGTTGCGTAACGAGCGCGGTGGAGAGCAGAAGTGCGGGAATCAGGCGCATCAAAAAAACTCCTCAAAATATGTCTACGGGCAACATATACCCGGACACGGGGACGGCAAGCGTCCCCAATGGCCGGCGCAGGAGTATTCCGAAGAAATCAGGTGTTGAAGCGGAAGTGGATGACGTCGCCGTCCTGGACGACATATTCCTTGCCTTCGTCGCGAGCCTTGCCGGCTTCCTTGGCGCCGGTTTCGCCCCCAAATGCGATGTAGTCGTCATAGCCTATGGTGAAGGCGCGGATGAAGCCACGCTCGAAATCCGTGTGGATGACACCGGCGGCGGCAGGGGCCTTCGTCCCGCGCTCGATCGTCCAGGCGCGCGTTTCCTTTGGGCCCACGGTGAAATAGGTGATCAGGTCGAGCAGCTTGTAGCCGGCGCGGATCAGCTGGTCGAGACCGGCTTCGTGAAGGCCGAGCGCCTCCAGGAATTCCTTGGCTTCCTCGTCGGGCAACTGGGCAACCTCGGATTCGATGGCCGCCGAAATGATGACGGTTTCAGCGCCCTGAGCCTTCGCCATTTCTTCTACCGCCCTGGTGTGGGCGTTGCCGGACGCGGCATCGCCCTCGGCGACGTTGCAGACATAGAGAACCGGATGGGCGGTCAGGAGATTGAGGCCCTGCAGGATCAGCTTCTCTTCTGCAGCCAGCGTCGGCAGCAGCGTGCGCACTGGTTTGCCGTCCTGAAGCAGCTTTAGGGCTGCGTCCATGACCGGCAGCAGGGTAAGGGACTCCTTGTCCTTGGACGCGGCGCGCTTGCGGGTCTGCTCGGTGCGACGCTCAAGGCTCTCGAGGTCGGCGAGCATCAGCTCGGTCTCGATCGTCTCGGCATCGCCGACGGGGTTGATGCGGCCTTCCACATGGGTGACATCGTCATCCTCGAAGCAGCGCAGCACGTGCACCGTCGCATCGACCTCGCGGATGTTGGCGAGAAACTTGTTGCCGAGGCCTTCTCCCTTGGAAGCGCCCCGTACGAGGCCGGCGATATCGACGAAGGAGATGCGGGTCGGGATCAGACCCTTCGACTTGGCGATATCGGCAAGCGCGCGCATGCGCGGGTCCGGCACCGCCACTTCACCGGTGTTCGGCTCGATGGTGCAGAACGGATAGTTCGCGGCTTGAGCCTGCGCCG
Organism: Hyphomicrobiales bacterium; assembly: GCA_900474095.1. Taxonomy (GTDB): domain Bacteria; phylum Pseudomonadota; class Alphaproteobacteria; order Rhizobiales; family Rhizobiaceae; genus Pararhizobium. The sequence goes on along the minus strand of UCOA01000124.1, from coordinate 23,506 downwards.
TCTTGGTCAGCGCGTTGAAGAGAGTGGACTTGCCGACATTCGGCAGTCCGACGATACCGCATTTGAAACCCATGGCCTTGAAACCTGTCCGATCGAATTCTGTTGCAGTGCCTTTTGCGGAAACTCAGGCCTAGGTCAAGCCTAAGTCCGATTTTGGCGGCTTTATAGAGCAGGTGGCAACGTGAGGCGCCTTGCTTCCAGGCCATTGGCAATGCAAAATAGCGTCCTCCTCCATTCCCTGTAGTCAAAGGGCGATTACCCGATGGCGGAAAATGACACCACCCTCAAGCCGAAAACAAAGACCAAGCCGAAGCTCGAAAGGCCGAAGCTCTACAAGGTCATCCTTCTCAACGACGACTATACGCCGCGCGAATTCGTCATCATGGTGCTGAAAGCCGTATTTCGGATGAGCGAGGAGACCGGCTACCGGATGATGATGACTGCCCATAAGCTCGGCGTCTGCGTCATCGTCGTCTGCGCCCGAGACATCGCCGAGACGAAGGCCAAGGAAGCGACCGATCTCGGCAAGCAAGCGGGCTTTCCGCTGATGTTCACGACGGAGCCGGAGGAATGACCCGCTCGTGCCTCAGATGCTGGCCGACTGTCTGATCTGGAAGCCGGTCTTGTTCTGCACGAAGCCGCAGCCCTCGTAGAATTTCAACGTTGCAGGGTCCTGCGAGCCGGTCAGGAGCATCACCTTGAAGCAACGCTTGTCCCATGCGTGACCGACGGCATGCCGGATCACCGCGCCGGCGTGGCCGCGCTTGCGAAAGCGGGCGTCGGTGACGACGTTTTCCATCAGTGCATAGGGTCTGCCGCCGCGGGTGAGGTTTGGAAGGATGCTCAGGGTCGCCGTCGATGTCACGGCCTCGCCGCACACCGACGTGAAGACGGTCATGCCGGGATGAGACATCATCTCGGCAAACCTTTTGGTCGCAAGGCTTAAGGGCAGTTCTGGATCTTCCGGATTAAGTTGCTGGTAAAGGGCGAGCAGACCGGGAAGGTCGCTCGTTGTCGCTGGCCGGATATCGAAGGCGTCAACGGCCAAGCCTAGTCCCCCTTGTCGCCGAACAGCTTCTTCAGCATGTCTGCCATCGGTCCGGTTGTCGGCAGCTTTTTCGGCTGCGCGTTGTTGCGGGCCTGATGGATGTGGGATTTTCCAGCCGGCTTCGATGATGCCGGTTCAGGCTCCGGTTTGCTGCCGGTTGCGAGCGCGAGCTTGTTCAGAAGTTGCGAATCCTCGCCCTTGACCAGCATCGCCGCGTTGTCGGCGAGAGCCTCGAGCAACGGTTCCAGCCAGACGCGATCAGCTTTGGCGAAATCACCGAGCACGTGGTTGTGCACCTGTTCCTTCGAGCCGGGATGGCCGATGCCGAGCCGCAGGCGGCGATAGTCCTTGCCGCAATGGGCGTCGAGCGATTTGATGCCGTTGTGGCCGCCGTGACCGCCCGCCGTCTTGATGCGGGCCTTGCCGGGCAACAGGTCGAGCTCGTCGTAGATCGCCAGAATGTCCTTCGGCTCCAGCTTGTAGAAGCGCATGGCTTCACCGACCGCCTCGCCCGACAGGTTCATGAAGGTCTGCGGCTTCATCAAAAGCACGCGCTCGCCGCCGATTTCGCCTTCAGAGACCAGCGCCTTGAATTTCTTCGACCATGGCGAAAAGCCGTGGCGCCGCTGGATGGCGTCGACGGCCATGAAACCGATATTGTGGCGGTGACCGGCATATTGGGGGGCGGGGTTACCGAGACCTGCGAAAATCAGCATGGATATATCTCTATCAGTCGGACAGAGCTGTCTTGCACCGCGTCGGGGCCCCCGAGTCAACTGTCCACCGAGGGCGAGTTGTCATTTTTTTGGCTGGCTCCGCCAAATTTCCGGGGTGTTCACTTGCTTGGCCGCAGGCCATACTTGGCGTAGATGCGATCCTGGATGCCGTCGGCGATCAAGGCGTCGAGCTGGGTCTGCATCTTGGCAATGAGTTCGTCCGGCAGGGCGAGATTGCAGGCAAAGCCGTACAGTTTTCCCTCCAGCACGAGCGCCGATTCAAGTGGCTGGCCTTGATCCCGCATGGTCTCGAAAGTCTTTTCCGACGTCATCATCAGGTCGATGCGGCCGCTCAGAAGCTTTTTTTCAGTCGTCTCGATGTCGGGGGCGAGATCGATCTTGGGAAAATTATGCTTTTTCAGAAAGTTGGCGGAAAAGTCCTCGCGCTGGGTACCAATGGTGAAGCGTTTGGCTTCCTCGACATTGGCCGGATTGACGCCGGATTCCGCCTTGCGCACCATCACCATGCGATCGGCAAGGAGAGGTTCCACCCATTTGAAACGCTTGTCGCGCTCGTCGTCATGGCCGGTGGTGAACACGCATGTCCAAGGCTGGTTTTCCGTCAAAGACAGCGCTCGCGCCCAAGGAAGAATCTCAAGGGCGTATTCCGTGTCCAGCGCCTTCATCATCAATTCGGCCTGCTCGACCGACGCTCCTTTGACCGCGCCGTTTTCGCTGAAATTATACGGGGGATATTCCTCGGTCAGCAATTTGAGCGTCTCGGCCTGCGCCGTCCCTGAGAGGAGAAAAACGAGCGCGAAGGCGAAATGTCTCATGTCTGTTTCTCTCTCGTTTTCGTCAGGCGCGGTTGGTGGCCTTCGCTTCCGATTCCATTTCCAGCATCAGTAACATATTTTCGATCGGCATTGGCCGGCTGAAAAGATAACCCTGGCCGAAATCGAGACCGAGCTTGCGCAGAAGCTCCCACTGCTCCTTCGTCTCGATGCCCTCGGCAACGACGGTGCAACCCATCTGATGGGAAATGGTGCGGATGCCCTTGATCAGCATCCGGCTCTTGCGGCGGATATCGGCGGTTCCCGTCGTCAGCGACCGGGTGAAGGACTGGTCGACCTTGACGATATCGACGGGGAAGCGGTTGAGGTAGCTGAGCGATGAATAGCCCGTTCCGAAGTCATCGAGCGCGATGCGGCAGCCGAATTCGCTCAGTTGCTTCAACACGGCATGAACGTCCGGATTGTCAAGCATCAGCACTGCTTCGGTGATCTCGATGACGATCCGGGCAGGGGAGATGTGGTGTTTCAGGAGCAGCGCCGCGAGTTTGTGCGGCAGGGTTTCCACGAACTGAAGCGGTGAGAAGTTGATTGCGAGATAGGTCGTATCGGCGCCTTCGAGCTGGGTCAGGCGAGCGAGATGGCCGATTGCTTTCTCCAGCACGCGCTCACCGATGCGGGCGATCGATCCGTTTTCCTCGGCGATGCCGATAATCCTGGCGGGAGGCAGGATGCCCTTTTCCGGATGGTTCAGGCGCATCAGCGCTTCGAAGCCTGCGATACGGCCGTCACCGAGACTGACGATCGGCTGCAGATAGGCCTCGAACCAGTCCTCCTTTAGTGCCGCCTCGATGTTCTGCTCCATTTCATGACGTTCGCGGGCGCTGTCGAGCATGCTGGTGTCGAAGACAAGCATGCCGTTCTTGCCATCACGCTTGCGGGCGTACATCGCCATGTCGGATTTCAGGAGCAATTCCGCGGCGTTGGCCGCGTGAACGGGGTAAAGCGCGATGCCGATGCTGGCGCTCACCGAAAGTTCCGCCCCCTCGACGAGGATCGGCTCGCGCAGTATGGCGCAGATGCGGTCGCCGATCTCGCTTGCCAAGGCCTCGACTTGGTCTGCATTGACCAGAATGGCGAACTCGTCGCCGCCAAGGCGCGACATGGTGTCGTCCGGCCGCAATGTCGTGCGGATGCGGGTGACGACCTGACGCAGCACCTCGTCACCGGCGCCATGGCCGAAATTGTCGTTGATCCACTTGAACCGATCGAGATCGATGAAGATGCACGCCAGTTCCGTCACGGTCTCGTCGGCATTGCGAATGGCATCGTCCAGTGCTGCCTCGAAGCCCTGGCGATTGAGCAGCCCGGTCAGGTGATCGGTAATCGCCTGGGCGTGGTTGCGGCTTTCGGCTTGCTTGAGCTCCGTGACGTCGGTCATGACGGACAGGGAGAGGCCGCCGTGTTCGTCGCTCGCGGCGCTCTTCATCTCGAGAATGAGCACCGTCATCGTTTCGCCGTTTGCCTTGATGAACGGCACGGTGACTTCGCAGATATTGGCATGCGTTGCGTTGCGGCGCGCACGGTAGGTCTCGTGCCAGTGTTCATCGACGAAATCGGTGAAGGTGCGTCCAATCACCTGGCCCCGGCCATAGCCGGTCGCCATCAGCCAGTAATCGCTGACGGCGGTGATGCAATTGGCCGTATCGAGCGAAAACAGCATCGACGGTGTGAGGTTATAGATGTCCGTTGCCCGATCATGGGCCAGCTTCAGCTCCTTCTCCTCGCGCTCGAGCCTGTTCTGCATCTCGTTGAAGTTATGGGCGAGCGTGCCCATTTCGTCGTCCGACGTCCAGTCGACGTGGTGGCGCGAACCGAGCCGCCGCGTCGCTTCGATGGCCGCCGTGAGGCGCATCAGCGGCCGGATCACTGTGATACGGTTGCCGAGAATGGAGGAGGCAAAAACGACACCGACCGCGACGACCAGAATGGCAAAGACGATGAGCTCGTCCTTGCTGAAGCGCGACAGCAGGCCTGGCGTTGCCACCCAGATTTTCACCGTGCCGACAGACTTTTGACCGTCCTGCGAGTTGTAGACGATTTCCTTTGAAAGGGTCTTGTGCGGGATGCTCGCGTCCACGGGCTCGGCGGGAAACCGCACGGAGATCGAGCCTGAACCGTCCTTGATGTGGACGTTCAGGACATTGGCGTTGGCGATCAGCGATTTCGCGATCATTTCGACACCGTCGGTGTCGAAATCCCAAAGGGGCTTGCCTAGCGCCTGAGCGCCGGCTTGCATGAGAATCTGCGTGTTCTGCAGGCTTTCACGCGCGACGCGCTCTGATGACAAGGTCAGAAACAATAGGATCAGGGGGGCGACGAAGATCAGCATCGCGCCACAGACGATCGCAATAAAACGGTTTTCGACGGAATGCATCATCGGACGCACCCGGTCGCGTTGTTAGTCCCACGCCTCATCAGGATTCTCGTAAGCCGGAATATTTCCCCGGAAACAACACATCACGAAAGTCTTAAATGTTGCTGAAACCGCTGGATGAAAAACGGTAGCTAAAGTTGCAAGGGCGCAAAATGGCGTGGCCTATGGAAAGCAACAAAAAGGCCCGCCCCATATGAAGTGGGGCGGGCCTTCGATCGAGCGTGAAAGCGCCGATTACTCGGATGCGGTTTCGGCTTCTTCTGCTTCCGATACGCCGCCGGCCGGAGTGGCAATGGTGGCGATCGTGAAGTCGCGGTCGGTGATGACCAGGGTCGCGCCCTTCGGCAGCTTGATGTCCGAGATATGGATGCCGTCGCCGAGCTTCAGGCCGGAAAGATCGGCCGTCAGGAACTCCGGAATATCGCTGGCGGAAACCACCAGTTCGACTTCGTGGCGAACGATGTTCAGTACGCCGCCGACCTTGAGGCCCGGGGACTTTTCTTCGTTGACGAAGTGAACCGGAATTTCGACGGTAACCGTCGAGTCCTTGGTGACGCGCAGGAAGTCGACATGCATGGTGAAGTCACGGACCGGATCCAGCTGGTAGTCCTTCGGCAGGACGCGGATCTTCTCGCCGCCAACGTCGATCGTGGCGATCGTGGTCATGAAACCACCGGCGTGAATTCTCTGGGTGACTTCCTTCGTGGAGAGGGCGATGGAAATCGGTGTCTGCTTGTCACCGTAGATGACTGCAGGAATAAGACCGTTGCGGCGAAGTTCACGGGAGGACCCCTTACCAACCCGTTCGCGCGTTTCGGCCTTGAGCTCGTAGGATGCGTGGCTCATGGTCGTACCTTTCTGGTGTTTTTGGAGAGTTCATCCGCTTTTCTTTAAAGACAGGATAAACCGAGACGTTTAACCGTCTCATCCGCGTTTGCCTCCAAGGGTGTCTGCGCGGACGCGCGTCCATAACCGAGAACGCCGTGAAATGCAAGCAAGAGCCGGTTTTGTCGGAAAACCCGCCTGACAGCGGCGCGCCGTGAGTTCCTACATGTTTCGCGCGGCATCTTTCAAGGCATGCCGATCTTATTGGCGTCCGCGCGATCGCGTGAACCGGGCGAGTGCGAGAATAAGACCGCCGGCAGCCAAGCCCCAGAAGGCACCCGAAATCCCGGCAAAACTGACCCCGGATGCCGTTACCAGAAACGTGACAACCGCGGCTTCGCGGCTATCCTGCTCCTTGAAGGCTGCCATTGCCGAGCCGGCGAATGCACTGATGAGGGCGAGACCTGCGACAGCCTGGATGAGGATCGGTGGCGCCAGGCCGACGAAGGCGGTGACGACCGCGGCCAGAAGGCCGAAGACGATATATCCAGCGCCGGCGACGATTGCCGACCAGTAGCGGCGGGACGGATCGTGATGCGCGTCCTCGCCCGCGCACATCGCCGCCGTGATTGCTGCGAGATTGACCGCATGGCCACCGAAAGGGGCGCTCAGGATGGAAAAGATGCCCGTCGCCGTGAAGAGCGGCCCGGGTTGCGGCTCGTAGCCGTTGACCCTGAGTACGGTAATGCCCGGAATGTTCTGCGATGCCATGGTGACGATGAACAGCGGCAGCGCGATGCTGACGAGGCCGGCAAGCGTAAAGCTCGGGCTTACCCATTCGATATGCGGGACGAGCGTCGCCGAAACACGCGCCACGCTATCGGCCGGCATGTCGACGCCGAAGGCGAGCACCAGGGCGAAAGCGAGGAGGGCGGCGGGGACCGCAAACAGCCGGTTGACGCTGCCGACGATCACCCATGCGAGGACGATGGGGAGCCCGAAAAACGGATTGAAGGCGACCGCCTTGACCGGCGCGAAGCAGAGCCCGATCAGCACGCCGGCCAGCATGGCGTTGGCAAGAGGCGTGGGAATTGCCGCCACCGCCCGGCCGAGCGGTTTCCATAGGCCGGCCAGAATAATCAGCACCCCACAGATCAGGAAGCCGCCGACGGCCATGTTGAAGCCGCCAGTCACCGAACCGGAGCTTGCGAGCAGCGCAGCGCCCGGTGTCGACCAGGCGATGCTGACCGGCAGCCGGGTCGCGAGGCTGAGCATGATCGCGCACAGTCCCATCGACACCGACAGCGCCATCAGCCCTGACGCTGCCTGCGCCTCCGTTGCGCCGACGCCGGTCAACCCGTGCAGCACGACGGCAAAGGAACTGGCGAAACCGACGAAAGCGGTGAGCAGGCCCATGAAAAGGCTCTGGAGCGAGAATTCACGAAGCATTTGCGCGGAAAACCATGACGGGTTGGATGAAGGCGGCAAAGCTGCCTATCACATCGCCATGTTCATGCAAGAGCACACTATCGGCGAAGCGGCGTATGCGATCCTGTCAGTTTTGTCTTTGACCTTTGTCGAGGTGGACGTTTCGTCGAATATGCCTATAGTTGCGTCAGCGTCAGCCCTCAGGGAGGAGAGCCGATGAATCATTCGGATCATGTTCACGCCGTCGCACAGCATGCGTCGGCCGCCGCCAGTTCGCCTGTGGCGGCATCCTGGCGACGGTGCCTGACCGTGCACGGCCTTTCTCCGGAGGAAGCCCGTTCGCCGCTGCGGCTGTCCGAGCGTGAATTTCGTGCGGCGCGGGAAAAGTCCGGGCATTTGATCGAAGAGGCGCAAGGTGAACTTGACCGACTGTTTTCGACAGTCGGCAAGGCCGGCTGTTGCCTGCTGCTCACGGACAGCAACGGCGTTGCACTCGAGCGGCGCGGTGCCGCCGGCGACGACAAGGATTTTCGCGGGCTCGGCCTCTGGTCCGGCACCGTGTGGAGCGAGGCGAGCGTCGGCACCAACGGCATCGGCACGGCGATCGCCGACGAGCGCGCCGTTGTCATCCAGCGCGACCAGCATTTCCTCAGCTGCAATACGGGCCTCATTTGCTCGACCGCGCCGATCCGCGACCATTGCGGCCGGATTGCTGCCGCCATTGACATCTCGACCTGCCGGGAGGACGCCGGCGAGATGGCGATGCTGCTGATGTCGCAGGCAGTGCGGGACGCCGCCGCTCGGATCGAGGCCAATCTCTTCCGTCGCGCTTTCAAGGGTGCCCGGATCCTGCTGGTGTCCGCCGATGGCAAGAGCAACCCGGCGCTGCTCGCCATCGACCGTGACGACCTCGTGCTTGGCGCGACACGCGCGGCCCGACTCCGGCTCAATCTCGATGACCGGCGCATCGCCGCCGGTGTACCTGCCGCCGACGTGCTCGATGAAGCACCGGCAGGGCAGGGCGAGGACCTTTTCGATGCCGAGCGTGCCGCACTTCGCCGTGTCCTGTCGCGCAGCAACGGCAACGTCTCGCTGGCTGCCGACACGCTCGGCATCAGCCGGGCCACGCTTTACCGGAAAATGAAAAAGCTCTCGATCAATTGACGGCCGGATGCCGCACAGGTCATTGCCGCGCTGCAGCATGGTTCGTGCCATTCGGCTGTCGCAGATCTGATACACTCGCCCGATCCGGCGCGCACCACCTCTCTATCTGTCTGAACCGTTCTGGCGCACCTTCCCTCCCAGCAGATTGTTGGAGTCTGTTTCAGGAGGACAAATCACATGTTGCATCAAAAAATCGTCGAAAGCCCGTTCAAGGAGAAATACGGCAACTTCATCGGTGGCGAATGGCGTGAACCGGTGAGCGGCCGCTATTTTGACAACACCACCCCGGTGACCGGCGGCGTTCTCTGCCAGATCGCGCGCTCCGAAGCCGCCGATATCGAGCTGGCGCTCGATGCCGCCCATGTTGCCAAGGACAAGTGGGGCCGCACGTCCACGACGGAACGCGCCAATATCCTGATGAAGATCGCGAGCCGCATGGAAGACAATATCGAGCTTCTGGCGAAGGCCGAAACCTGGGACAACGGCAAGCCGCTGCGCGAAACCATGGCTGCCGACATGCCGCTTGCCATCGACCATTTCCGCTATTTCGCCTCCTGCGTCCGCGCCCAGGAAGGCTCGATCGGCGAGATCGACCACGACACCATCGCCTATCACTTCCACGAGCCGCTCGGCGTTGTCGGCCAGATCATCCCCTGGAACTTCCCGATACTGATGGCAGCCTGGAAGCTTGCACCGGCGCTCGCCGCGGGCAACTGCGTCATCCTGAAGCCCGCCGAGCAGACGCCGGCGTCGATCCTTGTCTGGATCGAACTGGTCGGCGATCTCCTGCCGCCGGGCGTGCTTAACATCGTCAACGGTTTTGGCCTCGAAGCCGGCAAGCCGCTCGCCACCAATCCGCGTATCAACAAGGTTGCCTTCACCGGCGAAACCTCGACCGGCCGGCTGATCATGCAATATGCCAGCCAGAACCTCATTCCGGTGACGCTGGAACTGGGTGGCAAGTCGCCGAACATCTTCTTCGCCGATGTGATGGCCGAGGACGATGACTATCTCGACAAGGCGCTTGAAGGTTTTGCGATGTTCGCGCTCAACCAGGGTGAGGTTTGCACATGCCCAAGCCGCGCGCTGGTGCATGAGAAGATCTACGACCGCTTCATGGAAAAGGCGGTCAAACGGGTCGCGGCGATCAAGCAGGGCAATCCGCTCGACATGTCGACGATGATCGGCGCCCAGGCCTCCAGCGAACAACTGGAAAAGATCATGTCCTATCTGGATATCGGCCGCCAGGAAGGCGCAGAGGTGCTGATCGGCGGCGAGCGCAACACGCTCGAAGGCGAGCTCGCCGGCGGCTTCTACGTCAAGCCGACGGTGTTCAAGGGGCACAACAAGATGCGCATCTTCCAGGAGGAGATCTTCGGACCGGTCGTGTCCGTGACCACCTTCAAAGACGATGCCGAAGCGCTCGAAATCGCCAATGACACGCTTTACGGCCTCGGCGCAGGCGTGTGGAGCCGCGATGCCAATCGCTGCTACAATTTCGGCCGCAACATCCAGGCCGGCCGCGTCTGGACCAACTGCTACCACGCCTATCCTGCCCACGCGGCCTTCGGCGGATACAAGCAGTCGGGCATCGGCCGCGAAACCCACAAGATGATGCTCGATCACTACCAGCAGACCAAGAACATGCTGGTGAGCTACAGCCCGAAAGCGCTGGGTTTCTTCTGAGTTTAACCCTCCCCCTTGTGGGGAGGGTCGTAGCGAAGCGGAGGGGAGGGGTTCTTTCTTAAGAAAAGAGGACCCTCCCCAACCCTCCCCACAAGGGGGAGGGAGTTTGATCGAGTCCGCCGTCAATTTCAGTCGGTGCGGAAGGAATGACCATGCCCGACACCAACGGCCAGCCCCGCGTTCTCGCCTCCGATGCGGCACTCGCCTTCATCAAGGAAATCCAGCAGGATCATCCGCATATCCTGTTTCACCAGTCCGGCGGCTGCTGCGACGGCTCGTCGCCCATGTGTTACCCGGCAGACGAATACATCGTCGGCGACAATGATGTGAAACTCGGCGAGATCGGCGGCGTGCCCGTCTTTATCAGCGCCAGCCAGTTCGAGGTCTGGAAACACACCCAATTGATCATCGATGTCGTTCCGGGCAGGGGCGGCATGTTCTCGCTCGACAATGGCCGCGAGCGGCGGTTCCTCACGCGCTCGAAATTGTTCTCCGGCGGCGAAGCCTGCGCCGTTCCGCTCGTCAATCGCGGCTGAACTGATCAGGGAGAGCTTGGGTCATGCGGGCGCGTCGGGCTGGACGGGCAGGGGCGCGATATGCACAATGGGGTCTCACCTGCCGCGAAACGCTGTGCAGCGCCCACCCGACCCTCAAGAGAAATTTCATGCCCGTGCTCGAAAACGGTTACCACGACGTTCCCGCCGACAAGATCGTTGCCATCGTTACCCACCTTCAGATGCTGGAGCAGCCGCCCGCACGCGCTGAAGCCGCGGGCGCCTGGACATTGCGGCGCCACGACAGGATCGATCTGGATGTCTATCGCAGGATCTACCGCAGGATCGGTGCGGAATGGCTGTGGAATTCCCGCCTTGTCCTGTCGGACGAGGAACTGGCGGCTCATGTTCATTCGCCGGAGGTGGAGATGCACATCATCGAGACGGGCGGCGTTGCCGAAGGCATCGCGGAGCTCGATTTTCGCAAGGCCGGCGAGTGCGAGATGGTCTTTTTCGGCGTTGCCGCGACGCAGATCGGCACCGGCGCGGGTCGCTGGCTGATGAACCGGGCGATCGAGAACGCCTGGAGACGCCCCATAAACCGGTTCTGGCTGCATACCTGCACGCTCGATAGCCCGCAGGCATTGCCGTTCTATATCCGCTCCGGATTCACGCCGTTCCGGCGGCAAGTGGAGGTGCTCGACGATCCGCGCCTTTCGGGAAATAGCCCGAGGCATCTGGCGCTGCACGTGCCGATCATCGTGTAATTATCAGGAAGCGGCGCGAAGTATCATCGCCTTGCAGAGTTCCCGGTGCCTGTCTCAATCGAACAGGCTGGAAACCGATTCTTCCTGGCTGGTGCGGTTGATTGCTTCGCCGATCAGGCTGGCGGTCGAGATGACGCGGATGTTGTGGGCCGATTGCACCGCCGTCGTCGGTTGGATGCTGTCGGTGATCACCAGTTCCTTCAGCTTCGACGAGGTCACGCGGGCAACCGCGCCGCCGGATAGAACGCCGTGGGTGATATAGGCTGTAACGCTCGTCGCACCGTTCTTCAAAAGCGCTTCGGCGGCGTTGCAGAGCGTGCCGCCGGAATCGACGATATCGTCGATGAGCAGACAGTCCTTGCCGGTGACATCACCGATGACGTTCATGACCTCGGATTCGCCAGCACGTTCGCGCCGCTTGTCGACGATCGCCAGCTGGCAGTCGAGACGCTTGGCAAGCGCGCGGGCGCGCACGACGCCGCCGACATCCGGCGATACGACCATGACGTTCTTCAGATCGTAGTTTTCCTTCACGTCGCGTGCCAGGATTGGCACGGCGTAGAGGTTGTCGGTCGGGATGTCAAAGAAGCCCTGTATCTGGCCGGCATGCAGGTCGAGCGTCAGCACGCGGTCGGCACCGGCTTCGGTGACGAGGTTGGCGACCAGCTTGGCCGAGATCGGCGTGCGGGGACCGGGCTTGCGATCCTGGCGGGCATAGCCGAAATAGGGGATGACGGCGGTGATGCGGCGGGCCGAGGACCGGCGCATGGCGTCGATCATGATCAGCAGCTCCATCAGGTGGTCGTTGGTCGGAAACGATGTCGACTGGACGACAAAAACGTCCTCGCCGCGCACGTTTTCCTGAATTTCCACGAAGATTTCCTGGTCCGCAAACCGTCTGACGGTCGCTTTGCCCAAGGGCAGGTTGAGATAATTGCAGATCGCTTCGGCCAAGAGCCGGTTCGAGTTGCCTGCGAAAACCTTCATCGATGGTCCGCCTGTGCTGGCGCGGGTCTCTACCCACGCAAATTCCGTAAGCCAGCCGGGTCTCGATCGTCCCTAGCCTATGCGCGCTTCATAACGTCCTTGACTTTGAATGCAAGAGGATTGCCGCGTTGCAGCGCCGTTTATCCTAAAAAGTTTTGCATCAGGATGGTCGCGTAAGCGAGATTCGACGCCCACAAGGCGGTATCGCAGGCGATCGGCAAGCCTAACCGGCGTTTTTCGCACGCCAGTTCAGATATTCGGCGATCGTCCTCGTGGCGATCGTCTGCATCGTTTGCGGCGGCACGACCGACCAGAGATTGGCGGCGGTGGCATCGATTGTATCCTGTCCCTGGATGCGGTGCAGCCGGTTGCCGGAACCGTCGAGCACGTCCCAGACATAGACGACCGTCGTCTTCTCACCGTCCTTCAGCGCCGAGAAATAGCCTTTCAGGATGTGCTGGCTGCTGGTATCGGACGCGCTCTTGATCGTCAGGCCATGCGACCGCGCTTCATTGCCAAGCTGTTTCGACAGCGGCGTGACGGCCTCGACGGGCGCGCCAATGATCGGCAGGAAGCGGATGGTTCCCGCCGCCGTTGTCGGGGCGATTGCAGCCGCCTCCTGCGGTTTTTGGACCTCGGGCGTCTCGTCGGCGGCACGAAGGGGCGCTGCGGATTGCTGTTGTTCGGTCGGCGCAGCTTCGTCGAGAGACGTCGTCTCGGTCGATTCCGCGATTGCGCGGCGCCCGATACGCTGCTGCGCCGGCACGTCTCCTTGCTGCAGGCGGCCTGCCTGCGCGTCCAGCGAGCCGGGGGGATCCGTATATTCTGCGTCTCCCTGTGCAATCATGGTGCCACTCGGCCCCTCGACAAACCCTTCCTGCACGGGCGAAGCGAGCTGCGTGCCTTGCACCGGCGTCGTCGACTGGGGGGTAACCGCAACGGTCTGTTGCGACATGGAATCGAGATCGGACTGGTTGACCGGCGGGGAGCGGAAGGTGCCGCCGCCGACATCGACCTGCGGGGTCAGATCGTCCATGCTGTTGCAGCCCGAGAGGGCTGCAACAATTCCAAGGCCTGCAATGAGCGTGATCGACTTGCGCATCGTTCTACCGTCCGGTTTCCTCGGGCGACGGAGTGATCAAGGCCCCCACCTTTCTCCGCCTATCCCGCGAACGGTAGATCAATTTTCCTAAGCAGTTATGAAGTCCAGTCCGTAGCGTGACAGAGCCTTCGGCGCGCCTTCCGTGGTCAGGTATGTCTGACCGAGAGTCATCGCCGTGCCGCTGTCTGAATCCATGATGATCATGTGCACGAACAGCGACATGTCCGGCTCGATCTCCTGCGGATTGCCAATGTGGAACATCTGGTGCTCCATCCAGGAGGGCGAAAAGCGGGCGCCGAGCGAATAGCCGCAGGCGTTCAGCCGGTGGCGGGCAAGGCCCCGCTCGTCCATGATCTTCGAGTGGATGTCGAACACCGTACCGAAGGTGTTGCCGGGCCTGAGGACCATCTCGATCGCCTGGATCGTCTCGCGGCAAGCGCTGTAAAGTTCGCGGTGACGGTTGGTCGGCTCGCCGATCACGACCGTGCGCATCATCGCCGCGTGATAGTGGGCGCTGACGCCTGCCCATTCCAGTGTCAACTGGTCCTGCGCGTCGAGTGTACGGCGCCCAGCCTTGTAGCGGCACAAAAGCGCATCGGCACCCGAACCGATGATGAATTCGTTGGCCGGGTAGTCGCCGCCACCGGCAAAGACCGCGCCCTGCATGGCCGCCAGAATGGCGGCCTCGCTGCCGCCTGCGTGGATCAGCGGAAGGGCGGCGTCGAGCGCGTCGTCGGCAAGGCTTGCTGCCTTCTCGACATGGAGGATTTCCGCCGGGCTCTTGATCAGGCGCAGGCGACTGACCAGCAGCGACGCATCGACCAGTTCACCGAAGCTCATCAGCTGACGGTCGAGCAGGCGGGCGATGCGGCCGGTCATGCCGTGCGTGTCGTATTCGATGCCGATGCGCGTGCCGAGCAGGTCGAGATCGCTCAAGAGGTTCTTCAGGTCCATCGTCGGATCGGCATTGACGCGGTCGACCCAGACCTCGACCCGCTCGATATTCGAGGTATGCTTGGCCTGGCGCAGGTCGGCCGAGCGCGTCAGCAGCACCATCGATCCGTCGGCCTTTACCACCAGCGTCTGGAAGAAGCAGTAACCGAAGCTATCGTAGCCGGTCAGCCAGTACATGCTTTCCTGCGCGAACAGGAGCATGGCGGCAAGCTTTTCCTCTTTCATCTTCGCCGTCAGCCGTTCAAGCCGGCTCGCGAATTCGTCCTGCGTGAAATGCAGTGCCATGTCATGCCTCCCGAATGGATATAGCAGAGATTTGCCGGCCGTAGTCCGGCTCGCTGCGATGGGTGGTTCGGCGGTAGGAAAAGAAGCGCTCCTCGTCCGCATAGGTGCAAATATCGAGATTTTCCGCCGTGACGCCCGCCTCGGTCAGCCGCTTGATCGTCAGTCCGGGGAGATCGAACATGGCGTGACCCTTGCGCGGCGAGGGGGCAAAGAAGATTTCATAGCCGGGATCCTGTTCGAGAAACCGCTCGATGAACTCGGAACCGACCTCGTAGTTCCGGCGGCTGATCGAGGGGCCAAGGCTGGCGATGATGTTTTCGCGGCGGGCGCCGAGCGAGATCATCGCGTCAATCGTGCTTTCGAGGACGCCGCCAAGCGCGCCCTTCCAGCCGGCATGCGCAGCGCCGATGACGCCCGCTTCGGCGTCGGCGAAAAGAACGGGACCGCAATCGGCCGAAAGCACGCCGATCACCAGACCTGGGGTCGCCGTCACAAGCGCGTCGGCCGGTGCCCGCGTGCCGTCATAACTGCCATCGACAATGACAGCGTCGGGTGAATGGATCTGATGCACCGTTGCCAGCCTTTGCGGCTCTGCGCCGAACCATGCGCTGACGCGCGTGCGGTTTTCGTGGACTTTGGAGCGTTCGTCGTTGGAACCAAGGCCGACATTCAGACCTCGATAAATACCTTCCGAAACGCCGCCTGCACGTGTGAAATAGCCGTGCTTTACGGCTCTTCCCGTCCGCTCCGACAGGAGCGGGCTTTGCACAGGCAAGGGCAGGGCATCATCCTTCATCGGTGGTTTTGCCCTTTCAAATGCTGCAATTCGGTGGGTTTCCCGGGCATGCTGTTTTGTCGACCCGGCTGATTTGGCCGGATGTTGGCCTCCGGGGCGGCCCCTGTCAATCCACCGAAACGACAGCAGGTGTCGCCACCGGTTCTTGCCGGCAGCTACTTCTGGAAGGGTACGAGATCCACTTTCGGGCTGCTGACGACGAGGACCTTGAACAGTTCGCCCATCTTTCCTTCGCCGGCTCCAGCCAGCCTTTCTGCGTCCGCGCGAATGTTTTCCTGGGTCTCCGTGTCCTTGTCGCGGCCGAGCGCTGCGGCGCGTTCGGCAAGGCCGAGTGCCAGCAGAAAGTCGCCCTGATAGGTCAATCCGTTAATCTGCAGGCCTTCCGTCGCGGCGCGCCGGGCAAGTTGCTCGAAATCGACATGGCTGGTGATGTCGGCCTCGCCCGGATGTTTGAGCGTTGGGTCGAACTGGTGCTCGCGCACGGCCTGCAACGTATCGCCGAGACCTGTCGCGATATGGCCATAATCGATGATGACCGCAGTGCCGCCGCTTGTCCTGATGCGTTCGCAAAGTGTCGTCATCACGGCGTCACGGGCGGGGGCGATCTCGAAAATGGCGCCTGCCGGGGCGTTTGCTGCGGCTGGTGGCAGAAGAGCTGGATCGATGCCGGCGACGCCGGCTGCAAAAGTCAGTTCACCTTCGGCATCGAGGCCGACAAGCCTTTCCCGGAACCCCTGCGCAGTCTTGACGAACTGGCGGATGGGAATGGCATCGAACAGCTCGTTGGCCGCCAACAGCAGAAAACCGTCGGGCAGCGTGTCGAAACTGTCATGCCAGGAAATCTTGAACTTGTGCGCGACCAGCGTCTGGCTCTGGATCTTCTGCAGCCGTTCGCTGGTTTCCACCAGATGGACATTGGCGGCCTCGTAGAGTGCCGGCGACAGCTTGGCGATGACGCGCAGGATGTCCGCCATCATCGTGCCGCGGCCCGGGCCGATCTCGGCGATATTGGCCGGCGTCGGCTCGCCGTGCCGCTGCCAGGCCTGGACGAGGAAGATGCCCATCATTTCGCCGAACAACTGGCTGATTTCCGGCGCCGTGATGAAGTCTCCCGACCGGCCGAAGGGTTCGCGTGTCTTGTAGTAGCCGTATTCGGGGTCAGCCAGACAGAGCGAGAAATAGTCGGTCACGCTGATCGGACCGTTGGCGAGAATGATGGCCTTGATCTTTTCTGCAAGAAGCGTCGTCATGCGGCCCTCTCACACGGTTGCAGCACTTGCGCGGCGGGCGCGGGCGATCGCCCAGAGCCCGAGGAAGACCATCGGCAGCGACAGGAGCATGCCCATGGTGAGCCAGCCGCCCAGGAGGTAGCCGATATGCGCATCCGGCTCGCGGAAGAATTCGACGAAGATCCGGGCGAGGCCGTACCCGAAGGCAAAGACGCCGCAGACCAGGCCCGGCGTTTTAAGTGCGTGGCGGCGGTAGATCATCACGGCAAGAACCGTCAGCAGAACGACGCCCTCAAGGGCGGCCTCATAGAGCTGGCTCGGATGGCGGGCAAATGGACCGCCGGTCGGAAAGATCACCGCCCAGGACATGGACGACAGCCGGCCCCAAAGTTCACCATTGATGAAATTGGCGATCCGCCCGAAGAAAAGGCCGATCGGCACGACGGCCGCGACGATGTCGAAAAGGCTCCAGACGGCAATTTTGTTGCGGCGGGCAAACAGGATCATCGCGATCATCGTGCCGAGCAGGCCGCCATGAAAGGACATGCCGCCGTTCCAGACTTCCAGCGCCCGGATCGGGTTCTGCAGCACGGTTGCGAGATCATAGAAGAGAATATAGCCGATGCGCCCGCCACCGACGATGCCGGCAGCGACCCAGAGCAGAAAATCATCGAGCTGGGCTTCGGTGATAGCCGGCGTCTCACTGCGCCACAGGGAAACATTGCGCGCCAGCCTGCGGGCATATTGCCAGCCGATGAGGATACCCGCCACATAGGCAAGGCCGTACCAGTGAATCTGCAAGGGGCCGATGGAAATCAGCACCGGATCGATATCCGGGAACGGCATGATCGAGAAGAGTGTGGGTATTGTTTCCAAGGTCTTGCTTCAGTCCGGTCCGTTGTTTGGCGGAACATGGCCCCCCGGGGAGAGACGGTCAAGGCGCCTCCGGTGAAGGAAAGGCGGTCATCCCGGTATTTTTCCTTGCATCGGCTCGTCTGTCCTCCTACCTCCTCTTTCAAGCCTGCAATGGCTGGTTATGGACGCGAGGATCGGAGACAAAGACGATGAGCACAGGCACAAACCGCATTCTGGATGACTTCGCCAAGCTGATGACGGACGCCGCCGGCGCCGCTCAGGGCGTGCGTCGTGAGATGGAAACCGTCTTCCGCGCCCAGGGCGAACGCCTGCTGAATTCGATGGATATCGTCAAGCGCGAAGAATTCGAGGCGGTCAGGGAGATGGCCCTGAAGGCGCGCGAAGAAAATGATGCGCTTCTCGCCCGGATCGCAGCGCTCGAAGCGCGCCTTTCCGAGACCGGAAAATGAAGATTCGAGGGCGGCGGGCTGACTGCGCCGCCGCTTGTCGCTCGCTTTCTGCGCGTGCGTCCCCGACTGGCACAACGCGCCTATGCTCAGGTGCGGTCTCAACAGCATCTTTCATAAATTTTTCACCCTGTGGACACTGCCAAAAAATGCTTACAGCAGAGTCGCTTAAGAACCGGTGCTGAATCGATTTGGGAGAGCCTATCCACAACCGCCGGCGCTATTTTTCGCGCAGGGGGCTTTAATGCAGACTCCGGCATTATACACTGATTTTAAATGATGATTCGAAACGGATCACGCAAGCTCCAGGCAGGGTACATAAGCCAGGATAGTCGTGTTTCCGGCAATCATAAGTGTTCGTTTCTGGTGTTTGAGTTTGCAGCCTTCGTGTGTGAGCGCGACGACGCATGTCTGCACCGGGACTTTTGGGGTGATGCATGAGCCTGATGGAACTGGAACTTGAGCGCCAATCGAACCCGGTCGACATGATCGAGTTCGTCGCAGCCAACAATGATTGGAGTTTCGAGCGCTCAGGCGAGGACGAGATAGCCATGACGGTCGAGGGCAAGTGGACCGATTATCATGTGTCCTTCTCCTGGATGGAGGAATTCGAGGCTCTGCACCTCGCCTGTGCCTTCGACATCAAGGTTCCCGAAACCCGCGTCAACGAAGTGATCCGGCTGCTCTCCCATATCAACGGGCAGGTGCTGATGGGACATTTCGATCTCTGGCGCCAGGAAGATGTGGTAATCTTCCGTCAGTCGCTTCTGCTCGCCGGCGGCGCCGAGCCGACCAACCAGCAGGTCGAGGTGCTTTTGTCCAGCGCGCTCGAAGCCTGCGAATCCTATTTCCAGGCATTTCAGTTCGTTGTCTGGTCCGGTATCGATGCCCAGAGCGCGGTCGAAGCGGTGATGTTTGAAACTGTCGGAGAGGCCTGACTATGACCGTGAACGCTGCCGGACCGACCGTTCTTGTCGGCGCAGGTAACATGGGCGGCGCGATGCTCGCGGGGTGGCTGAAAAGCGGCATTCCGGGCGCCAATATCCTCGTCATCGATCCAGGCCCATCGCCGGCCATGGCTAAGCTGGTTGCCGACAACGGTGCGCGCCATGAAACCACAGCACCTGCAGACCTGAAGGCCGGCGTTCTTTTCCTCGCGGTCAAGCCGCAGATGATGGCAACGGTGCTGCCGCCGCTCAAAGATCTTGTCGGGTCCGAGACGGTCGTCGTTTCGGTTGCCGCGGGTACGACCCTCTCTTTCATGCAGTCTCATCTCGGCGAGGCCGCCATGGTGCGTGCCATGCCGAACACGCCGGCGATGATCGGGCGCGGTGTTACCGGCGCCTTTGCCAACGATGCCGTTTCCTCGGCGCAGCGCGATCTCGTCCACAATCTTCTGAAAGTCAGCGGCCCGGTTGAGTGGGTCGAAACCGAAGCCGATATCGATGCGGTCACGGCGGTGTCGGGCAGTGGCCCGGCCTATGTCTTTTATCTCGTCGAGTGCATGGCGGAAGCCGGCCGCAAGGCCGGTCTTCCGGCGGACCTTGCCATGCGGCTTGCGCGGGAAACCGTCGCGGGGGCTGGTGAACTGCTGCACCAGTCCCCCGATGACGCTTCGAAACTGCGCCAGAACGTGACGTCCCCGGGCGGAACGACGGCCGCGGCCCTTTCCATTCTCATGGCCGACGACGGCATGCAGCCGCTGTTCGACAAGGCGATTGCCGCAGCCCGCAAGCGGGCGGAAGAGCTGGCCGGCTGATTCGGAGTCCTGTCATGGTCGAGACTATCGCCTATGCCGATTTCGAGCGCGTCGATATTCGCGCCGGCACCATCGTCGAGGCTTCTCCCTTTCCCGAGGCGCGTAAGCCCGCCTTCAAGATTGTCATCGATTTCGGTCCCGAGATCGGGCTCAAGAAATCGTCGGCACAGATCACCGTTCATTATACGCTGGAAAGCCTGATCGGCCGCCAGGTGCTCGGCGTCGTCAACTTCCCGCCACGCCAGATCGGCCCCTTCCGCTCGGAAGTCTTGACGCTTGGTTTCGAGGACGACAACGGCGACATTGTTCTCACCGCTGTGGACAAGCCGGTCCCGAACGGCAAGAAGATGCTGTAGGGTTTTCATCGATGGAAATGAACGCGATCAGCGAATTCGTCCGCGTCACCTGCCTGCGCAACGCAGCTGCGGTTGCCTGCGATTGGTCGGCTACGCACGTCGTCTCGCTTCTCGATCCGGAACTGGCGGAAGAAAATGTTCCGCGCATTTCCGGCGCGACGCACCATGTCGTGCGGCTGCGCGACCAGGAAAACGCGCTCGCCACCGGCCATTTTCCCGAAACGATCACGTCGTTTTTCAACCTCGTGCTTCCGGCCGTCGAGCAGCATGACAGCCGCATCCTCGTACATTGCCATGCGGGCGTCAGCCGTTCCACCGCCTTCGCCTATGGCATCATCGCCTACCGTTTCGGTGCAGGCCGGGAAGCCGAGGCTTTCGAGGCCCTGCTGTCGATCGTCAACAAGCCCTGGCCAAACCGCCGCGTCATCGAGATTTTCGATGCGCACTGGCAGCGGGAAGGGCGCCTTCTTGCGCCGCTCGACGCCATGCGGACGCGCTACCCGAGGCGTATCGACGCCTGGCACCGGTTCAACGCGCGGCGCGGAATGACCGGCGGCTATTCGCGCTGACTACGAATTCGCACCCCACAAGGAAGATTTGACAAGCCATACTCTGCCCATACAATAAGGCATGCCGAAATTCCTTTGGAGCATCGAGCAAAATCGCACACTGAAGGAGCATTCGGACAGGAATATCTGTTTCGAGGACATCGTTGCTGCGATTGACGCTGGCGGCTTGCTGGATGACATCGAACATCCAAATCGCGAGAAATACCCGAAACAGCGGATGCTCGCGGTTTTGTTCTCTGGGTACGTGTATGCCGTTCCCTATGTTCAGGACGCCGAGGGAAACCTGTCTTTGAAGACGGCGTTTCCAAGCCGAAGGCTCAGGCAGGTTTATATGTCAGGAGAAGATGATGTCGAAGAAGCCTGAAATCGGTGCTTATATCGACGATGAGGAAGCGGGGCTGATCGAAGCCTTAGAGAATAACAAGGCGCTTCCTGCCAGCGTGCTGACGGCAGATCGTCGGAAGGAATTGGAAACCATGGCTCGGGCGGCATTCAGCGACGCCCGCGAGAAGATTTCACTGCGCGTCTCAAAAGGCGATCTTGCGCGGTTGAAGTCTCGCGCCTTGCAGGAAGGCATCCCCTATCAAACGCTGATCAACTCCATCATCCACAAATACGTCTCTGAGTGACCTTCAGAGTAACGCTGACTACGCCGGCACCCTGACCACTGCCCGCAGTCCGCCCATTGGACTGTCCGACAGCGTGACGTCCCCGCCATGGCTGCGGGCGATGTCGCGGGCGATGGCGAGGCCGAGGCCGGTTCCCGAACTGTCGAGATTGCGCGCTTCATCGAGCCGGAAGAATGGCTTGAAGACGTCGTCGCGCGACGTCTCCGGAATGCCGGGGCCATCGTCGTCGACGGTGACGGTGATCCATCTGGTGCTGTGCCTGGCGTCGATATGCACGGTATTGGCGTAACGATAGGCATTCGAGGCGAGGTTGGCGACCAGCCGGGTAAAGCCATTGGGGCGCACGCGAACATTGTCGTCGCCCTCGACCGCGGTGGTCACGGTCTTGCCCTGCAACTCGGCTTCCAGCGTCAGCCGGTTCATCAGGTCGTGCAACTTCAGTTCGCCGAGGTCTTCCTCGGCCTCGCCGCGCGCAAAGGCGAGATATCCTTCGAGCATGCTCTGCATGTCCTCGACGTCCTGGTTGAGGTTATCGAGATCGGCGTTGTCGCCGGCCAGCGCCAGTTGCAGCTTGAAGCGGGTAAGGATGGTGCGCAGGTCGTGGCTGACGCCGGTGAGCATTGCCGTTCGCTGCTCGATCTGGCGTTCGATTCGCTCGCGCATCTGGATGAAGGCAAGGCCGGCGCGGCGGATTTCGTCGGCACCGCGCGGCGAAAAATCATCGATCTTCTGGCCTTTGCCGAAACTCTCCGCCGCTCTGGCGAGCGAAAGGATCGGGCGGATCTGCCCGCGCAGGAAGAGAATGGCGATGGTCAGAAGCACCAGCGAAGCGCCAACCATCCAGACGATGAAGATATGAGTGTTGGAGGCATAGGCTTGGCTCCGGCGCGCATAGACCCTGAGGATGCGATCGTCGGGAAGCTTGATGCGGATTTCGACAAGGTCGGAATCACCGACCGTATCGATCCAGAAGGGCAGGCGGATATTGTTGGAAATCTCTTCGCTGAGGATCTGGTCGAGGATCTCGAAGAAGGGCTTCGGTCGCGGCGAAGGCAATTCGCCATCCGACTCGATCGAGACGTTGAGGTCCAATCTTTCGCGCGCGATCCTGACGATTGTCGCATAGTCGCTTTCCGGCATCGTATCGATCAGGTCGATGACTGCGGCGATATCGCCGGTAACGGCGGCCGACAAACGCTGGGTGACAAGCTGCCAGTGCCGCTCCATGAACACGAAGGCGACGACCGACTGCAACAGGACCATGGGAATGATGACGATCAGCAGCGAGCGGGCGTAGAGCCCCATCGGCAATTGCCGCCGCAGCCAGCGCACAATGCGATTCCAGCTCTTGTTGCCCGTTTGCCTCCGGTAGCGCCGCAGGATGTCAAAGCTCGTCATGAAAACCCAGCCGGATCATTTCGCTAGTCCACGCTTAGCCGATAGCCGATGCCACGCACCGTCTGCAGCCAGACGGGGTTTGACGGGTCGTCCTCGATCTTGCGGCGCAGGCGGTTGATCTGCACGTCGATGGTTCGTTCGCCGACCTCGGCATCGTCGCTCACCAGCTCATGGCGAGGAATGGTCTCGCCGGCACGCTGGGAGAACAGCATCATGATTTCCTGCTCCCGGTCGGTGAGGCGAATATGGTCTGCGCCCCGGCGCAACTCCTTGCGCACGACGGAGAAAGTAAAGGGGCCGAAAATCACCTGTTCGATCTTCGGGGCCTTGGCGGGGGCGTTGCGCCGCAGGATGTTGTTGATGCGCAGCACCAGTTCGCGCGGATCGAAGGGCTTTGGCAGGTAGTCGTCGGCGCCGGCTTCCAGGCCCTCGATGCGGGCGTTCGATTCCGCCAGCGCCGTCAGCATGATCACCGGTACGGTCTTGATCTTGCGCAGGCTCTGGGTCAGCGAGATTCCGGTTTCGCCGGGCATCATCACGTCGACGATCAAAAGGTCGTAGTCAATGCCATCGAGCTTTCGGCGCGCCTCGCCAGCATCTGCCGCGGTCGTCACGCGAAAGCCCTTTTCCATCAGGTAGCGGTTCAGAAGATCGCGGATGCGGCGGTCGTCATCGACTACCAGAAGATGGGCGGCATCGTCGTCGATCCTCGTCGTCTTTGTCATCTCTCGTATGCCCTGTCTTGTCGCTGCCGGCTCGGCAAG
>UCOA01000118.1 GCA_900474095.1 Hyphomicrobiales bacterium | reverse complement strand
CTCCTTGCGCACGCCCTCGACGGCAAGCAGATATTCGGCATTCGGCACCGCGCCACTCGCACGCACCGCCGCCATCGTCGTCGGACTGACCATTGTTCTAATGCCTCCCTGTCGCCTCATCGGCAGGAACCCGTGCCCGCAGGCATCAAGGTTCTCACATGGTTTCATCGGGCGCGCAGCGCGTCCGTCAAAAAACCGGGCAACCCGGAGCACGGTCGAGCCGCGCTCCGGGTATCTTGGGCTTAGTTCTTGGCCTGGTAGTCCTTGAGGTTGGCCGGGGTCACCAGTTCGAAGGGAATGTAGACCTTCTTGTCGACCGCTTCGCCGCGGGCAAACTTCAGCGCCGCGTCGAGCGAGCCCTTGCCTTGACCGGCAGCGTTCTGGAATACGGTGACATCGAGGTCGCCTTCAGCCATTGACGCAAGCGCGTCCTGCGTCGCATCGATACCGCCGATGACGACGCTGTCCATGGAGCGGCCGGCAGCCTTCAGCGCCTGAATTGCGCCGATGGCCATCTCGTCGTTGTTGGCAATTACAGCATCGAATTCCAGACCGGCCGACAGCCAGTTGGTCACGAGGTCGGCACCCTGGGTGCGCGACCAATTGGCCGTCTGCTCCTCAACGATTTCGATGCCCTTGCAGGCGTCGGTGGCAAGGACGTCATGGACGTCCTTGGTGCGCATGCGGGCCGCTTGGTTGGAAAGCTCGCCCATCATCACGACGGCTTTGCCCTTGCCGCCGAGCAGCTTGCAGACTTCCTGGGTTTCCAGCGTGCCGGATTCGACTTCGTTGGATGCAACGAAAGCCTGCTTTTCCGGAAGGCTGTCGATGTTACTCGGCTCGCGGTTGACGTAAACCAGCGGAATGCCCGCATCGGCGGCGATCTTCGACATGGCGGCCGTCGCATCGGTGTCTACCGGGTTGACGATGATGGCGTTGACGCCGGCCGCGATGAAGTTCTGGATCTGGCTCTGCTGCTTGGCGACGTCGTTCTGGGCGTCCTCGACCTGCAGCGTCACGCCGTCGAGCGTCTTGGCGTAGTCCTGCATACCGTTGCGCAAAACGGTCAGGAAGTTGTCGTCGAACAGCGCCATCGAGACGCCGACCGTCTCGGCATGCGCTGCCGTGGACATCATCACAGCCAGTGCCGCGCCCATGATCATTTTCTTCATGATGTACTTTCCTCCACAAAATGGTGTCCGGCGACCACCTCCACAAGCCGGAGGCATCCCGTTCCCCGGTGATGCCCGTTTTCCGTTATCTGCCTCTCCCGTGGCAGGCCTCCAAAACAGAATAAACAAACCGAAGATTTGTTAATACGGAATATGTATTCCAATTTTTAACGCCTCGTCAAGTGCGCACCAGCTTATATCGAGGCAAAAAACAGCCGGTGGGCCACGGTTCAGACCCTTGCCTGAAGGAACGCCATGCTCTCGCGCACGGCCGCCTGAACGTCGCTCAGTTGGTGTACTGCCGGAGAAAACGGCTCAAAGGAGAAGGGCCCCGCATAGCCGCTTGTTCGCAACCTTCTGATCTGGCCCGCATTATCGAGCCGGTCATCGGCGCCGACCAGCACCCGATGCGGGTCGCGCATATCGCCGCCAGTGACGTCTGGGTCCGCGACGCCGGAAATATGGACGAGACCGGTCATCTCAGAATGGAATATATCTTCTCCCGCCAGATAGTGGTGGAATGTGTCATGCACGAGTTTGAACCTGCCTTCGCCACCGACGGCGCCTATCCCTTCCACCGCCTCGGTTTTCGAGCGCAGCGAGCAGATCTTGAAACCAAGCGGCTCGACAAGACCGATGATGCCCGCTTGTTCGAGCATCGGCTTCAGTGCGCTCAGCGCCTGACGCAGGTTCGCCTGCCGCTCGCCGTCCTTCTGGCCACTACCATCATTGACGGGCACCAGAACGAGCGCCTTTGCGTCGCAGTCCTGCGCATAAGAGATAAGTTCCTGGGCTTCGCGCGCGCGCTCCTTGTTCCATTCGTTGAACCGCTGCAGCGCGTTGATCGAGATGATCGTCAGCCCGTATTTTTCAGCCAGAATCTTGACCTGGTTCGCAGGCGTTCCATCGATGATGGCGTTGCCGGCAAGGTCGTTGCGGATTTCCACTGCGGAAATGCCGAGCGACTGGGCGAGTGCGAAGAATTCCTCCAGCGGCAATGCCGGCGCGGTCATGTGATTGAGGGCGAATGAAAGGGTCGTCACGGATGTTTTCCTCCTGCAGATGAATCGAAGGGGAGGGCGCACAGCGCGCTCTGCTGAGGGCACGCCTCCCGTTCCTCGACAACTGCAGGATCATCAGCTAATCGCAGCACAGTCAAAGCAGAACGCGCCGTTTCTGTTTCATCCATGAAAGAATACGAAATTGCCGTGATGGAATTCCGTCATTTATTCGGGACGTGCTGCCGGTCAAATATTCTCCGGCGTGAAAATGTCGAACGGCAGGAACGTCTGCCCAGGCACGCCGGCGGTCGCACGCTCGATGGCGCCGATCATCAGGCCGACCAGTTCGCGGGCTACGTGAACCACCGGCGTCGCGACTGCCATCGTTACGAGATCCTCGGCGAGCGCCGCCCTCGATTCCGGCGTCAGTTCATTGACGACAACGAGCAGCTTGCCGGCCATTTTCTCTTCTGCCAGCGCCGAAATAGCACCCTCCATCCCGCCTCCGCAGACATAGAAGCCAATCAGGTCCGGATGGCGCTGCAAGAGGTTGATCGTCGCTTCATGGGTGATTTCCTCCGTGTCAAGGTTGACCATCGTGTCGAGCACCTCAAAGTCCGGTGCATTCTCGCGGAAATATGATCGGAAACCGATTTCGCGCAATTCATGACCATGAAACCGGTGACTTCCGATGAAGGTGGCAACCTTTCCCGGTCTCTTCGCCGCTTTGGCGATCATCCACGCAGCCGTGCGCCCGACCGTGCGATTGTTGAGGCCGACATATCCTTCGCGCACGCCGGCTGCGAAATCTGACAGAAGCGAGAAGACCGGAATTCCCTTTTCCTTCAGTTCCTCAATGGCCGCCGTGACTGCCGGATAGTCCGGGCTGACCAGAGCGATGGCCTGGTTGCGCGCGGCGACCGCCCTTAGCTTTTCTACCAAAGCCGTCGGCGTGGCGCTCATGTTGAAATCGATCTGCGGGATGATGCGAACCCCGGGCGCCGAAAGGGCCGCATTCTCGATCTCTCTGGCCATGGACTGATAGAAATACTGGTTCGGTTTTTGCAAGATGAACCCCAACCGATATTGCGGCAGATCCTCGAATACCCTTTGGCGCAGCAGACCGACGGCATGATAGCCGATGGACTTTGCCGCGTCATAGACACGCCGCGCCGTCTCTTCACGAACGCGATGGCGCCCGTTCAGCACCCTGTCCACGGTGGCAACACTGACGCCCGCTGCCTTGGCGAGGTCGGCAATGGTCGGTCGTCCGGACATGTTCGCTCCTGAGGTGATCCTTCATTCTATCATGCTCTCTATGATGTGTTTTGATAGAATATATCAAGGCTGCATTGAGCGGCAGCGAAAGTCAACCTATCCTCATGCACACGGATAAGATGCACCGGAAAACGATGCGCAGGGAGGATCACCGATGAATGCGACTACCACGAAACGCGATTACAGCCTGCTGGGCCGCGACGCGCAGGCCGCGGTCGAAAGCGGGCTTGCCGCCGCCGAGTGGTATCACACCGATATTCCGCGCAAGCAGATGAAGGAACTGATGAGGCGCGAAGATGGTCCGGCCATCCGCGACACCATCCTGTGGCTCGCCAGCATGGTCGCCTTGGGCGGCTTCGGAATCCTTTTCTGGGGTTCCTGGTGGTGCGTCCCGTTTTTCCTGATCTACGGCGTCCTGTACGGCTCGGCCTCGGATTCGCGCTGGCACGAATGCGGTCACGGCACGGCCTTCAAGACCCGCTGGATGAACGACGCGGTCTACGAGATCGCCTGCTTCATGATCATGCGCAACCCGGTAACCTGGCGTTGGAGCCATACGCGACACCATACGGACACGGTCATCGTCGGCCGCGATCCGGAAATCGCCGTCATGCGCCCGCCGGATCTCATCCGCATCCTTCTCAACTTCTTCGGCATCCTCGACTCGTCCTATGCAATGATCGATATGGTCCGCAATGCCGCCGGCGTGATCAGCGCCGAGGAAAAGACCTTCATTCCCGGGCAGGAGCAGCCGCGCGCCATCCGCATCGCCCGCATTTGGCTGGCGATCTACATCGCGACGAGCGCCCTTGCGATCACCATGGGCTCGATTCTGCCGCTGATGCTGATCGGTCTGCCGCGGCTCTATGGCGCCTGGCACCATGTGATGACCGGCCTGCTGCAGCATGGCGGGCTTGCCGACAACGTCATCGATCACCGGCTAAACAGCCGCAGCGTCTACATGAACCCGGTGAGCCGGTTTATCTACTGGAACATGAACTACCACGTCGAGCATCACATGTTCCCGATGGTGCCCTATCACGCGCTGCCGCAACTGCATGAAATGATCAAGCATGACCTGCCGGCGCCGAACACTTCGATCATCGACGGCTATCGCGAGATGATTCCGGCCTTCCTACGCCAGCTCCGCAACGAGGATTATTTCCTGAAGCGCGAGTTGCCGCCAACGGCCAAGCCCTACCGCGATGAATTTCAGGCCGAGCCAATCGCTGCCGAATAGAGAAGCGCGCTCAAAACTGAATAGAAATGGAGGAAACCATGACCAACTGGGTGGAAGTTTGTGCTGCAGACGAGATCGACGAAGAGGACGTCATCCGCTTCGATCACGAAGGCAGGACGTTTGCGGTCTATCGCAGCCCCGACGATCAGTTCTTCGCCACCGATGGCCTGTGCACGCACGAGAAAATCCATCTCGCCGATGGCCTGGTGATGGACGACATCATCGAATGTCCGAAGCACAATGGCCGGTTCAGCTACAAGACCGGCGAAGCCAAGGGTGCCCCCGTCTGCGTCAACCTGAAGACCTACGCGGTCAAGGTCGAAGCCGGCAGCGTTTTCATCTCGCTTGCCTGAGGGAGCCTGCCATGTTGCACATCGTCATCATCGGGGCAGGGGAGTGCGGCGCCCGCGCCGCCTTCGCCCTTCGGGAAAAGGGTTTCGACGGGCAGATCACCCTTGTCGGCGCCGAAGAGCATTTGCCTTACGAGCGCCCGCCGCTCTCGAAGGAGGCGCTGCTGCATGGTCTAGAACCGAAACTGGTTTCGGATGCGGCCCGCTATGCGGACGCCGGTATCGCGGTTCTGACCGGCCTCAGCGTCGAGAGCATCGACCCGGCCGGAAAAACCGTTCAGCTCTCGAACGGCGACAGCCTGCCCTACGACCGCCTGCTGCTGACGATGGGCGCCAGGCCCCGGCCGTTTCCGGGGCTTTCCGGCACCATCCATCGTATCCGGACGCTGCGGACCCATGACGACACCGTCGCGATCCGCGCCGGCCTGCAGCCGGGCAAGCATCTGGCCATCATCGGCGGCGGCTTCATCGGCCTGGAACTTGCGGCAACCGCCCGCAAGCTCGGCGCGCAGGTAACGCTGCTTGAGGGCCTGCCACGCATTCTCAGCCGCGGCGTACCCGATGAGATCGCCGGCGTGGTCGCTGCAAGGCATCAAGCGGAGGGTGTAGAAATCCTCTGCGGCGTCAAGATCCAGAGCTTGGAAGAGAGCCGCGACGAGGTGAAAGTCCACTTTGAGGATGGCCGCACCATGGCCGCTGACCTGATCGTCGTCGGCATCGGCGCCATCCCGAACGTCGAACTCGCGCGCGATGCAGGACTGACGATCGACAACGGCATCGCCGTCGACGAGCATTTGCAGACATCCGTTCCGGATATCTTTGCCGCCGGTGATTGCTGCTCCTTCCCACTGGCACATTACGACGGCCGCCGGTTGCGGCTGGAGGCCTGGCGCAATGCGCAGGACCAGGGCGCCCTTGCCGCTGCCAATCTTTTGGGGGCAGGCGAGGCGATGTCCGCCCTGCCGTGGTTCTGGTCGGATCAGTATGATCTTACACTGCAGATCGCCGGACTTGCGGATGGTGCGACGCAGACGATTCGCCGGGACACGGCAGACGGAGCGTTCATCCTCTTCCATCTCGATGCCGGCGGACGTCTGATAGCGGCCAGTGGTATCGGCACGGGCAATGCCATTGCCCGCGACATCCGCCTTGCCGAAATGATGATCGCTGCGGGCGTGCGCCCGGATCCCGTGGCGCTTGCGGCTGCGCAAACGAAGCTTAAGTCTTTGCTGGCGGCCTGACACCGACGTCGGCAACGCACAATCCGGGGGATGCCGCCTCGAACACAAGCGGCATCCTGATTACCCACGATATTCCACAAAGACCGAACAGCGACGACCCCGTCCGCCGATCACCAGATTTGGGAGACATTCATGAGACATCGCCGCCCGACCGTAGCCGACCTTCTGTCAATGAAGGGCAAGCGCCAGCTCAGCATGCTGCGCGTTGAAACGCTGGATGAGGCGGACGCAGCCGAGCGGGCAGGGGTTGATCTCGTCTCGGTGCCACCGTCCCTGCTAAGCCCGGCTTTTCGTGAGGCGGCACCTTCCGTGTTCGCCTTTCCCGGTCTCGAATATGGCGACCTCGTTACCGCTGACGAGTATATCCGCGCTGCCTTCCAGGCGTTGAAGGCCGGAGGCGATGCCGTCTATTGCGCGGCCAGCCTGCAGACGGTGCGGCGCATGCGCGACGAGGGCATTCCGGTCTGCGGCCATCTCGGGCTCATTCCCTCCAAGGCCACCTGGACAGGCGGGTTCCGCGCTGTCGGCAAGACCTCACTAAGCGCGCTTGAAATCTGGCGCCAAAGCAAAGCACTCGAGGAAGCCGGCGCCTTCGCCGCCGAAATCGAAGTCGTGCCCGGTGAAGTCGCGAGCGCGATCAGCGAGCGCACCTCCATGCTGATGCTCTCCATGGGTGCCGGCACTGGCTGCGACGCGCAATATCTTTTTGCCGACGATGTGCTGGGGGCCAACAAGGGCCGTGTTCCGCGTCACGCCAAGATCTACCGCAACTTCGCAGCCGACTACGACCGTCTGCAGCAGGAGCGCATCGCCGCCTTCTCCGAATATGTTGCCGACGTGAAATCCGGCGCCTATCCGGACAAGCCGCATCTGATCGGGATCGAACCGGCGGAACTGGAGGCATTCCTGACGGCGTTGGATTGAGACGTTATTGCTGTGGTGTGAGAAAAAGTATATACGTGTACGTATAAACTTTTTCTGGAGTGTACTCATGACCCAACGCGCCAAAGTTTTTCAATCCGGAAACTCCCAAGCCGTCCGGCTCCCGAGGGAATTTCGCTTCGACGTCGAAGAGCTTGAAATCACCCGCGAGGGTGATGCCGTCATCTTGCGTCCTGTCGCCACGAAAAAGGAGCCCTGGAGTGGATTGAAAGCCGCTCTTGCCCGAGGCATGAGTGACGACTTCATGGCAAACGGCCGTGAACAGCCGGATATGCCGGACAATTCCGATCTGGATACACTTTTCAAGCAATGAGGTACCTTTTCGATACAAATGCCTTCATCTGTCTGCTGGGTCGAAAATCCGATCGGCTCGTCCAGCGTATTCTCGCCTGCGCTGAAGGTGAGATCGGCCTCTCGCATATCGTTCTTCACGAGTTGTACTACGGCGCATATCGAAGCCAGCGGATCGAGGCGAACCTCGAAACTCTTCGCCTTCTGGCGCAGGATTTTCCTCTGGTCGAGTTCAACCGAGATATGGCGCAACACGCGGGTGAAATCCGCGCAAAGCTAGCAACTCTCGGAATGCCGATTGGTCCCTTCGATACGCTGATTGCAGCCCAGGCCAAGGCGCGCAACCTTACCGTTGTCACCAACAATATTCGGGAGTTTCAGCGTGTTGATGGATTGCAGGTCGAAGACTGGACAGCGGGCGGCTGACAACCTTCAATAAGGCAGCCCCACATAATTCTCGGCCAGCGCCGTTGCCGCAGCGCGCGAATGTGTCAAATAGTCCAGTTCTGCTTCCTGGATCTTCTGGTCGAAGGCGCCGGTATCGGGGAAGCGGTGCATCATGGTCGTCATCCACCAGGAAAAGCGTACAGCCTTCCAGACGCGGGAGAGGGCGCGGGCCGAATAGGCATCGATGCCGGCGATCGAGCGGTCCAGGTAATATTCAACGAGACCGGAAGAGAGATAGTGGACATCGCTCGCCGCAAGATTGAGACCCTTGGCTCCCGTCGGCGGCACGATGTGGGCGGCGTCGCCGACGAGGAAGAGCTTGCCGAAGCGCATCGGTTCCGCAACGAAGGAGCGCAGCGGCGCGATTGATTTTTCGAATGAGGCACCGGTCGCCAAAGCCTCCGCATGGTGGGCCGGGAGCCGTCGGCGCAGCTCGTCAAAGAACCGGTCGTCGCTCCAGTCCTCGATCCTCTCGTCGAGGCCGCATTGCAAATAGTAGCGGCTGCGGGTTTGCGACCGCATTGAGCACAGCGCAAAGCCGCGCGGATGGTTGGCATAAATCAGTTCGTCGCTGACCGGGGGCACATCGGCAAGGATGCCGAGCCAGCCGAACGGATAAACCTTCTCGAAGGTGCGGATGGCCGTCTCAGGGACAGACTTGCGGCTTGCACCATGAAAGCCGTCGCATCCGGCGATGAAGTCGCAGTCGATACGGTGGGTGATCCCTTCACGCTCATAGGTCACATAGGGCGACCGGCCGTCGAAATCGTGCGGGCAGACATTCGACGCGTCGTAGATCGTCATGGCGCCGATCGCTTCGCGGCGCTCCATCAGATCGCGCGTCAGCTCGGTCTGGCCATAGACCATCACACCCTTGCCACCGGTGAGAAACTTGAGATCGATGCGGTGGTCGCGCCCGTCGAAGGCAAGTGAGAAACCGTCGTGAGGCAAGCCCTCAGCATGCATCCGCGCGCCGGCGCCGGCCTCGTCCATCAGTCCGACCGTTCCTTGCTCCAGCACGCCGGCGCGCACCCGTCCAAGAATATAGTCCTTGCCGACCCGATCCAGAATGACGGCGTCGATCTTTGCTTTCGCCAGCAATTGTCCAAGAAGCAACCCGGACGGACCTGAACCAATGATGACAACCTGGGTGCGCATCTCTTTTCCCGAACGCGAGCATTGCATCTGTTGTGCCATCGGTACGAGCTCGCCTCCATGGACATTGCGGCCAAGAAATTGCACAAATCGAACATTAAGAGATATGCAGGAAGCCGATGCGCTCTATCCCCACCTACGACCTGTATGGCGAAAAAGCCGGCGATTCGCCGGATTTTTGGTTGCATTGCGAAACAGTCCCGTCGCGCAGCAGTTTGCATCATTGGGAGATCGGACTGCACCGCCACGAGCAGTTCTTTCAGATCCTGTACATCGAGGCCGGATCCGGAGATGCTGTGTTCGGCAATGATGTACATCCGATCGTGCCGCCCGCGGTCATCACGGTGCCTCCGTTCGCGCGCCACGGATTTCGGTTTTCGAAGGACATCGACGGTTATGTCTTCACGGTGCTGGCCACGCACATGAAAACCATGCCCGCCAACCACAGCCGGTTTGGCGAGTGGCTGGCCGTGCCACGTTTGACGGGACTGCGAACGCAGGACGCCGACAGTCACTATATTGCCGCTACGCTGCATCGGCTTGCCGCAGAAACGGCCGCGCGGCGGACGGGACGAGCGGATCTGTGCGAGGCCTATCTGACGGCGGCGCTGCGGCTGACAGCACAGTTGTCTGCCGCCGGAGACGGCGACGAGAAGGATGGAGCAACTGAAAATGAGCGCCGCCTGAACAGGCTGACGGGCCTGATCCACCAGCATTTCCGCTCGCACAAGCCAGCGACATTCTATGCGCAGGAGCTCGGAATCTCCCCGACGCATCTCAACCGTATCGTCAAGCAACTCACCGGCCGCAACACCCAGACGCTGATCAACGGCAAGCTGATCGACGAAGCAAAGCGCGAACTTCTCTTTACCCAGGTACCGGTACAGGAGATCGGTTACCGGCTGGGGTTTTCCGACCCCGCCTACTTCTCGCGGTTCTTCCAGACCAATACCGGCCTATCACCGCGGCAATGGCGGCTGGCGCAGAATCAGGAAGCCTGAGCGGTTACCTCTCGGCACGCTTGCGCCCGGTGGAATAACCAAGCTGCTCGGACAGGTCGTGTGCGGCGGCGAGCAGGCTATCGAGATAGGCCTGACGATTGCGCAACCCGTCTTCCTTTGGCGTGACAAGGCAGAGCGTGGCAACGCATTGACCACCGGCCTGGTGGACCGGCACGGCGAAGCAATGGGTGAAGGTTTCCACTTCGCTGTTGAAGGTGAAATAGCCGTCGACGGTCGCCTGCCGGACTTCGGCGATGAACCGCGCCGGATCCAGCCGCTTGCCGCTCGGCAGAACGAAATCGTCGGCGGGAATGAAGTCGACGATCTCCGCGTCGGTGAGATGCGCCACCAGCAGGCGGCCGGAAGCCGTCCACGGGATCGGCACCAGCTCGCCGATATTGGACGAGATGCGGAATGCGCGCACGCCTTCGCGCATCATGGCGACGGTGTATTTGTTGCCCTCCAGGAGGCACATCTGCGCCGTTTCGCGGGTTTCCTCCGCCAGGCGCGCCAGCAAGTCCTCCGATTCGCGCATCAGGTCGAACTGATCGGCATAGGCGGTACCAAGAAAATAGAGCTTGCGGCCCAAAAACACCCGGCCGTCGCCGCCCTGATAGTCCAGCATGCCGTGACGCAAAAGAAGATTGATCAGCTCGTAGATGGACGAGCGCGGTGCGCCGATCTCGACAGCGATCTCGTTCGGCCGCATCGGCTGGCGTTTCGTACGCAGGAATTCGAGAATTTCGAAGGCACGATCGAGGCCCCGCGTGCGCCGCGAAACGATGTCTTCTGCGCCATCGGCCATTCGATCCGTCCTCGTCAAAAGTTAAGCGCGCGACCTTTGCAAGCCGCGCCCGGCATTTCAAGCCCTGTCCGCCCGATAGGCGACGCAATCGACTTCCACCTTGCAATCGACCATCATCCGCGACTGCACGCAGGCGCGGGCCGGAGGGTTGGCGCCGAAATACTCGGCATAGACGCCGTTGAAGCTCCAGAAATCCCGCGGATCATCAAGCCACACGCCGACTCGCACGACGTCCTCGATACCGTATCCTGCCTCATGCAGGATGGCGATCAGGTTCTCGATCGCCTTGCGGGTTTCGGCAATGATGCCGCCACGGATGATCTCGCCGTTTTCCATCGGAACCTGGCCGGAAACATGGAGCCAGCCATTGGCTTCCACCGCACGGGCGAAGGGCAGGGGCTGTCCACCGGCACCGGTTTCGCCGGCGCCATAACGCTTGATGGTCATAGGATCTTCTCTCTTTTTGTCTTCTGTTTTGAATGGAAACGGGATGCGGGCGGAAAAGCGCTTCAGACTTTCCTCATCCTGTTCAGTTGAAACTCGATGTCTTGAGGAACTCCGCGAGCCGCTCGGTCTTCGGCCTGACGAACATTTCCTTAGGTTCGCCTTCCTCGCAGATCACGCCCTGGTTCATGAAGATGACCCGGGAGGAGACCTCGTAGGCAAAGCGCATCTCGTGCGTGACGAGCAGCATGCTCATACCATCGGCCGCCAGTCCCTTGATCACCTGCAGCACCTCGCCGACCAGCTCTGGATCGAGCGCCGACGTCACCTCGTCGAACAGCATCAGGCGGGGGTTCATCGCAATCGCCCGGGCAATCGCCACGCGCTGCTGCTGACCGCCGGAAAGCTGGCCGGGATAGTGATCGGCGCGGGAGGCAAGGCCGACGCGGTCGAGCCATTTTTCGGCGACGGCACGCGCCTCGTCGCGCGGCATCCTCTTAACCTTGACGAGACCGAGCATGACGTTGTGCGCCGCAGTCATATGCGGGAAGAGGTTGAACTGCTGGAAGGCCATGCCCGTCAGCGCGCGCTGGCGGGCGATGTCCTTCTCGCTCTTGCGCCTGCGGACAGAACCGGCTTGCTCATAGCCGATGTCCTCGCCCTCGAGCAGGATGCGCCCGCCCTGGAATTCTTCCAGCATGTTGATGCAGCGAAGCATCGTTGTCTTGCCCGAGCCGGAGGAACCGATGATCGAGATCACCTCGCCCTCGTGCATCGTGCAATCGACCCCCTTCAGCACTTCGACGGTGCCATACTGCTTGCGCAGACCCTGTATTTCGAGAAGTACCTTGCTCATGACGATCGAGCCCTCAGGACGGAACGGCGGTCTTGCGCTCGACATATTTGCCGAACCGCTCGATGCCGTAATTGATGACGAAGTAGAGAAGCCCGGCGAAAAAATAGAACTGCAGGCTCAGGAAATTGCGCGAGATTATTTCCTGCGTGCGCAAGAGGAGCTCGGCGACGCCGATAACCGAAAGTAGCGTCGAAGCCTTGACCATCTCGGCCGCCGTGTTCACCCAGGCGGGCAGGAACTGCCGTAGCGCCTGCGGCCAGAGTACATAGGCAAATGTCTGACGGAAGGTGAGCCCGATCGCCTTGGCGGCCTCGGTCTGCCCCTTGGGGATCGCCTGCAATCCGCCGCGCACGATCTCGCCGACATGCGACGAGCAGAAGATCGCCAGAGCCAGAACGCCGGCCTGGAACGGCCCAAGCTCGATACCGATGGTGGAGAGCACATAATAGCTGGCCAGCACCAGCACCAGCACCGGCGTGCCGCGGATAAAGTCGGTATAGGCGCGCACCAGGAGCCGCGCCACCCGGTTGCCGTAGACGAGCGACAATCCGACGAGAACGCCGAGCAGCGATCCGGCTATGATCGAGAGAAGTGAGATCGACACGGTAACGCCGAGCCCCTTCAGGATAACGAAGCGAGCGATCCAGAGCTGATCGAAGAAGGCGGAGAAGTCCGTCATGGTCATCACCTCGGTACCGAAAGCCGCCGCTCGACCAGACGCATCAGCGCGGCAAGCACGGAACAGGTGGCGACATAGAGCCCGGACGCAACGATCCACGTCTCGATGACGCGGAAGGTCTCGACATTGATCTTGCGCGCCTCGAAGGTGAGTTCCGGCACCGCGATCGCTGCTGCCAGTGATGTATCCTTGAACAGCGAAATCACGGTCGAAGACAGCGACGGGAGTACGTTGCGCAGCATCAAAGGCACGATGATCGAGACGCGGATCTGCATCAGCGTAAGGCCGATCGCGAGCCCCGCTTCCGTCAGCCCTTTCGGGATTGAGATCAGTCCGGCACGAAACACTTCAGCAAGATAGGCGCCGGAATAGATCGACAGCACCGCGACGAAACTCTCGATCTTGCCCAGCCGCACGCCCATCTGCGGTAGCGCGAAATAGGCAAAGAGCACCAGAACAAGGATCGGCAGGTTGCGGATGATCGTCACATAGATCGCAGCCGGCCGCTGCACCCAGCCACTTTTTGCGGTGAGCGCAAAGGCGACCAGAAGACCGATCACGGTACCGATCAGGATGGAGATGAAAGCCAGACCAAGACTGAGCAGCAGGCCTTCGAGAAGCTGGTCGAAGCTGCGCCAGACGGCGGCAAAATTGAGCGTGTAACCCATGGCGGCGTCCTGCCGTAGAGGGTGGAGGAAGGACGAAGGGCTCAAACCCTTCGTCCCAACGACGTGCCGTGCAGCTTACTTGTACTCGACCGGGAAGCCGATCTGCGGCGGCGTCAGCTCCTTGCCGAACCAGGTCTTGAACGATTTGGCATAGAAGTCGAACTCGACGCCGGTCATCGCCTCATGCAAGGCGGTATTGACAAAGTTCAGCCAGTCCTGGTCGCCGCGCTTGACGCCGCAGGCATAGGTCTGCGGGTTCCAGCCGTAGCCGGCATCCTTGTAGCGGCCCTGGTTCTGGGTCATGTACCAGGCGAGCGACGACTGGTCGGTCGCCGCCGCATCGGCGCGGCCGGATTCGAGCGCCTGATAGATCAGGTCGACCGATTCATACTGGTCGACGGTCGCCTCCGGCAGGGCGGCATGGACCATGTCCTCGGCATAGACGTTCTGCAGAACCGAAATGGTGACCGACGAACCGGCCGCCTTCAGCGCTGCATAGTCAGCATACTTGCCGTCAGCTTTCATCATCAGGCCAACGCCTTCCCGATAATAGGGAATGGTGAAGGCGATCTGCTGGGCGCGCTCGCCGGTCACCGTCATGAACTGGCAGGTGAGGTCGACCTTGTCGGTGGTGATGTTGGGAATACGCGCGTCCGACGACTGGTTGACATATTCGATCTTGTCGGGGTCGCCGAACAACGCCTTGGCGACGATGCGGCCCATGTCGACGTCAAAGCCCTGGAGCTTGTCGTCGGCGCTTTTGAAATGCCACGGCGCGTTCGTGCTGCCGGTGCCGAGCACGAGGTGGCCGCGGGCCAGAATCTCGTCGAGCTTGCTGGTCGCTTGCTGGGCGGCGGCTGGCATTGCGGAAAGAATGAAGGCGGTTGCCAGCGAAAACGCGCTGGTGCGGAGCGAAATGATCATGATGTTCCCCTGATGAACGGTCATTTTCTTGCTGTCCAGTATTATGGACATATGTCTGTTTTACTGGATTGACGTATTCAGCGCCAGGATGCATAAATTGTCAAGACTTGCCCGGATGGGAATCTGCGCACCGAGGGTGCAGCGTTCTCTTCCGCCTGAAATTGCATCGGAAATTTTTCTTTCGGAGGTTCCATGGACAAGGTCGCAACGACACTCCAGAGCGTGAATACACCGGCCATCCTGGTCGATCTCGACATCGCCCGGCGCAACATCCAGCGTTTTCAGGCCTATGCCGATGGCCACGGGCTGAAGGTCCGCCCACATATCAAGACGCACAAATTGCCTGCACTGGCCGAGATGCAGCTCAGGGCAGGGGCCGTGGGCATCACCTGCCAGAAGGTGTCAGAGGCCGAAGCGATGGTCGCCGGTAGCCTCGAGATCCGCGACGTGCTGATCACGTACAACATTCTCGGCAGGGAAAAGCTCGAGCATCTGGCGGCGCTCGCCCGCAAGGTGACGCTCGGTGTCGTTGCCGACAACGAAACGGTGATTGACGGCCTTTCGGCGGCGTTTGCCGCCGAACCCGCTCCGCTGCGCGTTCTGGTCGAATGCAATACCGGCGCCGACCGCTGCGGCGTGCCGACGCCGGAGGCCGCAGCAACGCTTGCGCAACGCATCGCCAAGGCACCGGGCCTCGTCTTTGGTGGGCTGATGACCTATCCGCCCGCGAACGGCGCGGCTGCGGTCGAATCCTTCATGACCCGCGCCAAGGTTTTCCTCGAGGCCGCCGGCATTGCGGTCCCCGTCATCACATCCGGCGGCACCCCGTCGATGATGCATGCGGCCGAGGCACCAGTGACGACCGAGTATCGCCCCGGCACCTATGTCTACAACGACCGCTCGCTGGTCTCGCGCGGCGTTTGCGGCTGGGAGGACTGCGCCTTGACCGTGCTTGCAACCGTCGTCTCCGTCCCCGCCGCCAACCGCGCCATCATCGATGCCGGTTCAAAAGCGCTGACGTCCGACCTGCTCGGTCTCACAGGCTATGGCCACGTTCTTACCCGCGACGACATCGCCATCGACCAGCTCTCGGAAGAACACGGCCGCCTCGTCAGCGAAGGCCCGATCAATCTGAAGGTCGGCGACAAGCTCCGCATCGTGCCCAATCACGCCTGCGTGGTTACCAATATGGTGGACGCCGTCAACGTCATAGAACAGGGCGAGATCAGCGGCGTCTGGCCCGTCGCAGCGCGCGGCCGCATCGTCTAATGCCAACATGGGCGCGCAATAATTTCAGCTGTAAGTCCGGCGAACTGCGCGCCCGCTGCCGATCAAAACAAACCCGCTGGGGCCAGCCCTTTAGAAAACCGTCCGCCAAGAATTTGAAGCTCTCACTCCGCCCCCGACACGAGCCGCAAACAGGGACAGTAGCCAGTTATAACTTTTCTGCAGAACAGTTATAACTGGCACCGGCGCACCGGTGACCTTTTTCAGGCAGGTTGCTGAGCCGTTACCGCTGCTGGAGCCGTTAGCCTCAGAGGTGTCGCGCAATAACGGTGAGAAAGCGGCCCGATCTCCACCGAGCAGCGCTGTCACATCGCTGTTGAGTTTACGATACCCCAGACATCAGTAGGATTTCTGCATGCGGTTCGTCGTCGCAGCCTTTTTGCCCTCGGTACGGCACTGGCAAAGTTCGCGGTAATCGGCCAACGCCGCCAGCCCGGCATCGCGCAGCAATGCCACATCATGCGGGCCGGCGATAACGCGGTAGCCCCGATCAATCAGCTCGCCGACGGAAGCGCCGGCATTCGGAACGGTGCCCATGATCTTGCCGGAGGCAAGGATTGCATCTTCTGCCCGGCGCACGAGTTCGCGCACATCCGGATGGCCGGTCTGCTCCAGCCGACCGATTGATCCGGCCAGATCGTTGACGCCGATGAAGATGATGTCCGCCCCCGCGACAGCGGCAATCGCCGAGGCGTTCTCGACCGCCGTATGGGACTCGATCTGGACGGCGATGAGCATGTTCTCGTTGGCCTTGTGAATGTAGTCCGGCTCCAACCCGAAAGTGGAGGCGCGCACGACACCGGCCGCATAGCCGCGAATGCCGTCCGGCGGGTACCGGCAGGCGCGCACCGCTGAAAGTGCTGCTTCCGCCGTGTCGACCGAGGGGATCATGACCGACTGGACGCCAGCATCGAGCACGCGCTTCAGGAAGACATGATCGTTCCAGGGGATTCGCACCAGCGCCGGTGACGGCGTCGTTTCCACCGCTCGCAGCGTGTCGATGATCTCGCGGGTTTCGCCGACCCCATGCTCATGGTCGACGAGCAGGAAGTCGAAACCTACATGACCGAGGATTTCGGCATTGGTCGGCGAGCCGCCGCCGACCCAGCATCCGAACGCGACATGACCGGCGGCAAGATGGGTTTTCAGGCGGTTGGTTGTGTACATGAGCAGTGAGCCTCGATTTTTGATTGGGAGATGAGGGCACGGAGAGAAATCACTCTCCATGCCGATGCTTATAGGTCTCAGCCTCCGGTGCGCACGCGCTGGATCGTCTCGTTGAGCGCTTTCACCAGTTCCGGGGTTGCGGAAGCGGCGAACTTGTTCGCGACCGGCTTGGTCTTCTCGCGGAAGCGAGCGATTTCCTCGGGCGGCAGCTTGGTCACCGTCATGCCCGAGGCCGCGAGCGCCTCGACGGCCTTGGCATCTGCATCGCGGGAGAGCTGGCGCTGGAAGGTAGCGGCCTCGCTCGCTGCCGCCTGAAGCAGGTCCTTCTCTTCCTGGTCCAACTGATCCCACAACGGCTTGGAGAACAGGAGCACCATCGGATTGTAGGTATGGCGGGTCAGCGTAATGTATTTCTGGACCTCGTTGAGCTTCGCCGTCAGGATGCTCGGTGCCGGGTTTTCCTGGCCGTCGACCGTTCCGGTTTCGAGCGCGGTATAGACCTCCGGGAACGGCATCGGCACGGCGTTGGCCCCGAGCGCCTGAAACATTTCCAGATAGATCGGCGACTGCACGACGCGGATTTTTAGGCCTTCAATATCGTCGACCTTTTCGATCGGGCGGCGGCTGTTGGTCAGATTTCGGAAACCGAGCTCCCAATAGGCGAGAACGACGAGGTTCTTGTCCGCAAGCTCGCCGGCAAAAGTCTTGCCGATCTCGCCGTCCATCACCGCATCGGCTTCCTTGGTGTTTTCGAACAGGAAAGGCAGATCGAGCAGAGCGAAATCGGGAGCAAGGCTCGCCATCAGGCCGGCATTCATGACCGACATTTGCAAGAGGCCGCCCTGCAACGAGGCGACCGACTGCAGGTCGCCGCCGAGCATGCCGGCCGGAAACACCTTGACGTCGATCTTGCCGCCGCTCTTTTCCTTGACGATCTCAGCGAACTTGCGCTGGCCGATCACCAGGGGCGAGCCTTCCGCACCGGCACTGGCAAAGCGGATGGTCTGTTCGCGGACTTCCGCGCTTGCTGCAAGCGGTGCGACCGAAGCCAGCATGAGGCCGGCCATGATTGCCATGAGAGTTTTACGCATATCGCTTCCTCCTTGTTACGATGCGAAAATTCAAAAAAATCATCGCCCCAGCCAGCCGGCTGGTACGGTGACGAGTTCAGGAAAGGCGATCATCAGCGCCAGCACGATGAGCTGCGCGACCATGAAGGGCGTGACGCCCCGGATGACCGTTTCCATATTGAGCCGGGAAACGCCGGCGACGACGTTGAGTACGGTGCCGACGGGCGGTGTGACGAGGCCGATGGAATTGTTGATGATGAACAGTACACCGAAATAGATCGGGTCGATGCCGGCTGCCTGAACCACCGGCACAAGCACCGGCGCCAGGATCAGAATGGTTGGCGCCATATCCATCGCCGTGCCTACGATGATGACGAGGATCATGATCATCAGCATCAGCAGTTTTGGGCTGTCCATGAAAGGCGAGAGCAGCTCGACCACCTGTCCCGGCAGGTCGGCGATCGTGATCAGCCAAGCGGACACGAGCGCTGCGGCAACGAGGAAGATGACGACGCTGGTCACCTTGGCAGACGAGACGAAGACCGCATAGAGCTGGCCGAGGCTCAGTTCGCGATAGACGCAGGTGGCGACAAACAGCGAATAAACGGCGGCGACCACGGCGGCCTCGGTCGGCGTGAACAGGCCGAATTTAAGACCGAAGATGATGATGACCGGCAGTCCGAGCGCCCACAGGCTCTCCCGCAATGCGTTCAGGCGCTGGGCGGCAGTGGCGCGCGGTCTCAGCTCGATTTCTTCCTTGCGCACCATGATCCACCAGGAAACGGCAAGGCCGATACCGATCATCAGCCCCGGCGCGATGCCAGCCATGAAGAGCTTGGAGATCGACAGATTGGCGGTGACGCCGAAGAGGATGAAAGCGATCGAGGGCGGGATGATCGGGCCGATCACCGAGGCGGAGGCCACAAGCCCGGCCGAGCGTGCCTTGTCATGCCCGGCCTTGACCATCATCGGCACCAAGAGCGCCCCGAGTGCCGCCGCATCAGCAACCGCGGAACCCGACAGTGCCGAGAGAACGCAGGCCGCGATGATCGCCACGTAGCCGAGCCCGCCACGGACATGTCCAACCAGTGTCA
Source organism: Hyphomicrobiales bacterium (assembly GCA_900474095.1). Lineage (GTDB taxonomy): Bacteria > Pseudomonadota > Alphaproteobacteria > Rhizobiales > Rhizobiaceae > Pararhizobium. Next base: position 10,720 of record UCOA01000118.1, on the reverse strand, counting down.
GCGCAAGCGCCACGATCCGTTTCGACAGGCCGCCGGCATTCATCACCTCGCCAGCCAGCATGAAGAAGGGAACTGCAAGCAGCGTGAAACTATCGGTGCCGCTCACCAGGTTTTGCGCCAGGATCTGCGGATCGAACATGGCGAGCTGCACCATCAGAGCCACGCCGCAAATGAGCAGCGCATAGGCGATGGGCATACCGATTGCCATGGCGGCAAGAAGCGAGGCGATGAAAACGAGAATCGTCATTGCGGACCAACCTTTGCCGACGATACCCGGGATCCCGTCCGGTCAGATCGCGGCTGCAAGCTCTGAAGATGCACCGATGAGGCGCCAGGAAAAGTGAAAGTCCAGCTCAGCGCGGCCGGGTACCATCGCCTGAAGGCGGCAGCGCGCTGATATCGAAATCCTCTTCCGATTCCCGCACGCCGATCAGTTCCTCGTCGCTCATCCTGCCGGTCAACGAGCGAAGCAGCGAAAGGCAGAACCAGCCGGCTGCAAGCACGGTGAAGATCAGTACCGGCACGAAGAACCAGGCCTGCGACACGCCCATGACCGGCGTCGTCATGCCCAGATTAATGCCCGCCTGACGCCAGGTGCCCGAGAAGATCAGCCATGTCGTGTAGAGCATCAACAGGTTGGAAAGTGCAAAGCAGGCGATGCGGCCCTTGCGCGAGAGCCGCCGCACCAACGTATCGACGCCGAGATGGGCCTGTTCGAAAAGCGTGACGGCCGCGCCGAGAAACACCATCCACACGAACAATAGTCGCGACAGCTCGTCCGACACCGAAATGCCGGTGTTGAGCGCGTAGCGCAGTATGACATTGCCGAACACCAACATAAGCATGACCGCCAGACAGGCGGCGATGACGAACTGCATCGGGTTCAGCAGGAATTTGCGGATCGTTATCAAGGTGACTCCTCCAGGAACGGCCGCCGCATGGCTATGCAAATCGTTGCCGACCGCACAGCTGCCTCCCAACAGCCTTGCTTGATGTAAGCGCATACATATCAGTTTCGGGTGCTTTGTCAACAGTATGAGAATTGGCTGTAAAACAACTGGAAAAATAGTCTGTAAGCGTATACATATCTAATCGATTGAGGGACGAGGAGAACTCATGTCGCGTGGAGTAAAAGACGGCAACGGGCATTTGGCACCGCGGGCGCTGGATGTGGCGGCGCTGGCCGGCGTCTCGACGGCCACCGTCTCGCGCGCCTTCAATGCTCCGGAAAAGGTCGCCCCCGAGATTCGCAAAAAGGTCCTCCAGGCAGCGGCCGAACTCGGCTGGATGCCGCACCCCGCCGGTGCCGCACTGGCAAGCCGGCGCACATGGCTTGCCGGCGTGCTCATCCCGACGCTCGACAACGATGTCTTCGCCTCGCAGGTCGGCGCATTGCAGACGCGACTCTCGGCCGATGGCGTTACAGTCCTGATCGGCTGCTCCAACTACGACGCCGACCAGGCCGTCAATCAGGTGCGCACCATGCTGGCGCGCGGCGTCGAGGCGCTCGCCATTGTCGGCGAATCTCATCGGCCCGGCTTGTTCGAGACCATCACCGCGCGCGGCGTACCCTACGTGGTCACCTATTCCCATCGCCCCGGCTCCCCACATCCTTGCGTCGGCTTCGACAATGCCGCCGCTTTCCGCCGCATTGCCCGACACCTGCTCGAGCTCGGGCATCGTGATTTCGCCCTTATCCATCAGCCGTCGATCGACAACGACCGTGTCGTCGCACGTCTCGAAGGCTTGCGCGAGACGCTGGCCGAGGAAGGGCTGGCGCTCAGGCCGCAGCATGTGCGCGAGGGCCCTTCGAGTATCGTTTTCGGCCGGCAGAGCCTGCGGGAAATCATGGAGGCGTCCGGCCCGCGCCCGACTGCCGTGATCTGCGGCAACGACGCACTGGCAATCGGCGCGCTGATCGAAGCACGCGCCTTGGGCCTGCGCGTGCCGGACGAGCTTTCGATAACGGGCTTCGACGATGCGGCGATGGCCGAGCAAACCGATCCGCCCCTGACCACCATGCGTGTCGACAACGCCGAAATCGGCAAGCAGGCGGCAGACTATCTCCTGGCGTGCTTGAGCGGCAAGAAACCTGCCCGTCCGGCACCCCTTGAGAGCCGCCTCATTCCGAGGACCTCGACAGGCCCTGCGCCGCGTCTGTAATTGGGCGGTGTGGCTTGGCAGCAAGGTAGAGCCCCGCAGGACAACGATCTGGAACTGCAAAAATTGAAATTGCAGGTGGTCGCGATCAGCGCCAGTAGCACCCCACCTCACCGTAGATTCTCCCGAAAAGCAAGGTGTTGTGCAGAGCGGCGAGGAGTAGCCTTTAGGCTCTGATTCACAACCTTCTCAGCAGCGGCCCTGCCGATTCGCGATGGACCGTTAACGCCTCTTCGCTCCGGATTCGCATTTCAGCGGGGATTATCCAATTCACGCAATGTTCTCACGTCCCGCATTGGCGCCAATTGACAGGGGAAAGCCGATACCGAAGATGCCGCCGCTGCGAGCACGGTATGCTCGCCAATCGAAAGGATATGAATATGGAACGGCGTGACTTCCTAAGGGGCCTGGCCCTGCTCGCTGCCTGTCCGCTCTGCGTCAAAACCACCTTTGCAGCGGAAGGCGTCCATTGGAGTTATGAAGGCGAAGCGGGTCCTGAGCATTGGGGTTCGTTAAGCAAAGACAACAGCGCTTGTGCGGCCGGTTCACAGCAATCGCCGCTCGACATCAGGGGCGCGGTCAAGGCCGACATTCCAGACCTTGCGACCGACTGGAAGAGCGGCGGTACGATCCTCAACAATGGGCACACCATCCAGGTGAAAGCCGCGCCCGGTGGCACGCTGCGCCGGGGCGACAAGACCTATGAGCTGGTGCAGTACCATTTTCACGCGCCGAGCGAACACCTGGTCGAAGGAAAATCCTTCCCGATGGAGGTGCATTTCGTCCACAAGCACGTGGAAACTGGCGCGCTTGGCGTATTGGGCGTTTTCCTTGTGCCTGGAGCTCCCAACACGGCCTTCGCCAGCCTGGCGGCTGCTTTTCCGCAAAAGGCCGGTGAGGAGGCTGCCTTTGACGGGGTGGATCCGACCGGATTGTTGCCCCCCTCACTTGCATATTGGGCCTACGAAGGTTCGCTGACGACGCCGCCCTGCAGTGAAATCGTCGATTGGATGGTGGCGATGAACCCGATCGAGGTCGCCGACGCCGATATCAAGAAGTTCACTGCACTCTATTCGATGAATGCGCGGCCGGCCCTCCTTGCCAATCGCCGCTATGTTCTGAGCTCCAGCTAAATTCTCAAAAACAGGGCGCGGGTGGTTTTTCACCCGCGCCCTGCTGACAGCTGGTCGCGGCCGTTATCCGTCGACGTTCGCCGTCTGCGAATGCATTCCGCCAGGCTGACAAATCCCGGCCAAAGCCGTTGCGGCGGCCCCATTGGCGCCCGACGTTGCCAGGTCACCAAGCGACAATATGCCAACGAGACGTTTGTCTCGATTGACGACCGGCAGGCGCCGGAGTTGCTGATCTCCAAGGTTTTCGAGCACTTCGTCCGTATCGTCGTCCTCATAGCAGTATTTCACTTCGTGGGACATGACGTCCGCGATACGGCATTGCGGCCCCATGCCTTTCGCCACGGCGCGCACGGCAATGTCGCGATCGGTGATCATTCCCACCAGGTGGTCGTCCTCGTGAACGGGCACAACGCCCGCGTCGATTTCGGCCATGATTGAGGCTGCTTCCTGGATTGTCTGGTCCGGGGTTGCAATGCGAACATCACGCGTCATCGCTTCGCTAACTTTCATCGCTTCCTCCTATTCTGGGTACCCTATTTCATGGAACACGCGGCCATCGAAATTGTTCCGTCTCTGAGCTTGAAGAAAATAAAACTCCGAGCGTGTCGGAGGACGAGGTGAAAAAGAAAAGAGCTTTTTGACCCAACACCAATGATTGGCCCGCAACAACCATCTCAAACGCTGGAAAAATTGAATAAATCGGGTCGCGCGCAGCACCCGGCGTTACCCACCTGTGCAGCAAATTGCATTTGAGATTGCCCTCCACCGGCGAGAGGCCGGCCGTCGATTCTGTGACGCAATCTGCTGATCAAGCAGTCGCTGTCAAAGTTTGGCCGAATTCACGCTTACAGTCCGGGCTCCGCCTCACCGCTTCAAATGTCCACATGTGACGCGAAAACGATGCGGGAGGCGGCAAGAACAGATGGGGAGCTGGCACCCGCAAGGAGAGTGGCAGACGAAGGCTGATTGCCGAGGGGTGTCTATGTCGAATACACGCGACCGGCAGTTGGACGGACTGCGAGCCGTTGCCGTCACGATGGTGCTGTACGCACATTTTTTCGCCACTGACGGGTCCCATTGGGGTCACCTCGGCGTACGTCTCTTCTTCGTGCTCAGCGGATTTCTGATAACTCGGCTCCTTTTGGATGCCCGCTGCGCCGACCGGTATCAACCGTCTACTGCACTGAAATCATTTTATATACGTCGCGCACTGCGCATATTTCCTCCCTATTTCGCCATGTTGGGCTTCATCTGGGTTATCAATCTCGAAGGCGCCCGAGGCAACCTGATGTGGCACGCGTCCTATCTGTCGAACTTCTGGTATGCCCTGCAGGATGAGTGGGCCCCTTGGGTTCTATGTCACACATGGAGCCTGAGCATTGAGGAACAGTTCTATATCGTCTGGCCGCTGGTGATCCTGCTGGCGCCGCGCCACCTGATTGAGCGGATCTGCATCGCCGTTATCGCATGCTCGTTGGCATATCGCTTCTGCTGGCCCGTGACCGGGACGCCTTCTCTGATGCGTGATCTGCTCCCCTCAGCGTCAATGGACGCGCTCGCATCGGGGGCGCTGCTGGCCGCTTATCGAACCAGAAGCTCGTCCTGGCCGCAATGGATGAGGGTCAGTTGGATGCCGTTTGCCGCTGCTTTCGTCATCCTGCTGTGGCTGGAATCGACACCGATGACGCCAACGCTTGATTGGGCAACCTGGATCGGCACGGAGGTTCTGCCCCTTTTGCCGCTGACAATGCTTGTGGGATGCTGTTCGGCAGGGGTCGGAGGTTATCTCGGCCGGCTGGCTGAGCTCTCTCCATTAACGGCACTGGGGCGCATTAGCTATGGCGTCTACCTTATCCACCCGATCGTGCTCTCTCTGGTGGTCAAGGCTCAACCTTGGATTCCCGTTGATGTTTCGCAGCAGGGGCTCGGACGGTTTGTGGTCGCTGGCGCAGCAACAGTGTTGCTTGCCTCGATTTCCTGGTCGGTCTTCGAAAAGCGGCTCAACCTGCTCAAGCGCCACTTCCCCTACGTAGTCCCTCGAGACCACCGCCCTGCGGCATCGTTCACGCATGCTGGCAATCCCGTCGACTGGGTTCACGGTCGAAGGGACCATCCGTCCGCGGCTCATGCACGCGCCAATCGCGGCGATGCTTTCCAAACCTCCGATCTTCAATAAACACGCGAGCTGAACCATGCCTGTTCCACTGGTCTCCGTCCTGCTGCCTATCTATAATGGCGAGTCCTTTCTCGCTGCAGCGCTCGGGAGCATCCTGCGCCAGGATCATGAACGTCTGGAGGTCATTGCAATCGACGATGGCTCGACTGACCGCTCGCTGGAAATCCTGCAGCGGTTGCGAAAGGCCGACGATCGTATTTCCATTGTCTCGCGGGAGAACCGCGGCCTTATTGCGACATTGAACGAGGGCTTGGCCATCGCCAAGGGCGACTATGTCGCCCGGATGGACGCCGACGATATTGCCTATCCCGCGCGTTTTTCGCGCCAGGTTTCATTGTTTATGCAACAGCCTCAGCTTGCGATCAGCGGCACGGGCGTCGATCGCCTTGTCGGCAATCGAATGGTGTGCGGCACGCCCAATCCGATCTACCAATCGGGAAATTGGCACATATTGTCGATGTTCTTCACCATCTTCATGCACTCAACCGTGATGTATAACCGGCGGGTTATCCCGCAAGACATGTTGGTCTACGACGCGAGTTATGTGCATGCGGAAGATTTCGATCTGTTCCGACGGATTACCGCCCGCTTTCCCGCGGCGATGATCGATGAGAGCCTGGTCGCCTATCGCATCCACGACCACAGCGTCACAAACAAGCATAAGCGGTTGATGCGTCAGACGCATCTGAAGATTGTCGCGGAGAACCTCGAGCGTGAATCTCTTATCGACGATCTCGATGCCCTGCGCGACGTCGGTGTCGCGGTAACGCCCGATACCACACGACGTGCGGCCGAATTCGTTCTGACGCTGGAAGCGAAAATCGCCGCTCGCCCCAGAGCGGCGCAGTCCAGCTATGAGGACGGCGCCCTGTGTTTCTTCTATTTCCTCTATCAGCTCATCAACGACGCGGAGCAGCCTCGGCTGACGCACGAGTTTCTGACTCGGACCGGGAAATGGGGGCTCATTCGACGCCGGGAGCGATACGGCCTGCGCGCAGGGGCCTACGCGCCGTGGTGCAGTCGTCTCTCAATTGCGGCAACCAGGCAGCTCGATACGCTATCGCGGTATTTTGCGTCCGTGCCTGCCGCCACCGTGTTGCCGCAGCATGGTGGTTAGTATGGCTCCGGAACGTCCCAAAATCGTCCAAGAGTGCACCCGAGCCAATGTTGCCGCTCCATCACCTGCCGAGCGACGCGAACCGCTGGCGAGCTTCATTGTCTGCACAAGGAACCGCGCCGAGGCACTGGAGGCCTGCATCAGATCGATTGAGGAAGCCTGCCGGTCTCATGCAACGGTCACGAGCGAGCTCGTGGTGGTCGACAACGGTTCAACGGACGAGACGGCCGAACGGTTGATCCATATCGCCGCGACGTTAAGCGTTGCGATTACGATTGTAACCGAGCCGCGCCCGGGCCTGGCCGCCGCCCGCAATACAGGAATGGAACGGTCGCGCGGCCGGATACTCGTTTTTATCGATGATGATTGCAAAGTCGACTGTCGCTACCTGCAGGATTTGGAACGGCATTACGCGACCGGCGAGGGTTGCATCATCCGCGGCGGTCGCGTCGAACTCGGCAATTCGCTCGATTTCCCCTTCACAATCAAGCGGTCGCAGAGGCGCGAGCGTTTTACCCAAGATGTCCATCCTGGCGGCTTCATATTGGGTTGCAACATGACGATGCATCGTGAGATTGCACTCCGGGTCGGCCGTTTCGACGAACGGTTTGGGGCCGGCAGTTTCCTGAAGTCGGCCGAGGACACGGATTACCTGGTCAGGGCTTTTCAACTCGGCGTCCCGATTGAATATGTTCCCGACATGACCGTCCTTCACTATCATGGTCGAAACACACGCGAGGCAATCGAAAGACTTCACCGAGATTACAGCTTTGGGAATGGGGCGCTTTGCCTGAAACACATCCTCAAGGCTCCCTGGCTGCTTCGTCATTTTTGCTGGTCTGTGAGGTCAGCGTGGCGGGAACTTTTTGGCGGCCCCCGGTTCGATCCTGAGGTTTCTCTGTCCCACTGGCCGATCGTGTTCATGAATTTGCTCGGAGCGGCCCGGTTCGCGCGTCTTGCCATAACCAGGCGGGCGCAGCCCTCTGAAGTAACCCAGATCAAACAGGCGGCTCGTTCGCTGAGGTGATATCGATCATGTTGCAATTCCTCCTGCCGGGCTTTCAGGTACTGCGCAGCACACTTGGACGACAGAGGCGCCTGCTTGTGGCTGTCGTTGCTCTGGGGCTGGCCAGCGCCGTGCTTGAAGGCGCAGGCATCGGCCTCATCATTCCAATGCTCGGCATCATTGCCGGTCAAAAGGACGGCGCGGGCGCAAGCGGACTGTCTGCCCTCTTTGAACAGGTGGGGTCGGGCTTCGACGATGGAGAACGATTGATGGTGATCTCCGTTGCCGTCCTTGCATTGATCACCCTGAAGAACATTTTCGCATTTGCGAATACCGTCCTTACCAATTTCATCTATGGCAAAGCCAGCGATGCCATACGAAGCGCGCTCGCCGATCAGCTGTTGAGGGTTGGTTACCCGTTTTTCCTGCAACAAAGCCCGGGGCGACTGCTGAACATTATTTCCAACGAGTCTTGGCGCGCCTCGGATGCGATGCAAACGGTCCTTGGTGCGATCGTGAACGCATCGGCCGCCGTCATTCTGCTGGGCTTCCTGCTGCTCCTGTCATGGCAGATGACGTTGTGCGTCGCGCTTGGGCTCGTTATCGTCCAACTCGCACACGCGCTTTTGTCGGCAAGCCTCAAAAATCCGAGCCGCAATGTCACATCACTCAACAGTGAACTTGCCGCAAGGATGCTCCACCTCGTCCACGCCGGGCGGCTCATCCGCGTGTTCGGGCAGGAGCCGCGAGAAAAGGCCGTCTTCGACACCGCATCGGACGCAGTTCGAAAAGCAGGCTTCGTCCTCCAAACCCGGCAGGGCGCTCTGCCGCCACTGACCGAAGTGCTGCACTCGGCTCTCTTTCTGGCAGCGGTCGTGAGCGCATGGGCTTTGGGAGTGACCTTTCCCGTTATTGTGGCGTTCGTCGTCCTTCTCTATCGGTTGCAGCCGCATATCCGCGCCCTGCAGCTGGCGTGGAGCCAAATACAGGGCTGGAGCGGCTCTTTGGAAGAGGTGCGATGGCTGTTGGACCCGTCGGACAAGCCGCCACCGCCGGCAGGCGACGAACCGGCCCGGGCCTTGCGCCAACAGATCAAATTCGACAGCGTGACGTTCAAGTATCCGGGCGCGGACGCACGGCCTGGCGTGCTGCGGGCTGCAACATTTGAAGTCCGGAGCGGCTGTTCGACAGCCATCATCGGTCGATCGGGCGCCGGAAAGACGACGATCGTCAATCTCCTGTGCCGGTTTGTTGAGCCCGATGAGGGCCAAATTCTGATCGACGGGATGCCTCTGAACACAATCGATCCGGCCCAATGGCGAAGCCAGATTGCCCTTGCCAGCCAGGATCTTGAACTGGTGGATGGCACCATTCTGGAGAACATCACTTATGGTCGGATCGCTTCAATAGCCGATGCGGAACATGCCGCCCGTCTTGCAGAGGCGCACGAATTTATCGAGAAACTCCCTCAAGGCTACGAAACGATCGTCGGCTATCGCGGCGCAAGTCTGTCGGCCGGGCAGCGCCAGCGGATAGCGCTGGCGAGAGCCTTGGTGCGGGATCCCGAAGTCCTCATTCTCGATGAAGCAACAAACGCCATGGATGGCCTGTCGGAAGCAGCAATCGTCGAGACCTTGCGGTCGAGGGCCGGTCGCCGCACGACCATTGTGATCAGCCACCACCGCAGCACGATTTCGTTCTGCGACGACATCGTCATCCTTGGCGACGGCCGGGTGAGGAACCAGGCTCCGTTTGCAGCAGTCGCCTCGTTGAGCATGGACCAGCTCTACGAGCACGAAATCGACGAAACACGCCTTTCTTCGCGCTAGCGGCAAACGCTCTTTCTCGGGACTCACGGGTCGCATTTATGCGTGGCCGGGAGAAAGGAGAAGCACCACAGGCGTCCTGGCGACGCCTCTACGCTCCGGTAACGGACAGGACGATGATTTCCTCTTCGTGTCCCGCGGCTTGGAACTCGACGACGTCGCCGGGGCTTGCCCCCTCCAGCGCGCGCGCAAGAGGCGATGTCCAGGCAATTGCACCGGCCGCCGGATCGGCCTCATCCTCGCCGACAATGTGAAGCTGCTTGGCCTTGCCGCCGCGCTTGATGGTGACGTGGGTTCCAAACGCGACTGTCGACGGCGTTGCGATAGGTTCGACAATCTCCATGGTGGCATGGCGTGCATGCCAGTATCGCAGACCGCGCTTGAGAGCGGCGAGCGCATCGCTGTCTACGCCTGCTTCAACCTGTTGGCTCAGCGTCGCGATCGCCTGTTCGATCTGACGCGCGCCATTCGGCGTTACGAGGTTGCGGGCAGCGCTGATTGGACGCTCCGGCAGGGGCGGGAGAGGTGCGTCGTCGATTTCTCTCGTAAATGCTCGGCTCATGATTTTCTCCTCCCATGGACGCATAGTACGCTTCTGAATTCGTTTTTGGGGCTTGAAAAGGACCAACAGGAAAGAAATTCCCCGGCCCCCGGGAAATCTAAGCCGTCGCACGTTCGCCTTTCCGTTTGCTCATATCCTCTTTTTCAGCTTGGTGCGGCGATCCCGGATGATGTGATCGACTTTTCCGGCAAGCACGTGATCCGGTTCGCTGTCGGCCGCCTCTCTCAAAAGCCGCGTCAATCGCTTCAGTTCCTCTTCATCGAGATGTTCGATGCCCATGAAGCGATTTTCCGCTTCACTGGTGAGGATCAACTCGTCGAGTTTCGCTTGAACCGCCCTGCCGTCCCGGTTCTGCGAATTCTGCAGCACGAAGACCATCAGAAAGGTGATGATCGTCGTTCCGGTGTTGACGACAAGCTGCCATGTCTCCGAAAATCCAAAGAATGGACCGGTGGCGGCCCAGACGATGATACCGGCGACGGCAATGACGAACGTTGCCGGTTTGCCGGTCAATGCTGCGACGCTTCCAGAAAATCTCGAAAAGAAGCTCGGCTTCCCGGACATGGCATTCCTCCATTGCAGTGAGCATGTCAGAAATTCCTAATGGTCGTGGAAGTTCCAGACGTCGCGTTCCATTCATCAAATAGTATCTGCGGCGCGGCGCCCCAGCCAGAGCCGAGGCCAGCCCTCGCAAAACGTGATCGAACCATCCATTGACCTGGACAGACTTTCGATTTACG
>UCOA01000036.1 GCA_900474095.1 Hyphomicrobiales bacterium | reverse complement strand
CTTGTGGCGACAGCACGCGCCCGAGCCGGTGCTGTCGCATCGCTTTTCAGAGGATTTAGCCCCGTAAAGCCCACTCAAATAGCCGCGACAGCCGTTCCGCGAAGGCGCGCGGGTCCTGCGGCTTGTCGCCGTCGAGAACGCGTGCCTGGTCGAGCAGAAGCTGGACAGCATCCGCGCGGAATTCGCCGCTTCCGCCGGCGGCGAGGGCGGCAATCAGGCTGTGGCCGGGATTGATCTCGAGGATCGGCTTGGCGGTTGCGTCCAGCCTTCCAGCCCCCTGCAGCAATTTCTCCAACTGGCGGTCATAGGCTTGCTCCGGTGCCACGAGGCAGACGGCGCTTTCCGTCAGCCGGTCGGAAGCCCGCACGTCCGATACGGCGTCGCCGAGCGTTGATTTTGCGAAGGCGATGAATTCGCTGACCACCTCGGTGGTCTCCGGCGTTGACTGAGCGTCGCCATCCGCCTTCGGAACCTGGGCGAGATCGGCAGCCCCTTGCGTGATCGACTTGAACGGTTTGCCCTCGAAGTCGGGAGCCGCCGTGACCCAGAAACTGTCGACGGAGTCCGTCAAAAGCAGAACCTCGATTCCGCGAGCGCGGAAACCCTCAAGCTGCGGCGAAGCCTTCAACCGGTCGAGGTTGTCCCCCGCCAGATAATAGATTGCCGCCTGCGCGTCCTTCATGTCCTTGACGTAGTCAGCAAGCGACCGCGTCGCCTCGTCTGACGCCGTGGTGCGGAAGCGCGATAGTCCGATCAATTGTGCCCGGCGCTCGAAGTCGTCGTAGATGCCCTCCTTCAGCACGCTGCCGAACGCTTCCCAGAGCTTGGCGAAGGCGTCCGGATCGCTTTCCTGCAGCTTCTCGATCGCGGTCAGCACGCGGTTGGTCAGGCCCTTGCGAATGGCGGCGAGGATCGGACTTTCCTGGATCATTTCACGCGAGACGTTGAGCGGCAGGTCGGCCGTGTCGACGAGCCCGCGCACGAAGCGCAGGTAACGCGGCAGAAGCTCTGCATCGTCGGTGATGAACACGCGCTTGACGTAGAGCTTCATCCGGCCCTTGCCGGTCGGGTCGAACAGACCGAGTGGCTTGGATTGAGGGACGAAGGCAAGGCCGGTATATTCATGCCGCCCCTCGGCGCGGAAATGCACCGTAAGTGCCGGTTCGTCATACTGACCGGAAACGCCGCGATAGAAATCCGCGTATTCTTCCTTGGTGATCTCGTTTCTGGACTTCGTCCATAGCGCCGAACCGTCGCCGATGCGCTCCGCTTCCGCGCCGGGCTTCTCGATCAGGTCGATCGGCACCGGGACGTGGCCGGACTGGTCCTTGACGATCCGCTGGACGCTCCACTGAGACGTATAGCTCTTGGCGTCGTCCATCAGATGCAGCGTGATGCGGGTGCCGCGCGCCGGCGCCTGCGCCAGGTCAGCCTCGGCCACCGTGTAGCTGCCCTTGCCGTCGGACGACCAGAGCCAGGCATGGGCGCTGCCCGCACGGCGCGAGACGACATCGACCTTGTCCGCGACCATGAAGGCGGAATAGAAGCCGACGCCGAACTGGCCGATCAGCTGGGCGCCTTCACCGGCCTTTGCCGCCTCGACGCGCTCCATGAAGGCGCGGGTGCCGGACCGGGCAATCGTGCCGAGCGCTTCGACGAGATCGTCGCGGTTCATGCCGATGCCGTTGTCTTCCAAAGTCAGTGTGTTGTCGTCGGCGTCGAGCGTCAGGGTGATGCGCGAACTCGGATCGTCGGACAGAAGTTCCGGTGCAGCGATCGCTTCGTAGCGCAGCTTTTCGCAGGCATCGGCGGCGTTGGATATCAGCTCCCGCAGGAAGACATCCTTGTCGGAATAGACCGAATGCACCATGAGGTGCAGCAGGCGCGCGACGTCGGCCTCAAAAACATGGTTTTCGATGGGTTTTTCTTGAGCATTGCTCATGCTTTTCATGCCTCACATTGTATTGCGGAATTTCTTGCGCGCTCTGAACTGGCAAGGAATCGGGCAAAATTCAAGACGGCAAGAGGAGCGCTGCGTTTGCAAACCGCGCGCGCCGGGGCAGGCAGGCGGAGACTACTCCGTGTCTGCCTTGCGCAGGGTGTCGAGTGCCGGCATCGACGTGATGTTGTAGCCGGAATCGACATAGTGGATTTCGCCGGTCACGCCGCGCGACAGGCCGGACAGCAGGTAGAGCGCAGAGCTGCCGACATCCTCGATGGTGACGGTACGGCGCATCGGCGAGTTCTTCTGCTGCCAGGACAGCATGGCGCGGGCGTCCGAAATGCCGGCGCCGGCAAGCGTGCGGATCGGGCCGGCGGAGATGGCGTTGACGCGGATACCGCGCGAACCGTAGTCGGCGGCGAGATAGCGCACCGACGCTTCGAGCGCCGCCTTGGCGACGCCCATGACGTTGTAGTTCGGCATGACGCGCGTGGAGCCGCCATAGGTCAGCGTCAGCATCGCGCCGCCGTCGGTCATCAGTTCGGCGGCTCGCTTGGCGATCTCGGTGAAGGAGAAGCAGGAGATGACCATGGTGCGACTGAAATTGTCCCGCGTCGTATCGGCGTAGAGACCCTTGAGCTCGTTCTTGTCGGAAAAGCCGATGGCATGCACGATGAAATCGAGCTTGCCCCATTTTTCCTTCAGCGCGTCGATGACGGCATCGACGGAGGTGATGTCCTCGACATCGCAAGGCAAGACGATGTCGGAGTTGAGTTCGGCCGCCAGCGGGTTCACACGCTTGCCGAGGGCTTCGCCCTGATAGGTGAAGGCGAGTTCGGCACCTTCGGCCGCCAGCGCCTGCGCGATGCCCCAGGCGATCGAGTGGCTGTTCGCAACGCCCATGATGAGGCCGCGTTTTCCCTGCATGAGACCGGTCATGATTTTATCCGTTATAGCGCTGGAAGACGAGCGTGGCGTTAGTGCCGCCGAAGCCGAAGGAGTTGGACAGCGCAATATCGATCTTGGCATTGTCGATGCGCTTGCGCACGATCGGCACGCCGTCGAATTCCGGATCGAGCTCGGTGATGTGGGCGCTTTCGCCGATGAAACCGGCCTGCATCATCAGGAGCGAATAAATCGATTCCTGCACGCCGGCGGCGCCGAGCGAGTGGCCGGTCAGCGACTTGGTCGACTGGATATGCGGGATCTTGTTTCCGAAGACTTCGCGGATAGCGCCGATTTCCTTCGAGTCGCCCACCGGCGTCGAGGTGCCGTGCGTGTTGACGTAGTCGACGTCGCCCTTCACCGTAGCGAGCGCCTGGCGCATGCAGCGGACCGCGCCTTCGCCGGACGGAGCAACCATGTCGTAACCGTCGGAGGTTGCGCCGTAACCGGTGATCTCGGCGTAGATCTTCGCGCCGCGGGCCTTGGCATGCTCCAGTTCTTCGAGAACCAGAACGCCGGCACCGCCGGCGATGACGAAGCCGTCGCGGCTGGCGTCATAGGCACGCGAAGCGGTCGAGGGCGTGTCGTTGTACTTGGAGGACATGGCGCCCATCGCGTCGAACAGGTTCGACATGGTCCAGTCGAGGTCTTCATGGCCGCCGGCGAACATCACATCCTGCTTGCCCCATTGGATCATTTCGGCCGCATTGCCGATGCAGTGCGCCGAGGTCGAGCAGGCCGACGAGATCGAATAGTTGACGCCGTAGATCTTGAACCAGGTGGCAAGCGTCGCGGATGCCGTAGACGACATCGCCTTCGGTACTGCGAACGGGCCGATGCGCTTGGGCGAATTGTTCTTCAGGGTGATTTCCGCTGCATCGATCAGCGTGCGAGTCGACGGACCGCCCGAACCCATGATGATGCCGGTGCGCTCGTTGCAGCCGACATCCTTGTCTTCGAGGCCCGAGTCAGCGATCGCCTGCTTCATGGCCACATGGTTCCACGTGCCGCCCTGTGACAGGAAGCGTGCTGCGCGGCGGTCGACAAGCTCGGTCGTGTCTATGTTGGGTGAGCCCCAGACCTGGCACTTGAAGCCATGTTCGGCAAAATCGCTCGAGAACGAAATGCCGGATTTCGCCTCGCGCAGCGACGCCGTGACTTCCTGCGCATCATTCCCGATGGAGGAAACAATGCCCAGACCCGTGACAACAACCCGTCTCATGTCGATGACCTCTTCTTATTTGTCTCTGAGTGCGGCGTGGCCGCGGTTCAGGCAGCCTTTTCCTTCGACAGACCGACGCGAAGGTCGCTTGCCTGGTATATGGTCTCTCCATCCGCCTTTAGCCAGCCATCGGCCGTACCAAGGACAAGGCGACCACGCATGACGCGCTTGAAGTCGATGCCATATTCCAGCAGCTTCGTCTGCGGACGAACCATGCCCTTGAACTTTACTTCGCCGGTGGAAAGCGCCATGCCGCGACCTTCCTCGCCCAGCCAGCCAAGGAAGAAGCCGGTCAGCTGCCACATGCCATCAAGGCCAAGGCAGCCCGGCATGATCGGATTGCCCTGGAAATGGCAGGGGAAATACCAGTCATCAGGACGGACGTCATATTCGGCGCGGATGTAACCCTTGTCGAATGCACCTCCGGTTTCGGAGATGTCGGTGATGCGATGAACCATCAGCATCGGTGGCAGGGGAAGCTGGGCATTGCCGGGGCCGAACAATTCTCCGCGACCGCAGGAGAGGATTTCTTCATAGTTGTAGCTAGATTGTTTGGTCGTCATGAACTGTCGTTTCCCCGCTACATCGTTTTTCGTTAACTTGATTTAGAGCAAGACAGGCGCAATTTGAAGCGTCGGCATGACGGATCCAAGTCGCGTTGCGTATTCCTGCCTCGTCAAGCACAAGGTCTATTTCCGCCGTCGCATACATGATGGGGACTGCAACAGCCAGAGATAATTGGCCTTTGCCCCAAGATTCAGGTTGTTTTTCATGGCTTGGCCGCCTTGGGACCCCTGCTTACTATTGAAAGCACACGCAGCAAAAGTTATATCGGCACAGGTGACCTGTTGTGCAATAGCTTGAAAGTCTGGATCCGTCCGTATGACGACTGCCATCGAGATCCGTTCGGAAGAACGCCTCCGCCGTTCCGGCCTGAGGCCGACACGTCAGCGTATGGCGCTTGCAGAACTGATCTTTGCCAAGGGCGACCGCCATCTGACGGTGGAAGAATTGCATGAGGAAGCCGGCGCCGCCGGGGTTCCGGTATCGCTTGCAACGGTTTACAACACCCTGCACCAGTTTACCGAGGCCGGCATGATCCGCGTTCTGGCCGTCGAGAGCGCCAAGACCTATTTCGACACCAACGTGTCCGATCACCATCACTTCTTCGTTGAGGGCCACAACGAGGTCCTCGACATCCCGGTCAGCAGCATCACGATCGGCAACCTGCCCGAGCCGCCGGAAGGCATGGAAATCGCTCATGTCGACGTGGTAATCCGGCTGCGCCGTAAGCGCGGCTGAGCTTCCTCACATCACATCGTCGACCCGTGTTACATCACGTCGTCGACGACGTGTTACATCACGTCGTCGGGATGACGGCCGGGTCGCGGATCGCCGGTCGGCAATGTCCATCCGTATTTCAGGGCGCCGCCCCGCACGGCAAAAGCCGTGATGACACCAACACTTGATGCGACGAGCAGAGATGCGCCGAAATAGGTTGCGGTGGTAAAGACGCCGGAGCCGGCAAGTGCGGCCGTCACGTAGATCTCCGGGCGCAGCAGCACCGATGGTTCGCCCGCGAGAAGATCGCGCAGGATGCCGCCGAAGGTCGCCGTCAGCATGCCGGTGACAAGTGCCACGATTGGCGATCCGGTCGCCGATAGACCCTTGGCAGCCCCCATCACGCAATAAGCCGAAAGCCCGATGGCATCGAGCCAGACCAGGAATTTATAGCGCGATTCCATCATGTGGGCGGAAAAGAAGACCAGGAGACCGGCGCAGCCGCAGACGACGAGGTAGATCGGGTTGGTGACCCAGAAGACGGGCGTTGCGCCGAGAATGACATCGCGCAACGTGCCGCCGCCGATACCGGTCACGGAGGCGAGAAAGATATAGCCGATGATGTCGAGTTGCTTGCGCGAGGCGGAAAGCGCCCCGGTCGCCGCGAAAACCGCGACCCCGGCATAGTCGAGAATTTCCAGGATCGGCATGTTTCCCCCCCCGCCAGAAAACCGAGAAGGACCACAATGGCACTCTTGCGTCAACGGCCGCCTATTGCGGGAAGAGCACATGCGTTCTGCCGCTGATGTAATAGGCGATCAGTCCGGTCCATTCTCGCATCGCAGTCGTCGTCAGTTGCGCATTCAGCGACGGCTGGCTGAAATCCGGGCCGAGGGTGAGTTGCCCGCTCGTGCGATAGTCTACCGGCCAGGGCGTGATCGGAATGCCGAGCTTGCGAAACAGACCGACCGACCGCGGCATGTGGAAAGCCGAGGTGATCAGGGCGCAATCCGACAGGCCGTTGCTCTCGAGCAGCGCCCTGGTATTGTCGGCATTCTCGAACGTGGTTCGTGATCGGGTCTCCCGGATGATCCGCTCCGGCGCAATGCCGAAGGTGGAAAAGAAGGCGATGGAGGTCTCGGCGTCGCCATCATATTTGCCGTTGAACGAACCGTCGCCGCCCGAGACAACAATTTTCGCGGCCGGGTGAGCCTGCGCCAGCTTCAGCCCTTCGACGAAGCGGTCGGCCGCCTGATTGAATTCCAAGCCGCCGCGTCCGGAGATCACCTCGTTCTCGAAGGCGCCGCCCAAGATGATGATGCAGGAGAGATTGGCCGGCAGGTTTGCGGGCCGGGCAATGCGGTTTTCCAACACCTGCAGCATCACGCCGCCGCAACTGGTGAACAGCGTCAAAAATAAAAGGGTCGCTGCGAGCCCGGAGAAAATCCGGCGCAGTCGCCGGAAGCCCGCGCCGCCGGACATGTAGCTCAGAACCAGAAGCAGGAAGATCAGGGACAGCGGCTGCGCCAACAGCCAGAAGACTTTCGAGACGAGAAACATCCGGTGTCTGTGATCCACTACATTCGCGTTGAAGGGGCTGCAGGCTACTGCATAGTTCCTTAAATCGGAATCGATTTAAGGATAAAACGATGCAGCGCTTCAAAAGCTACAGCGTCCTTTGCGCGTCATGTTTGACGCGCGGCGCTGTAGAGAGGATGGCGTTCAAGCGCAAACGTCCGGCGCGGATTTGCAGTGCGGCCTTCATCATCGCAGACGGTGCCGCGTAGGGAATGACGGAGACGTGCGCGCCGGTTCGGGCGCGCATGCCGGATCAGGCCCGCCCGAAAGTGGCCGTCGATGCCGTTGGAGCAGCGACTGCCTTGTTGCGCCGGAGATAGATCAGCACCGCTGCCAACAGGATGCCGATGGCGACGACGATGATCGCCAGCACCGGCCGATAGGCGATCCAGGCGATGGCGATGATCATCGGACCGAGGATCAGCGTCAGGATGCCGGCAATGATCGAAGTGCCGAAACCGACGATCGAGCCGACGAAAGGAATGACGTCGGCGATGATGCCGAGGATCGACAACATGATGACGAAGCCGATGAACATGCCGAGCAGGCCACCAAAGCGTATCAGCCAGGTGATCAGCGTGTTCTCGCTCTGGGCCGCCTCGAACATTTCGGCTGCACCGACTGTACCGGCAGCGCTCAGGAACAGTTCGCGCCCATTGGAGGCCTTGTATCCGGCGATGGTCGTGCCCTTCTGCGCGCCGACGAAGCTGGCCTCGGCAATGTCCTCGCGGCTGAAGCTGATGCGCAGATCGCCGATCGCCGGGGTCTGGCGGTTCTGCGAGACATAGATCGTCGTACCGTCCAACTTGACCGGCCTGTCCGAGCCGAGAGCCGAAGTCACCTGACCGACGAGATCTGCCGAAAGCTTGACCGGGCTGTCGGTGCCGAGATCGGCAACGGCCTTGCCGTCGACAGTGAAGGCGCCGAGCGTCGCGGTCGTGACAGTGAAGCGCTCACCCTCGATCGGCATGTCGGGGTTCTGGTGCTGGTCGGCCTGCTTGAAATCGGAGGATTGCACCCGTTGCGAGCGCCATTCCTTCTTATAGGTATAAGTCGTGACGGTCTCTTCGCCGCCGCCGAGCGTCTTCTGGGTTTCGCTCTTGCTGTCCTCGACCCATTGATACATCTCGACCTTGCGGTTGAGGCCGGCCGCACCCTCTGCCACGACGCCGAGCGCCGGATCTTCGGGCGTGCCGTCCGGCTTCACCGGTCCGGAAATATGGACGAGCTTGCCTTCATTGGCCGGATCGGCAGTGCCGCTGTCGACCGAAACGACGATGCCGGCACCCTCGGCAAGCGCGCGATAGGTCTGCACCGACCGGCCTTCGTTCCAGGACAGGAGCCAGATCATCCCGAGCACCAGCAGCGGGCCAAGGACGAGGCCGATCAGCCCGCTCTTCAGCCGTGAAAACCAGGAGGTCGTCGTTGTTTCCGTAAAACTCATGTTCCTATCCCCTCTTATGACCATCTGTGCAACGGCTGGCCTGGCGCACTTATTCGCTCCCCAGGTGCTATCAGAAAATCAGTAAAATTAAATATAGCGTTCGCTGTCGGGCTGAACATTCTTCGGGTCATTCCGCAAGATTTCCTGACATTCTCCGTTTCGCACTTTGTTCAAGGCCGGCCGCAAGTTATCTTGCGGCGACAGGCATTCGGGAGGAGGGCGGCATGGCGGCGACAAACGATATTTTTGAGACGGGAACATTCGTTGGGCGCGTCTGGAGGCCGGATGTCGCCGGCCCGTCTTTGGTCGTGTTGCGCGGCGGCGATCTCTACGACATCACCTCGAAGGAAGTGCCGACGATGCGCGACCTGCTCGAACGGGATGATCCGGTCGCCTTTCTCCTGCAGCAGGAGGGCGAGCATCTCGCGTCGTTGGAGGCCGTCATGGGCAACTCGGTGGAGGCTGCCGGCGATCTCTCGACCATGCATCTTCTGGCACCCTGCGACCTGCAGGCCGTCAAGGCGTGTGGCGTCACCTTCGCGCGTTCGATGCTTGAGCGTGTCATCGAGGAAAAGGCTGCCGGAAACCCGGCGTTGGCCGAAAAGATGCGCGAGCGCGTGACCGCCATCATCGGCGATAGCCTGCGCGACCTGAAGGCCGGCTCGCCGGAAGCGGCAAAGGTGAAGGCGGCGCTGATCGATGAAGGCGTCTGGTCGCAATATCTCGAAGTCGGCATCGGTCCGGACGCCGAGGTCTTCTCCAAGGCACAGGTCCTGGCCTCCGTCGGCTGGGGTGCGTCCGTCGGCCTGCATCCGATTTCCCGATGGAACAATCCGGAGCCGGAAATCGTGCTGGCCATCGACAGTCAGGGCCGCGTCAAGGGCGCCACCCTCGGCAATGATGTCAATCTGCGCGATGTCGAGGGGCGCTCGGCGCTGCTGCTCGGCAAGGCCAAGGACAACAACGCATCGTCCGCCATTGGCCCGTTCGTCCGCCTGTTCGACGCCAGCTATTCAATCGACGACGTGCGCAACGCAGATCTGTCGCTGACGATCAGCGGTCCGGACGGTTTCAGTTTGAAGGGTTCAAGCACGATGCGGGAAATCAGCCGCGATCCGTTCGATCTGGTCTCGCAGACGATCGGCCGCCATCATCAATATCCGGATGGTCTTGTGCTGTTCATGGGAACGCTGTTTGCGCCCGTTGAAGATCGCGACGCGCCGGGTCAGGGCTTCACCCACAAGCTCGGCGATGTCGTCACCATCTCGAATGCCCATCTCGGCTCACTGACCAATACCGTGCGCCTCGCAACGGAATGCCCGCCATGGGCATTCGGCCCGTCGGCTTTGATGCGCAATCTTGCAGCGAGGGGATTACTTTGATCCAAAGCGCGACAGCGGCAAAGGCGAGATTCCGCGTTCTCGCCTTTGCCGCTTTTAGTTTGTCGACCAGCGGGTCGGGTCGGCCGATGCGACGCTGAGGAAGCGGTAGCCGGTCTGGTTGCGCTTGACGATCGTCTTGCGCAGATTGTCGAGGGCGAATTCCCCGGCGGAGGTCTTGACCAGCAGGATCGCGTGGCCTTCGCCGCGCGGCGTGCGCACCACGGCGACACGCAGCGCGCTTGAGGGAACGCCGGCGCGGATGAGATGGCTGCGCTTGGTCATGACATAGTCGTCGCAATCGCCAAAACCCGGATTGAGCGACCAGACGTCGCGGCGCTCGTTGAGCGGGCGGATGCTGCGATTGACCGAACGGTTGACGGAGGCAAGCAGGCCGCGGATCTTCGATGTGTAGGCGACTTGCGTCTTCGAGCTTTTGCTGCACTCCTCGATATGATCGAGGCAGTAGAGAGAAAATGCGATCGGCGCCACCGAGGTCCGGCGGTGAACCTTCGCGGCGTCGCGCGCCGAACCGAGGTTGATGGCGTTAGCCGAAGACATGCTGGTGGCGCCAAGAGCTGCGATGGTCGCCAATGCGATGATTGCTTTCTTGAACATGATCCGTGTCCCTGTTGTGCCGAGCCTTCTGTCCAAGGCTTTTGTTGTTGGACCGAAATCATCTCGGTTCAGGCGGAGGGCGCATCATGCTTCGAAGCGGAACACATCCGTTTCGTCCATCTGTATCATCACGATACATACGGAGGTTTTCGGCCCGCTTAAGTGGAAGGGTACAATTTTACGGATTTTGATTTTTTGCTCGGCACTGCCTGTGAAGCAAGGGTTTGCCGATCTCAGGACAATAAAAAGGGGACGCCGCGGCGCCCCCCTTGATCAGGATTTTAATGCCTATTCGGTGTAATAGCCGGAGTAGCTGTAGTTGCCCGACATCTTGGTGCGATCCTGCTGATTGAGGAGGGTGACGATGCCGGCGTCCGGGTTCTTGTTCTCCTTGAACGCGGCGACGGCCCGCTTGGCGCTCGACTGTGGCGTGCTTGCCCATTTGATGACGAAGACGATCATGTCGGCATGGCGGGAAAGATAAAGGCCGTCCACGACCGGTTCGACCGGTGGCGTGTCGAGAACGACGTAGTCGAAATGCTTGCGCGCACTGGCAAGGATCCGGCCCATTTTCTCGCTCATCACCAGTTCGTCGGTGGCGACGTCGCTGCGCCGTCCGCCGAGCAGAACGGTGAGGTTGGAGAGCGGATCGCGCATGATCAGCGAGGTCAGGGTCGCCGTACTGCGATCCTGGCGCAGATAGTCGATGAAGTCGTGGTTCGGTTCGAGATTGAGGTGCTTGTTGACACTCGGCTTGCGCAGGTCGCAATCGATCAGCAGTGTCCGCTTGCCGGTCAGCGCATAGGCGCGGGCGAGAGACAGCGCCATGGTCGACTTTCCTTCCGCCGGAAGCGCGGAGGAGACCATGATGATCGCACCCTCATCGCTTTCCTTCCGCTTGGATGCCGGGTTCTTTCTTTCCTGCTGGTCGAGTGTCAGCCGAAGCCGCCGGACGCTTTCGGCAAAGAGGGAAAGCGGTGCCGTCACCATCAGGTCGGCCAGGCTGGAGGTCGGGTTTGCCAGTTTGTGATGCTCGTCGCCGGTCGCCTGGCGCGGAGCGATGGCCGAGAGCGGCACTTTCAGGACCGCTTCGATCTGATTCTCGCTGACAAAACCGCCGATGAAATATTCGCGCAGAATGGCGAGGCCAAGGCCGAGACCGATGGACACAATGAGCGACAGGCCCAGGATCACCTTGCTGTTGGGGAACGACGGCAGGGTCGGTGTCAGCGCGGCCGAAACCACGCGGCTGTCCGGCAGTTGCAGTGAAGCTTGCGCATCAAGCTCCTGCAGGCGGGCCAAGAGGGTCTGATATTGATTGCGGGCGATCTCGGAGGATTGCTGCAGGCTGTAGATTTCGGTCAACACTTCCGGCGGCAGGTTGCTCTGCAGAACCGTGCTGCGGATCTTCTGGCGAACTTCGTTTGCCTGCTGCTGGTAGTCATTGACGGTCTGCTGCAGGTTGTTGACTTCATGGGACGCCGCGTTTGCCAGCGATTTGTCGACCTTCGCAAGTTCGTCGCGCAGGCTGATCGCCTCGGCGCTGTTGTCGCCGCTCGAGGCGATCCGTGTCGCGAGGTTTTCGCGCTGTTTCTGCAATTCATTGAGCGCGTCCGATCCAAGCTGCGTCACCAAAGTCGAGAAATCCTGCGCCTGCAATGACTTCTGCAGCGAATCAATCCGGCCGAGCTCGGCCGCCCGGTCCTGGTTCACTTTCTCGAGCTCGGCGCGAAGCGTGGTCAGCCCCGATGAGTTGGCCTGTTTCTCCAGCCGGTCGATATTGCCGGTAATGTAGGAATCGAAGTTCCTTTCATTTTCGACGATTGCCGCATTGGCAGCCTCTGCCTGTTTCTGGATCGAATCGCGTTTAATGAGCGTCGACGAGACCTTCGCGTTGATCTGTTCCCTGATGTAGGTATCGCTCATCGAATTGGCGAGTTTCGCGGCCTTTGCCGGATCCTTTGAAACGACGCCGACCGTGATCAGGTAGGTCAGGCCGTTTCGACTCACGGTTATGGCTGATTTGAAGGAGTTGAGGACGCGTGAAAGGGCCTCTTCACCGGCGGGTGCCGGCTGAAGCGGGATGCGTAGCCAGCTTAGGATTCTGTCCTTTAGCGAAACCTCGATACCGAATTCGCTGTCGGAGACGAGATTGTTTTCGCTCACCACATTGAGCAGGATGCGATCGGATTTGAGAATGCCGACCTCGCTTTCGACGCGGGAGTTGTCGGCACTGGGATTGGAAATGATATTGTCGGAATCAAGCAGGTTTTTTGTGCTTGTATCGACAAGAACAAGGGACGTTGCAGTGTACTTCGGCGTAAGCGAGTAGGTGAATATAATCGTCAGGATGAGTATAGCAGCAATTGTTGATAAAATCAGCCAGAGCTGGCGACGTATCAATCCGAGAATGCCTTTGAGGTCAATTTCCGCATCCATTTGCACACAACCATTATCTGCACAGCTATCGCTGTTATTGTCAAAATTGTAAAAGTGTCTTTTAAATTGCTGCGATGCAGCATTGCCACGGTTCTATCAGATTGCAGACGGGCGACAATTGCGAAATTCAAACATCATTAACTGCACTGGATGATCTCTGGAACACTGCGGCGAGAAAGTCGCACTGCGGACAATATTCCGCTCATATAGGCGCCGGTATCGACATTGATCCGCGCCGGACCCATCTCGACTTTAGCGACCGGCGTGTGACCGTGGATTGCAATGACGCCATTTGTAGCTACGGCTTTCGCGTTCGCTGGAGGACGTAGCCACAACAGGTCCTCATCCTGCTGCTCGGCAGGGGCCACACCCTCCCGAAGGCCGGCGTGGACAAAGCAAAATCCCGGTATGCTCAGCATGGATGGCAGGGATTCGAGAAAAGCGACGTGCTCGTCCGGAATGCGGGATTGCAGCAGGTTCTTCAGGGCCTGGCGATTGGCCGGCAACTTGTGAAGGCCATAGGAATAGAGCGTCTCCAGCCCCCCGAAGTCCAGCCAGCGATGATCCGAGGACGGATTGCGCAGGAAATCGAGCATCACCTCCTCATGGTTGCCGGCAAGGCAGAAGCGCTTGACGTCTGCACGAGGCTTGGTCATCAGCCGGTCGAGCACGGATGCCGATTTCGGTCCGCGGTCCACGTAGTCGCCGAGCATGATCAACCATTTGGTACCCGGGCGCTTGCGGCTGTCCTCGAAGATCAAATCCTCAAGCCTGCCGAGAAGATCGTCACAGCCATGCACATCGCCAACGGCATAGATGTGATCCGGACCGCCCTCAAGGAGAAGCTTCTGTCTTTGCACGGTCGGTGGTATGTCCACGCCGCCGCGCAGAAAATCGAGGATGCCGCGCATCATGACCGGTCCCTCTCGCCAGCGTTCATGAGTTCGACCTGCCGCGCCCACGCGGTGGCGACAATGGCGACGAACGCGAACGTCACGGCTTGGATCTCGAGGCTGAAATCGACCAGCGAATGCACTGCGCCGATCAGTATGACGCAAAGACCGCAGCGTATCAGCATGTCCTGACCCGGCGTCTTCACATAGGCCACACCCAGCTGAAACACAATGATCCCAACGATCAGCAGCGGCAGGCTGCCGAAAATCAGGCCATATTCGGCCCAGAGCGCCAGATAGGTGGAGTGCGCCTTGTCCCAGACGAGATCGACGCTGACCGGCGCCTGATGGAACAGCGGATAGGCATATTCGAAGCTGTTGCCACCGAATCCGAGCAGAGGGCGGGTTTCGATCATCTGCAGAACCTGTTGGTATAACTGCATTCGAACCTCGGATGACGCTTCGAGGCTGCCCAGCCGCTCCAGAAATATCGCGCCGTAGCCAAACATGCCGAGACCGACAACCACGGGGATGGCAAGGAGCAGGATCCAGACGCCTGCCCTGTTGGTACCGGCGGTCTTCTTGGCAAGCGTCAGCACGACCGAGGCAATCATGCCGCAGCAGGCGGCAAACAGACCCATGCGCGAGTTGGTGGCGACCAGCGTGATGACCAGGACCAGCCAACCGAGGCCGATGGTAACGACGCCGCCCTTGCCGAGATAAGTTCCCAGAACCGAACTGTCGCCCTTTCCCGAGGGCTTCTCGGTCATCCGCTCCATCATCAAATTGATGCCAAGCACGCTGCCGAAGGCGAGGAAGGTCGCAAACGAGTTGCGGTTGATGAAGCCGCCCAGCGCCGAGCCGAAGTATTTCCATTTCGGAATGCCGAGGATCGTATCGCCAAACTGCACGAGGAACAGCAACCCGACGACGGCGTGGATGACGATGGCCCAGTAAATGAGATTGATGAAGGCCTGGGCGCGTTGCGGATTGCTGGTGATTTGCAGCACCAGAAAGAAAAGCAGGCCATAGCTCGCCCACCGCGTGAGCGCGAGGATCGTATCGTGCGGCGCGAGGCTGATCGTATCAACGGCGATGACGGCGCTTGGATCGGCAATGCTGGTCACAGCCGGAGACAGGGCGCCGAGCGGGAGCACCTGGACAATCATATAGGCGCCGAGAAGGGCGAAAAGACAGAAAAGTACCGGCAGATTCCGCGGCGCGATCCTGAACCGTGCGTTGGACAGTACCATGCGGCCAAAGAGAACAGCGCCGCACAGCGAGATCAGCATGGACCATAGCAACCAGAAGGCGGGTTTGGTGCTTCCGAACGCGAAGGGCGAGAGGAACAGAACCAATAGAATAGGCCACATCAGCTGGTTGTTCAGCCGGAAGCGGTCCGAGTGGTAGCGCGCCGTCTTCTTCATAGTCTCAAGGCCTGCCATTGTTGTGCCGGTGCGAATGCGCGAAGGCCGGATGTCGGTATTCCAATCAGGCCTTGGCATGGATGTCGCAAAACAGGAAACCGGATCATCCCTTGCCCATCGATTTCTTGACGTTTCTCAGAAAGACGATCTGCCGGTCCTGCGGCATCGTTTCGACGATGGCTGTGATACGTGCCCGGAAATCCGGATTGGCGATATAGCGTTCCGCAATGAGCTTGACACCTCTTTCGCTGCTCGCAAGCAGCTTCAGGTCCGCGGCTTCCGATTTGACCGTCTCGGCGCTGAGTTGCGGAAAGTAGGTCTCCGCCAGATTGACGCGAAAACGGGCGATCCATTGTTCGTTGGGACCGGTCAATTGCGATTGCCTGAGGGCGGCGTTGAAGTCGTCCCTGGCGAGCAGGCGAACGGACGCGGCGGCGCGCACCAGCCAGGCAAAGGAGTCCGTCGGTGTTGTCGCAACGATTTCGGAGGCGCGATTGGCGCATTTCGATACCACGTCGCGTGTCGCTTCGTCGATCATGTCGATATCACTGTAGGCCAGCACGATGCGGAAACAGTCCTTCATGACCAGTGTCTTCGAGTAGGACGAAAGGCCGAAGCCAAAATCTTCGCCAGCGAACTCGTCTGGGGTCAACGCCTGCTCGATGGGTTTGGCCATAAACGGCGCAAGTTCACGCCACAAGCCATAGCCGCTCGCCGCCGAAATCAGCAAGCAACATGCCATCGCGATCCATTTTCTCTGCTTTACCATGGCGCGCCGTCTCTGGCATGGTCTCTTCGTCCTGGATGTTTTCCGAAAGATCGAACCCGGACGCTACTGAAAAATTTCATTCCTGCCGCTCAGATTGTAGTTTGGGACGAAACCGAAGCCTAATGTCGCGAGAGCAAGTTTGAACGAGCGACCGGATCAAAGGTTCGAGTATTGGGTACCGTACCAGTAGGGGGTTGGGCGAAGCTTACGGCTTCACTTTTAGGACAAGGATTATGTCAGTCTTCCTATATTGCAGGTCCCTGTCATATCAAGCGTAAGTTAAAGCCATCACATTATGCCACTAAGGAAACATGGCACGCCCCCCGCACGATTTCGTCACCCGTTGGGACTGCAGAAAAAAACAGCATAAAAAAAGCGCCCCACAAGGCGCTTTCTAATTCAGTAGCCAAATCAGGTCGCCGCTCAGCTGGCAGGGGTGTCGCCCAGGCTCGGATCGTTGACTGCGGCAGTGGCAGCGCCGGGAGTGCCTGCCTGAAGGGCGGACACGACCTGCTCAACGAAGGGAACTGCGGCCGCCGCTGCCGGGCTCAGCCCTGCCTGAGCGGATGCTGCGATGCCACCAAGAGCCGCGGACAGCTCAGGATTTGCGATGGCGAGAGTACCGATCGCCTTGACAAGGGAGAGGAGGAGCCTGTCCTTTGCCGGACCAGCAGGCATCGCGTTGATTTCATTAGCAAGGCCCTGGGCCTGAACGGCACAATCGCTCGAGCAGGTGGCAAGGCCTGAAACTGCGCCCGCAGACGGCGCCGCCTGTGCATGTGCGAAAGAAACGGACGCGCAAAGCGCAAGAGTCGTGATCAGCAAAGACCGTTTAAACATAATTTGAACCCCGTTAAATGGATCGGACTTGGGAGACCCGTTCCGAAAATTAAATATACGCTAACCAGATTAGGTTTTCCTTATGGCCGCTGTGATGACCTCTGTCAAGCCAGAATCCGGATAATGAAGGGGTTCAGCGGCAAAGGTGCCCTTGGAAAGCTAGCAAAGTATGCACCGCAGCAACAGGATATGTGCAGTGCAACGCCCGAGTGGCTTTCGGTACCATGTTTCGGCCCCGCGGATCGCGCGCAGCATCCTCAGTCGCTGGCCATCTCCGTGCGGTACCAGTCGACGAAGCGTTTCACGCCGTCCTCCACCGATATGGACGGCGTGAACCCTGTCAGCGCATTCAGAAGGTCCGGAGCGGCAAAGGTCCGCGGCACGTCACCCTGCTGCATCGGCAGCATGGTGCGAAGTGCCGGACGGCCAACCGCAGCCTCGACTGTCTCGACGAAGCGCATCAGTTCCACCGGCTGCCCACCACCGACGTTGACAATGCGAAACGGCGCATGACGCGACAACGTATCGATGTCGTCGATGCGATTTTCCTCCGCCGGTACGACGCCCATCAACCTGACGATGCCTTCGACCAGGTCGTCGATATAGGTAAAGTCACGGCTCATGCGGCCTTCGCCGTAGATCTCGATCGGCCGGCCGTTAAGGATGCTGTCGACGAACTTGAACAGCGCCATATCCGGGCGCCCCCACGGTCCGTAGACTGTGAAGAAGCGGAAGGCGGTGGTCGGCACGCCGTAG
>UCOA01000116.1 GCA_900474095.1 Hyphomicrobiales bacterium | reverse complement strand
CTTGTGCGGAATGAGCCCGCCATAGGCCTGAAGCCAGGAGACGCGGTGCACGTCCGAGATGGACATTGCATCCCTCGGCTCACCCGGCCGCACCTCGATGGATAGTGTTTTCATAACGCAACTCTAGACCGGTCCCATGCAAACAGGAATCCCGCTAAAGCCCTGTCTTTAACTAACTCACAGGCAACTTATGGGGACGACCACCAAAAGTTAACGCTTTTTTAACTTTTCCGGCAAGCGGCAAAAATTGCGGCGCACAACTAATGACGCGTCCTGCCCACGCGCCGTCGATATTCGATGCGCGAGACAACCTGGACCGGTGCGGCATCTCTTGGAAATTTTTGGGAGTTGGGAGACCGACACGCAGACAAACGCGCGCGTGCCGCAAAATACGGCAGTGCAGCATGGAACTTATTGGCTGCTCGCGCGTTGAGGCACGTTCAGTCTGGACCTGCGCACGGCGTTGCCGGTCGAGACTGCCACCGCGGCCTCTCTTCCGGCCTCGGCTTCTAGGCAGGGAAGTAGGGCGGTTCGAATGCTGGTCAAGCTCAGGCAGCGAAAATCCCGGAACACGATCGACTTATCGTTCAGCGGCACACCCCGTGTGCCCGTCATGGAGTAGCCGATGAAAAACCTCTCAGCAGACAGGCGCATGATCAAGATCGCCATGGCGGCTCCTTATCTCGAGAGAGACGAGGAACAGGCACTGGCGCTGGCGTGGAAGGACCATCACGATCAGGAGGCCCGCAACAAGATCGCCATGGCCCATATGCGACTGGTCATCTCGATGGCATCGAAATTCCGCAATTTCGGCCTGCCGATGAGCGATCTGGTGCAGGAGGGCCATATCGGTCTCCTGGAAGCGGCCGCCCGCTTCGAACCGAGCCGCGAGGTCCGGTTCTCGACCTATGCCAGCTGGTGGATCCGCGCCTCGATGCAGGACTACGTTCTGCGCAACTGGTCGATCGTGCGCGGCGGCACGTCTTCGGCGCAAAAGGCTTTGTTCTTCAATCTGCGTCGCCTGCGCGCCAAGCTCGCCCAGGGCGACCGGCAGCTGACGGCCCGCGCCGTGCACGAGGAAATCGCCTCGGCACTCGGCGTCAGCCTTGCCGACGTGCAGACGATGGATGCCCGTCTGTCCAGCAATGATGCCTCGCTGCAGGCGCCGATTTCGCAAGGCGATGCCGACGGCGGCGAACGGCTCGATCTTCTCGCCTGCGACGCGCCGCTGCCGGACGAGCAGGTTTCCGAGATCATTGATCAGGAGCGGCGGCGCATCTGGCTCAACCACGCGCTTCGCAAGCTCAACGAGCGGGAAATGAAGATCATCCGCGCCCGCCGCCTTTCGGAAGACAGCGCCACGCTCGAAGAACTCGGCGCCGATCTCGGCATTTCGAAAGAACGTGTCCGCCAGATCGAAACAAGGGCCCTGGAAAAGCTGCGGGTCGCGCTCGTTGCGGAAGCACCGGTGCTGGCGTCGCTTCCGCATTGAGCGGGACGCAGGACGTCCAGCGCCAGGCACCGAAGTGTCGCATTCGGGTCGAAGTCGCGACCTTCGAAGTCTGTTATGACCGCGGGCGCGCGGTGCTGCCTCGGATGACCAGGGTCACGCCGAGTGTTTCCTGCGCGCAAGGCAATGCGTCATCAAGGATGGCGCGTACCGCCCTGCGCGCAATCTCTTCAAGCGGTTGTGCAATGGTCGTCAGTCCCGGCTGGGCCGTTGCGGCTTCAGGGACGCCGTCGAAGCCGACAACGGAGACGTCGCCTGGCACCGCGAAGCCATTTTCGGCAAGCCATTGCATCGCAAAGAGAGCAATGCGGTCGGACATCGCCAGGATCGCCGTTGGTGGCTCCGGCGTTGCAAACAGGGTCTCGAGCGCCGCATCGACGCTCGATTTGTCGTTACGCGTACCGTGGACGGGCACGTTTTCGCGCTCGATGCCGAATTCACTCAATGCCTGCCAATAGCCAAGTGCACGATCGCGCGAAGTCGATTTCAAGGACCGAATTGCCTGCTCGGGCGTTACCGCCCCGACATGATCATCAGAATGTCCTATGGCCAGAATGGCAAACTGCCGGTGCCCGAGCTCCACCAGATGGCGCGCTGCCGCGGCGGCGCCCGCGGTATTGTCAATTCCGATCGTCGGGATCGAAGCGTCTCCGTCATCGAAGGCCAGGGCGATGAACGGCAGCTGCCGCCGTCTTGTCAGCTCGACGAGCTTTTCCCCGCCTTCGACGCATAACAGGATAAAACCATCGACAAGCGCGCTGTTGATATTCCAGGCCAGTTTTTGCTGATTCTGCGCCGACACCAGCGCGATGCCGGTGCCGGTCGCGTCGCACACCCCCGCAATGTTCGTCATCACCGCCCGCGCCCACGGATCTTCAAAGAAATACGCCAGCGGCTCGATCGCGGCAACGCCGAGAGCGTTGACCCGCCCGGCCCGCAGCAAGCGCCCTTTCATGTCCGGTCCATTGTAGCCGAGCTCTCTTGCCACCTCGAGGACACGCTCCCGCACCTCTTCGCGAACCAGCTCAGGCCGGCTGAAGACATTCGACGCCGTCCCCTGTGATACACCGGCCGCCTTGGCGAGGTCAGCCAGTCTTACATGCCCTTTTGTCAAGATAGCTCCTGCGCCACGCGAACCAGCCTCAACCTAGCAGAAGCTTGTATCGATTCAAATCCCTTGACTTTCTTCTCAGAGAGGATAGATTTTGAATCGGTTCAAATCTTCATTCCATAAATATTGAATCGATTCAACATGGAGAACACCATGATCCCGATAGCCTGCCTGTTCAGGGACATCTACAACGACCGCTGGGGCGACCCGCGTTATCCGACCCCTGGGGATCCGCCTGCCTGCGCAGGGCCCCTGCCTCGGCTTCGCGTTCACCGGCCGAGCGCCTGGTCCCTCACCCTCCCGATTGATCGGCGCCTTCGGTAACGAGATCAGACGTCCAGCGAACGCCGCTCGTTCCGACCTTATTCCGAGATAATCTTGACCCTGTCGCCCGGCTTCACGGTCGATGTCACCTGCATCGCGTTGATGAGGCGGAAGAGATCGAGCTTGCGGTCGGTGCCCATCATTCGGGCCGACAGTGTCGCCAGTGTATCGCCCGGCCGGGCGGTGACCACCCGGATGCGCAGCGGCTTCAGCGCGGCCGCTTCCTGCGGCGTCATGCGGCGGAAGGAAGCCCGCAGGATTTCAGCCGTCGGCTCGAGGCTCGGCGCGCCTTTCGGCACCGCCGTCAGGAAACGGTAGATCTGGCTGTCGATGCGGATGACCGTGACGTCGAAGTCCCAGCGCTCGGCCGAGGCGCGCGCGGTGGCGGCCTCGAGCCCGTTTATGGAAATTGGCCGGATGGTGTCGGGCTGCAGGCCCGTGACCCAGCCGCTGGCGATATAGTCGGTCAGGCTGCGGCGCTGCGTATCGGCAACGCCATCGAAGCGGATGGCGGTCTCGCCTGCCCCGGTCGCCAGCACCGCCTCCGCCTTGTTGTCGATCTGGAAGCCGGCCGGCACGTCGAAACGGATGCCGAGCTTGCCATGCAGGAACGTCTGGCCGCGGACATAGCCTTCCTGCGGGCTGTCGCCGTAAAGCAACCCGTCGATGCCGGCGAGATAATAGTCGCGGCCGCGATCGCCAACGGTTCTCTCCGCACCGAAGGCGCGGGCATGCCGGCGGGCAAGATCGACGCGCTGCGGCGCGCTCGGGTGGCTCGACAGGAAGTCGAGGCTCTGGTCGCTGTCGGGATCAACCGAGGAAAAACGGCTATAGGCGGCCATCGCATCGAGGAAACGGGCGGCGGCATAAGGATCGTATCCGGCTTCGCCGAGCATGCGCACGCCGATGACGTCGGCCTGCAGTTCCTGGTTTCGCGAGAAGGCCGCCAGCCTGAGTTTGCCGCGTGCAAGCGCCTGCTTGCCGGCGAGATCGCTGGAGAGCACTTCGGAGACAACGCGGCTGGCGATGACCTCCGCCTCCTCGCGCTGCTGCCGTTCGATACCGTGGTTGGCCGTCACGTGCGCCATCTCGTGCGACAGCACCGCTGCCACTTCCGACGCATCATCGGCGAGCGCCAAAAGGCCCCGCGTGACGTAGAGATAGCCGCCGGGCAGCGCGAAGGCGTTGATCGCCGGCGAATTCAGGATGGTGATGCGGTAGGACTGGTTCGGATTTTCCGAGACCGCCGTCAGCGCGCCGGTGATCCGCGCGACAAGACGTTCGGTTCTTTCGTCCTTGTATTCGCCGCCGTAGCTTGCGACGATGCGCGGATGTTCGCGCGCGCCGACCTTTGCGCGCGGATCGTTCTTCTGCACCTCATCGACAATCTGTGGTGTCGAGGACGGGGCGACCTTCGGCTCATAGGTCTGTTCGATCAGCGACTGACAGCTGGAGAGAAGCAGCAAACCGGCGAGCGCGCTTGCGGCACGCAGGGACAGGCCGAAGCTTTTCTCCGAAGATCGCGGATCCGTGCCTGTCGTTCTGTTCATGCCTCAGCTCGTTTCCAGTCTTTCGGGCCAGCCCCGCAAATATCTCCGTGGTCCGCCCCACGGGAATTCGGTATTCTTTACAGCCGTGTACATAGGTCAGGCGACTGTTGCAGCAATGGGACTGCTGTAACCCATTCACGCCACGCGTGCCTAGCACATGCCCATAGAAATAGTTGCCCCGTGATATCCCTGCAACGGATACGCGAAGATGGTCGCCGCGGGATTCGAGCTTGGCCGTCGCATAGGCCAACGTTCAAATTGTGGCAAGCATCGCAGGCGATGCTCATTTTCCGAGAAAACGCGCAACGGCCGGAATCTCGATGTGGTCGAGGAACTGCGTCTTGGATTCGTGCAGCAGGACGCGGCCCTGGTCGAGAAAGATCACGCTGTCGGCCAGCGCCCGCACGTCGTCCGGATGATGCGTGACGATCACCATCGTATTGCCTTCCTGCCGGTGCAGGTCAATGAGCAGGCTGGTCATGCCGGAGCGTAAACCCGGATCGAGCGCCGCGAAGGGTTCGTCGAGAAGAAGGACGGGTTTGCGCCGGACCAGGGCGCGCGCCAGCGCGACCCGCTGACGCTCGCCGCCCGACAGCGTCGGCGGCAGCCGCTTGCCGAAGCCGTCGAGCCCAACGCGCATGAGCGCAGCGGCCAGCTTTCCCCGGTCCTTCACGCCAAGTCTCAGGCCCGGATTGATGCCGAGCCCGATATTGGTGGCGACATCGAGATGCGAAAACAGATTGTGTTCCTGGAAGATCACCGAGACCGGCCGCTCTGCCGGATCGCGGTGGGAAACATTTTCTCCAAGGATCTCGACGACGCCCGCATCCGGCGTCTCGAAACCGGCGACGATATTGAGGAGGGTCGACTTGCCGGAGCCGGAGGCGCCGGTGATCGCAACGATCTCGCCTTGCCTGATGGCGCAATCGAAGCGCAGTTCCGTCTTGCCGAACCGCACGCGCACGCCGCCAAGACGAATGGCAGTCTCCGTTTCAAGCGGCGGCATCGTTGCTCCCCTTATCGTTCTTTGCCGAAGATGGCGTGCCGGCGACGGTCAGCACGAGGCAGACGAGGCCGAGAAACAGCGCAAGCCCCGCAGCATCGGTGGAACGGTAGCTGCCCATGCGGCTATAGAGCAGCCAGGGCAGCGTGACCATATCCTGCGAGCCGAACAGCGCAACCGCGCCGAGATCGCCAAGCGACAGCGCGCAGGCAAAGGACAGCGCCATCAGGAGCGGCTTGCGCAGGACCGGCCAATCGACAAACCGCAG
Source organism: Hyphomicrobiales bacterium (assembly GCA_900474095.1). Classification (GTDB taxonomy): domain Bacteria; phylum Pseudomonadota; class Alphaproteobacteria; order Rhizobiales; family Rhizobiaceae; genus Pararhizobium. The sequence continues at coordinate 2,693 of UCOA01000116.1, read as the reverse complement.
CCGATCCCATCCGCCAAGCCCAAGGCTTGCCGCAAGCCGGCCGGTACGGGCCGAATGAGTGATCATGGCCGGCTCCAGCACGCGATAGACGAAGGGTAGCGCCATCAGCATGTTGATCAGGATGACGAGCAGCGGCGCAAACACCGCGATATCGCCGAGCGGCCGCAGCAGCAGGAACCATCCTGCGCCGAGGACCACCGGCGGCACGAGCAGCACCAGAGATGCGCTTAGGGAAATAAAGCTGGCAAATCCGCGGTGGAACCTCTCTGGACGTCTCGGCGCGAGCGCGATCTGGCGCGCGCGGATCATCACCGCAGTCGCCGCGACGCAGAGCGTGCCGGATACAAGCGCAATGACGAGGCTGGTGACGAGGGCCTGCTGCGCCATCGGATCGCCCGCCAGCTTCCAGAGGTCGGACCGCAAACCGGAGGCGACGACGGAGCCGAGCGGCAGTGCCAGGAACAGCACGGCGAGCGCGATGACAAGGCTGTCACTCACCCAGCCCGTGAGATCGCGGCCGTCAAAACGCCTGATCTCGCGCCCGCCGCCATGCCCCTCATCTACCGCTGGCATCAAAAGGCGCATCGCCACCAGCAGGACCGCCGTCAGGGCGATCTGCAGCACCGACAGCGCGATCGCCCGCGGCGGATCGAAATCGAAGCGCAGCGCCTGATAGATCGCCACCTCGATGGTACTCGCCGCCGGCCCGCCGCCGAGCGTCAGGACCAGGGTGAAACTGGTGAGGCAGAGCATGAAGATGAGGCCGGCGATGCCAGGCAGCAGGCCACGTATGGCCGGCCATTCGACAAAGCGGAAGATCGAAAGCGGCCGCATACCGAGATTGGCGCCGACCAGCCAATATTCGCCGGGGATGCGATCCAGTCCGCCGAGCATCAGGCGCGCGGCAAGCGGCAGGTTGAAAAAGACATGCGCCAGCAGGATGCCGGAGAGCCCGTAAATGCTGATCGGCTGATCCAGCCCCAGCCAGGCGAGGGTTGTGTTGAGCAGCCCCTGCCGCCCCCAGATGCCGATCAGGCCCAGCGCCGCGACCAGTGCCGGCAGGCCGAGCGGCAACGCCAACAGCCGGATGATCCAGACGCGGCCGGGAAAGGACGGCTGCCGCGCCAACGCGCGGGCAACGGGAATGGCAAGCACGATCGACAGCACTGTCGAGAGCGAGGCCTGCAGCAACGTGAACCGCGTCACGCGCCAGACATAGGCGTCGAAGAGACCGCTTTGCCCGGATGTATCCGGCGCATCGAAGGCAAGCAGGGCATAGGCGGCGAGGCAGACAAACAGAACGATGCCGCCAAGGCAGGACACCCCGGCGGCGAAGGTCAGACGCTTTTCCAGACCGCCGGGCAACCGCTGCTCAGTTCTTGCTCATGGCGGCGAGCCATTCGTCGATCCAGGCCTTGCGGTTGGCGGCAACCTCGTCGGAAGACATCAGGTAAGTCTTTTCCGGATTGACCAGCTTGCCGAAGGCTTCCGGCAGCGGCTCCTTGGTGGCAGCGACCGGCATCATCCAGTTGGTCGTGGGGATGATCGACTGGAACTCCGGCCCGGTGACGAAGGAGAGGAAATCCCTGGCAAGAGCCGGCTCCTTGGCGCTTTTCGTCATGCCCGCCACTTCGATCTGGATGTAGTGACCTTCTGAAAAAGCCGCCGCCTGATAGCGGTCCGTGCTTTCGGCGACCATGTGATAGGCGGGCGAGGTGGTATAGGACAGCACCATCGGCGCCTCGCCCTTGGTGAACAGGCCGTAAGCCTCCGACCAGCCGGGCGTCACCGTCAGCACGCGGTCCTTGAGCTTGGCCCAGGCGGCACCGGCCTCATCGCCATAGACCGACTTCACCCAGAGAAGCAGGCCGAGGCCCGGCGTCGAGGTGCGCGGGTCCTCTATGACGATCTTCTGGCTCGGGTCGCCCTCGACCAGTTCCTTCAGGCTCTTCGGCGGCTCCTTCATCGTCTGCGTATCGTAGATCACGGCGAAATGGCCGTAGTCGTAAGGAACGAACGTATCGTCGGAAAAGCCGCCTGGAACCTTGATGGCGGAGAGATCGAGCCCATGCGGGGCGAAGAAGCCGGTCGCCTTGGCCTCAGAGACGAGATTGGTGTCGAGGCCGAGCACGATGTCGGCCTTGGACGCGGCACCTTCGAGCTTCAACCGGGTCAAAAGCTCGACGCCGTCGGCAACGCTGACATATTCGACCTTGCATTGGCAGGTCTTTTCGAAGGCTTCGGCGACCTTCGCCGCCGGTCCCCATTCGCTGGTGAAGCTCTCATAGGTGTAGACGGTCAGCGTCTTGTCGGCGGCCGCCGCGGAAGATGCTGTGGTGATTGCAGCAATGGCCGCGAGAAATGGAACGATTGCCTTGCGCATCGGCGCCTCCTTTAATCCAAGTGCTGGGAATAGGGCGCTGAAAGGTGCCGTCTAATCCCTCCGCCGGTGCAAACCGGATCAGGTTCCGCGAGTTGGCTTGTCAAAGCCTCTCAGCCGATCGTCCAGGTAGGACAAACGGCACCCCGTTAGAGCAGGAGGAGATTTAGACTTGCGCGAAATGCTTTGCAAGGGGCGTTGGGAACCTCGGGCGTCGACGTGTCGCGCGGTCTAGCCCCTCCCCCTTGTGGGGAGGGGTTGGGGAGGGGACTTTGCTTTCCGTGCAAAAGAGCCCCTCCCCTCCGCTTCGCTC
>UCOA01000114.1 GCA_900474095.1 Hyphomicrobiales bacterium | reverse complement strand
CCGTCCTTCAACTGATTTACAAGCCGGGCCGGTGTTCGCACCGGCCTTCCTCCAGACAATGACGGGCATGGAAAAACCCCGAAGCGCAGAGCGCTTCGGGGTTTCTTCGTTTCAGCGATGAGACGGCGCTTAGAGCTTGCCGCCGCGCTGCTGGATCATCATGAAGGTGTCGTAGTTGTATTCGGCGATCTGGGCATTGAGGTAGTACTCGCCGCGGAACGCCTTGATCGAATCCCAGATCTTCTTGAAAGTCGGGTTCGAGGCTTCCATGCCAGCGTAAACCTCATTGGCCGCGTCGAAGCAGGCCGACAGGATTTCCGGGCTGTAAGGGCTAAGCTTCGCGCCGGCGCCGACGAGACGCTTGATCGCCGCAGGATTGAGGTAGTCATACTTCTGCAGCATGTTCGCATCGGTTGCCTGGCATGCAGTGCGCAGCAGCGACTGATAGTTTTTCGGCAGGCCGTCGAAAGCCGCCTTGTTGAACATGGCGTGCACGGTCGGTCCGCCTTCCCACCAGCCGGGATAGTAGTAGTACGGCGCAACCTTGTAGAAGCCGAGCTTCTCGTCATCATAGGGGCCGACCCATTCGGCGGCGTCGATGGTGCCTTTTTCGAGCGACGGATAGATGTCGCCACCGGCGATCTGCTGCGGTACGACGCCGAGCTTCTCGACGACCTTGCCCGCAAAGCCCCCGATACGCATCTTTAGGCCCTGCATGTCAGCGACCGTCTTGATCTCCTTGCGGAACCAGCCGCCCATCTGCACGCCGGTGTTGCCACCGGGATATCCAACGAGGCCTTGCGTCGCCAGGAACTCGTTGAACATGTCGATGCCACCGCCATGATAGTGCCAGGCATTCATGCCGCGGGCATTGAGCGCGAAGGGGACTGCTGCGCCGAGCGCCCAGACCGGATCCTTGCCCCAATAATAGTAGGAAACCGTGTGGCAGGCTTCCACCGTGCCGGCCGCGGCCGCGTCGGCTGCCTGCAGGCCCGGGACGATTTCGCCGGCGGCGAAGACCTGGATCTGGAAATTGCCGTCGGTCGCCTCGGAGACGTACTTCGACAGCACATCGGCACCGCCATAGATCGTGTCGAGAGACTTCGGGAAGGACGATGCCAAACGCCAGTTGATCTTGGGGCTGCTCTGGGCGATGGCGGGCGCTGCGAGCGTCGTTGCCGCGGCGGCGCCAACGCCGCCGAGACCTGCACGCTTGATGAATGAACGACGATCCATTTTCTCTCCTCTGTGTTCGCGGACAGCCGGCCTTGCCGATACTGTTCCTCCCCGCGGGGCGCAGACCGCACCACTCGGTTTCGACTGGCTCAAACGGGCATACGCGTTTCGAATTCACGAGATTGGGGCAATTATTCCAATGAAATCACCCGCCTCCGCGGGCAGATTACACGCTCGCCCCCTCATGTCCAGCCATGCCAGAAAAAGCCCTTCTTCGACTTTTGTCTAATAACAACTTTCAATGTTTGCAGCGACTTACGGAACGCTGCTGACACGGCCTGCGTGTCACCGTTACCGGCCAGGCAAGACCGTCAAAGAGCCCGAGCGCGGAAAAGCGTGCCGCGCATATGCCAGGCTTTCGAACGGACAAAGGCACCGGATCCGACAATCCGATGCCTTGTTTATTCTCATACGCCGGCTTGCCTAGTCGCGTTCCACCGACGACGCCCAGAGATTGATGTCAGCTTCCTTGGCGTAGACGTCGATCTCTGCCAGCTCCCCGGCCGTGAACGTGTCGTTCTTCAGCGCGGCGACGCAATCGACGATCTGCGACGAGCGGCTGGCGCCGATCAGCGCCGAAGTGATGTGGCCGCCGCGCAGCACCCAGGCGATCGCCATCTGCGCCAGCGTCTGGCCGCGCTTCTCGGCGATCTCGTTAAGTTTCCTGATGTTGTCGATGATCGACGGGCGGATGAAGTCCTTCTTGAGGAAATGGTTCTGTGCCGCGCGGCTGTCTGCCGGAATGCCGCCGAGATATTTCGTCGTCAGCATGCCCTGCGCCAGCGGCGAAAAGACGATCGACCCAACGCCGAGGCCTTCCAGCGTGTCGACGAGACCGTCATCCTCGACCCAGCGGTTGAGCATGGAATAACTCGGCTGGTGGATGAGCAACGGCGTGCCGAGATCTTTCAGGATCGCGGCGGCTTCGCGCGTGCGCTGCGAGTTGTAGGACGAGATGCCGATATAAAGCGCCCTGCCCGAACGGACGATGTGATCGAGCGCCGCACAGGTTTCTTCGAGCGGCGTAGCCGGATCGAAGCGGTGGGAGTAGAAGATGTCGACATAGTCGAGGCCCATGCGCTTCAGACTCTGGTCGCATGAGGCGATCAGATATTTGCGGCTGCCCCACTCGCCATAGGGACCCGGCCACATGTCGTAACCGGCCTTGGAGGAAATAATCAGCTCGTCGCGATAAGCGGCAAAATCCGTGCGCATGATTTCGCCGAAAGCGGTTTCGGCCGAGCCCGGAGGCGGACCGTAATTGTTGGCGAGATCGAAATGGGTGATGCCGAGATCAAAGGCCGTGCGGCACATGTCGAGCTTGCGCTCGTGCGGCGTGTCATGGCCGAAATTGTGCCAGAGGCCGAGCGACACCGCCGGCAGCTTCAGCCCGCTCTTGCCGCACCGATTGTACTTCATCGTCTCATAGCGATTGTCTGCCGGTTGCCAGGTCATCGTTTCATCCTGTCTTGTGGTCGAAAACGGAGTTCCCGAAGCTGTGACGCTCCGGGAATGATCGGTTGAAGTCGGTATATTTTATTGTGATGACGGTGCAAAGAGGTACTGCCCTGCACCGAGTTTCTACCGCAGAAGCGCCGTCGCCTCCTCGATGCCGAGGGCAGCCGGTTGAGTGCAGGTCGTCGTCAATTCGACGAACTGGCCGGTCTCGCCCGACTTAAGGATCGACACCATGACGTCGACGCCATGTAGCGCGCGCTCCAGCGAGCAACGGGCATCGCGACCTTCGAGGATGGCGAGCGCCATGTCGGCAAGGCCGGCCGTGCGGTAGTTGGCCATCGGCCCCACCGGATGCTCCTGATTGGTGACGGCGAAGGGATGATCCCACATCTCGACGGGCTGGATATCCTTGTCGCGGCCACTCGCCAGGACCGTGCCGCCGAAGAAGTTCGGATCGGGCAGGAAGAGCGAGCCGTCGGTGCCATAGAGCTCCATGTTGCCGTGGCGATGCGACCAGACATCCCAGCTCGCCGACAGCGTCACCGTCGCTCCGTTCTGGAATTCGAGCAGCGCATGAATGTTGGTCGGCGTCTTCACCGGAATGATTTCGCCCTTGCGCGGTTCACTGGTGATGGTACGCGTATGGTTGGCCATAGAGGTCAGCGCCCCCACCCGCTTGACCGGACCGATCAGGTTGACGAGGTTGGCGATGTAGTAGGGGCCGAGGTCGAGGACCGGGCCGCCGCCGGGCAGGAAGAAAAAGTCCGGGTTCGGATGCCACATTTCCATGCCCGGGCTCATCACGTGGCAGGTGCCCGATGTCACGCGGCCGATTTTGCCCTGGTCGATGTAGTCGCGCGCCAGCTGGTGTGCGCCGCCGAGGAAGGTGTCCGGCGCGCAGCCGACCTTCAGGTTGCTGGCCGTGGCGATGCCGCGCAGTTGCTCGCCCTGTTCGAGCGAAAGCACGAGCGGCTTTTCGGAATAGACGTGCTTGCCGGCTTCAAGGATCATCTTGGAAACGGGAAAATGCGCTTCCGGGATCGTCAGGTTGACGACGATGTCGACCTCCGGATTGGCAAGCAGTTCCTCGATGGTCTGCGCCTTGACGACATATTCCGACGCGCGCGTCTCGGCGGCGGCCGGATTGATGTCGGCGCATGCGATCACCCTGAGGCCCCTGAAGAGCGGTGAAAGCCTGAAATAGGTGGTGGAAATGTTGCCGCATCCGATGATGCCGACGCCGAGTTCCTTTGTCATGATCTGCTCTTTCTATCAGTAGGTCTTGATCGATGCGATCGAGCGCTCGGCCGTCGCTTTGAAGTCCTTGGGGTTGTCGTGCTCGACGATGTAATATTTGGCGGGCGTCGCGGCGAGCGCCTTGAACAGCCTTTTCCAGTCAACGGTGCCATGGCCGACATCTGCCCAGCCGTCCTGATCGGTGTTCTCGCCAGCGGCAGCGATGTCCTTCACATGAACGGCGGTAATGCGATTGCCGTATTTTTCGATCCACGCAAACGGATCCGCGCCGCCACGGATAACCCAGGCAATATCCGCTTCCCACGAAAGGGTCGGTCCGCCCGCGAAGATGTGATCCTGCGGAATTGAACCGTCCGGCAAGGCGACGAACTCGAAGTCATGGTTGTGCCAGCCAAAATCGAGACCGGCATCGCGGAAAGGTTTTCCGGCATTTTCCAGGCGCTCGCCGAACCCCTTCCAGCCTGCCGCGTCCGCCGGGCGCTGGTCGGGAAGCAGGTAGGGGCAGTAGATTGCCCTGACGCCGAGAGTGTTGGCGATCTTCAGCACGCCGGCTGGATCGGATTCGAGCATATCGAGACCGAAATGGGCTGATGGCATCGTCACGCCACTTTCATCCATGTCAGCCTTCAAGACAGCCAGGGCGGCATGGTCGAGCGAGGCGTAGAGAGCGCCATAGCCCTCCACCTGTTTGTAGCCAGCTGTGCCGACGGTCTTCAGGACATCGGCAAGCGGCGGGAAATTGCGGGCGCTGTAAAGCTGGAAACTGACGGTCTGCATGGAAGTCCTCCTTGGGATTTATTGGAGATAGGTGTCGTAGCCCCGAGACCAGCTGTGGCCTGGATGGGTGTTCGTCGGATGTGCCTGCGTAAAGGTATCGCTCCGCACGATGCAGGCAGCGACTTCACTGCGCGGCATGAAAAACTCCTAGCCATTGCCCTGGCACGACTGCAGGTCGTAGCCGGTAAAGACCGGGTGCGCGCCTGCTCCCAGCGGCTGCTTTGGTGTGAAGCGAATGACGCGGCTTTCTCCCGCTGTCAGGTCGAAGGCATTGTCGGAATAACGGCCTTCCACATCGGCTTCGATCATCACATGGAGCGCAAGGCCGGACGCCGAAACCGTGAGGTCGTAAGAACCCTCCCCTACAGCACCGGCCATAATCGACAGATCGGACGGCTCAAGGTCGAGCGCCTTGTAGGTGCCCTGGACATGATGCCCCTCACTGCGCATGCCGTTCGAGGCTTCGAATGACCAGAACAGGAGCATGCCCTTAGGAATGTCCGCAGCAGCGATCGTCAGCAGCGTGGCGGCACGTTCCGGGCTGCAGCTGCCGGCTGCGGCCGTCAGCGGTTGCTTCTCGCCGGAGAGCGAAACGAGAAAGGTCTGCAGCTCGACAGTGACCGGCTCGGCGGTGTCGTTGACCATCGAGAAGGCAACGGTCTTCCCGTCGTCGGAGGGGATGGCCGCGACCGCTACCGGCTGGAAGAACCGGCGCACCATGTAGTGCATGGCCTTCCAGTTGCCGCCATAGTCCAGGCTCGCCCAGGATGCGACCGGCCAGGTGTCGTTGAGCTGCCAGTAAAGCGTGCCCATGCAATGGGGCTTGAGCGATCGCCAGAATTCGACGGCGGTGCGGATCGCCAATCCCTGCTGGATCTGGCTGAGATAGACGAAATTCGAAAAATCCTTCGGGAAGCGGAAGTAGCGGAACATCGTCGCCGCAATGCGCTCGTTGCCGCCGGCATTCTTCTGGTGCGATTCCATCACCGGTGAGGCGACGTTCAGGTCCTTCTGTTCGGCAAACTGCCGGATGATGGGCATCGATGTATAGGACTGGAAACCGAATTCGGAGCAGAAGCGCGGCCGAACCGTGCGGTAGTTGTCGAACGACTTGTTCTCGTGCCAGACCGACCAGTAGTGCATGTCGCCTGAACCATCGGCATGCCAGGCGTCGCCGAAGTTGAGCGGACCGACCGATGGGCTGGATGGCCACCAGATCGCATCGGGCGCCGCGGCCTTGAAGCCGGTCTCGATCGTGCGGTTGAGGCGGTCGTAGGAAACGAGATAGCGGTCGCGATCCCCGCGGCTTTCGTCAAACCAGGTGAGAGCTCCGACCAGCTCGTTGTCGCCGCACCAGAGCGCGATCGAGGGATGGGATGACAACCGCTTGACCTGATAATCCACCTCGGCCGCGACGTTTTCCAGAAAATCCGGCGTCGAGGGATAAAGATTGCAGGCGAACATGAAATCCTGCCAGACCATCAGGCCGAGCCGGTCACAGAGATCGTAGAACCAATCCGTCTCATAGAATCCGCCGCCCCAGACGCGGATCATGTTCATGTTGGCATCGACCGCCGAGCGCAGCAGATCCTCGACGCCCTCGGCTGTGACCCGCGAAACGAGCGCATCGGCCGGGATCCAGTTGGCGCCACGGCAGAAGATTTCACGTCCGTTGACGCGGAAGGCAAAGCGACTACCTGCCTCGTCCTTGTCGGTCAGCAGCTCGATGGTGCGGAAACCGATCTGGCGGGTGACGGTTTCACCGGGAAACGCGACGGTGAGTTCGGACAACGCCTGCGCGCCGCTGCCCGCCGGCCACCAGAGCTTCGGATTCTCGACGGTAAAGACGTGCGTGACCTGTGTTTCGCCCTCATTGACGGCACAGTCCAGGTGTTCCCTTTGGCCATCAAGCAAGAATTCGATACCGATGACGCCGGGTTCCTCGGCAAAGAGCGTCACCGTCACCTGAAGATCGACGGCGCCGCCGGGCTGCGGCACCTGTCGGGTCGTGACATGCTCGATGCGGGCCGCTGAAATTTTCTTAAGGGCGATCGAGCCGTAGAGACCAAGCGGCGCGACGGCGATGTTCCAGTCCCAGCCGAAATGGCATTGCGGCTTACGCAGCATATTGCCGTTGGGGATCGGGCAGTTGCCGGTCGAGTAGGGAATATAGAAGGGCTGGGCCGCCTGCGCTTGAGCCCCCGCAGCGATCGCTGAATGAATGACGATGCGCAGCCGATTCTGGCCCGCTTTCAAGAGAGAGCTCACGGCCGGGCGATACCGAAGAAAGCAGTTTTTCGCTTCGAGTACCAGCTCGTCGTTGACATAGACCGAGGCGATCGTGTCAAGGCTTTCAATATCCAGATACCAGAATCCGGCGAGATCGGCCGCGTCGATCTCGAACGTGCGCTCAAGCACCCAGTCCTTGTGCGCCACCCACTGAACGTCATGCTCGTTGCGGCCGAAATAGGGATCGGCGATCACCCCGCCAGCCTGCAGGGCGCTGTGGACATCGCCCGGAATGGCGATGGTCAACGCATAACTATTGTCCGACGAGGCAAGCAGCCAATCGCCGGATAGGTCGAGCGCCACGGGGTCGGAGATGAAAGCGTCAACAGACATTGTCAAAAATCCATTCGCTGCCCGTCCGGTCAGGGGTGGGCTTCATCGTCTCTGAGCGGCGGCCACAGAGAACGCAGCCGCCATGATGTTATGGGTTGATCAGATCCTGTTTTCCGTCGTGGCGTCGAAAACCGAGGCCATCGACATGTCGAAGCTGAGTTTCAGCGCCGTGCCAGGTGTGTAACGCCGCGAACCGGCAATGCGCACCGACATGGTCTGCCCGGCGAGCTTGAGCCAGAGCAGATTGTCGGCGCCCATCGGCTCCTCGATATCGACGACCGCGTCGTGGATTTCCGATCCCGGCACATTTTCATCGACCTTGACGTGTTCCGGCCGCACGCCGAGCACGACCTTGCGGCCGGCCTCCAGCGGTCCGCGCGCCGGATAACTGTCCATGCCGAAATCGACGCCATTGACCTCGATCATCTTGCGTCCGTCCCGATTCTTGATCTCGCCGCGGAAGAAATTCATAGACGGCGACCCGATGAAGCCGGCAACGAACAGGTTTTCCGGGAAATTGTAGATCGTCATCGGATCGGCAAGCTGCTGGATGACGCCGCTCTTCATGACGGCGATACGGTCCGCCAAAGTCAGGGCTTCAATCTGGTCGTGCGTCACATAGATCATCGTGTTCTCAAGCGACTGATGAAGACGCTTGATTTCGACGCGCAGCTCCGAGCGCAGCTTGGCGTCGAGGTTGGACAGCGGCTCGTCGAACAGGAACACGTCGACATCGCGAACAAGAGCACGGCCGATCGCCACGCGCTGGCGCTGACCGCCGGACAGCTCCGACGGCTTGCGCTTCAGCAGCGGCTGGATCTGCAGGATCTCGGCGGCGCGGGCGACGCGCTTGTCGATCTCGGCGGCCGGCAGCTTGGCGACGCGCAGGCCGAAGGACAGGTTCCGCTCGACCGTCATCTGCGGATAGAGCGCATAGGACTGG
>UCOA01000113.1 GCA_900474095.1 Hyphomicrobiales bacterium | reverse complement strand
CGGGCCATATCGAGCAGGTCGGCCCGCCGCTCGAACTCTACGAGCGCCCCGCCAACCTTTTCGTCGCTCGCTTCATCGGCTCTCCGGCAATGAACATCATTCCGGCGAAGATCGTCGGCACAGGCGCGGAAACGACGGTCGAACTGACCGGCGGCAAGCGGGATGTTCTCGACATCGCGACCCCGGCTTCCGAGAACGGCAAGTCGGCAAGTTTCGGCGTCCGCCCGGAAGACCTGCGGGTTTCGACCGGCGACAACTTTCTGTTCGAGGGTACCGTTGCGATCATCGAAGCGTTGGGAGAAGTCACCCTTCTCTATATCGAGGGACTGGTCGCCAACGAACCGATCATCGCCAAGATACCCGGAATTCTCGATATCAAACGCGGCGAGAAGGTCCGGTTCACGGCCGACAAAGCCAAGCTGCATCTGTTCGACGCGGATGGCAAAAGCTATCGCGTATAAGCCCTGCGAGGCGTTCGGCGGATCCGTCCGGAATTCTTTTCCGGCCGGATTTTCTTGCAACCGCTACTATTTCCAGCGCCCCACTCACTCTCTGTTAAATCTCCGCCGCTAATCTGTTGGAAACACATTAGGGGAGTAGATCGATGCGGGAACAGGCATCCGACAAACCGACATATCTCAGCCGCGAAGAATCCTTCATGTACGACCGGGAAGCCAACTTCCCGATGGAGGAAACCCGCAACGAGGCACGCATCGAATATACCGAAAACGGTATGCTCAACCTCTCCTCGCGCCGCTGCGAACTGCTGCAAATCTCCAAAAGCAGCGCGGTTATCGGCATCGCCACGCAGTTCAAGCTGCCGCAGAATTTCTATCTCGATATCCCGAGCGCCCGCATCGGCATGATTGGCTGCATCGTCAAGCGCGTCCATGCCAACAACATCATCGAAGCGCGTTTCCTGCGCCTGATGTCGGAGCGCGACCTCAACCGCATCTTCGTCTACAGCACCCATCCCAATCACCGGAACCGTGTGCTCGACATCTATCGCTGATCGTTTCACTTCTGTGCGATTGGCGCAGCCGGTTGTTGCCCGCGCTTGACTCCGCTCGCAAGAGGCGGATTGATAGGCATCGGACACGGCAAAGCGAGATGACTCACCGATGGAACGACCCTATCGCCTATCCTGTCATTGCGGCGACATTTGTCTTGAAGTCGACGAAGAGATTTCCGAGCTGATCGAATGCAATTGTTCGACCTGCCGGCGCTCCGGCTTCCTCCACTGGAAAGTTCCCGCAAACAAGGTAACGCTGCTCAGCGAACGGCGCCGCATATCCACCTACGTCTGGCGCTGCGTCACCGAAGGCCATCATTTCTGTCCGACATGCGGCGTTGCCCTGATGCGCACCGGCTATCCCGGCGAGCGCGTGTCGATCAATGCACGCTGCGTCGAGGGCATCGATATCTTCGACTTGAAGATCGAGCGTTATGACGGCCGCAGTGACATGCATCCGGGGCCGCTACCCTGATTAAATCTCCGTAAAGTCTCTGTAGAGGAAAGCCCTCGGTTTGATATCCGCGGGCTCCTGCTTTCAGTGGAAGAAGACGCTGGCGCCGTGCTCCGCCGCGCCGACTGCGGCCCGGAACGGTGCGAACATCTCGCGGCCCATCCCGAACTCATTGTGAGACAGATCGGCTTCGGCCGGCGCGCGGCTTGCCAGTTCGGAAGCCTCGACAAGCACCTGGATCGTGCCCTGGATGGCATCGAGGCGAATGATGTCGCCCTCGCGGATACGGGCGATCGGCCCGCCTTCCTTGGCTTCCGGCGTCATGTGGATCGCCGAAGGAACCTTGCCGGACGCGCCGGACATGCGGCCGTCGGTAACAAGCGCCACGGTCTGGCCGCGGTCTTGCAGGATGCCGAGCACGGTCGTCAGCTTGTGCAGTTCCGGCATGCCGTTGGCCTTCGGCCCCTGGAAGCGGACGACGGCAATGAAATTGCCCTCAAGCTTGCCTTCCTTGAAGGCCGCCTGCAGTTCCGACTGGTCGTGGAAGATCCTGGCTGGCGCCTCGATGACGTGGCGTTCCGGCTTGACGGCGGAAATCTTAATGACGGCCTTGCCGAGGTTGCCGGTCAGCATCTTCAGGCCGCCCGATGGCTGGAACGGATGATCGATGGTCGCGAGCACCTTCGGGTCATGGCTCTGCTCCGGTGCCGGTTCGCGGTGCACGGCGCCGTTGGCGCCGAGCTTCACGTCGATCGCATAGGCATCGAGCCCCTGACCGAAGACGGTGCGCACGTCGCCATGCAGCAGGCCCTTCTTCAGCAACTGGCCGATCAGGTAACCCATGCCGCCGGCGGCATGGAAATGGTTCACGTCGGCAAGCCCGTTCGGATAGACGCGGGCAAGCAGCGGGATGATATCGGAAAGCTCCGAAATATCCTGCCATGTCAGCGCGATGCCCGCCGCACGGGCCATGGCGACGAGATGCATGGTGTGGTTGGTCGAGCCGCCGGTGGCGTGCAGGCCGACGACGCCGTTGACGATCGAGCGTTCGTCGATCATCTCCCCGGCCGGGGTGAATTCGTTGCCAAGCGCGGTGATCGCCAGAGCCCGTTTTGTTGCTTCTCTGGTCAGTGCATCGCGCAGCGGCGTGCCCGGATTGATGAAGGAGGCGCCGGGCAGGTGGAAGCCCATGATTTCCATCAGCATCTGGTTGGAGTTGGCCGTGCCGTAGAAGGTGCAGGTCCCGGGGCCGTGATAGGATTTCGATTCCGCTTCGAGCAGTTCGTCGCGGCCAACCTTGCCTTCGGCGAACAATTGCCGCACGCGGGACTTCTCGTCGTTCGGCAGGCCGGAGGTCATCGGCCCTGCGGGAATGAAGACGGCGGGCAGGTGGCCGAAGGTCATAGCGGCGATCATCAGGCCAGGCACGATCTTATCGCAGACGCCGAGATAGACGGTGCTGTCGAACATGTTGTGCGACAGGCCGATACCTGCTGCCATGGCGATCAGGTCGCGGGAAAACAGCGAAAGCTCCATGCCGGGCTGCCCTTGCGTGACGCCGTCGCACATGGCCGGAACGCCGCCTGCCACCTGTGCTATGCCGCCCGCTTCATGCGCCGCCTCGCGGATAAGGGCAGGGTAGGTCTCGAAGGGCTGATGCGCCGACAGCATGTCGTTGTAGGAGGTGATGATGCCCAGATTGGGCACCGTGTCACCCGAAAGGGCGACCTTCTCCGAGGGGGAACAGACTGCGAAGCCGTGGGCAAGGTTGCCGCAGCCGAGAACTGAGCGATGCACACCCTTCGCGGCCGCGTTGCGCACGCGATCGAGATAGGGTTCGCGGAAGGGCTTCGAGCGCTCGACAATGCGGGCGGTGATGGCGGCGATGCGGGAATCAGCGGACATGGCAATCCTGTTCCGGAGTCTCGTGACTCCTGTGGTCAGCATGGTTGCGGTCATCCGGGTCTTGGGCCCCGGATCCTGGCTTAAAACATGTCGCGCAAAAGTGTGCAGCGGTTTTGCGAGAACGACATGCGTAAAATCAGAGACCTAAAGCGCGGTTAGCGGATCTGAAAGATCGCGACGTGCTTTAGGGTGCCCAGTAAATCTGAAGCGGAGACGAGGCCCGGCGCAACATCGTCCGGATTGGCATCTCCGCCTCGTCGCCGGGCGCTTCTGCCTTGGCAAGAACTTCCCTCTTGCCGTTGCCTTCGATATGGAGCACCAGAAACCGGGCGTCCTGAAGGCTGGAGAATGTGAATGTCAGGCGCGGCTCGCCCGCACCTTCGGCTTCCATCGTCATGACGCCGCGCGGCGTGGCGGGGTCGAGCGCCTCTGCAAGGCGCGAACCGCCGGGAAAGAAGGACGCGGTGTGGCCATCGCCACCCATGCCGAGAATGACGACATCGAAGGGACAGCCGATACCGGCCGTCTGCTTCGCGGCAGCCGCGGCTGCTTCTTCGGCAGTCGACGCAGGATAGTAGAGCGGTTCAAGCTTGGCCGCCGCGGCTGCATCGACCAAGAGGTTTTCGCGAACAAGCTTCTCATTCGAGCGGTCGCTGTCGGGCTCGACGAAACGTTCGTCCACCAGCGTCACCGTTACCTTGGACCAGTCGATCGCCTTGCCGGAAAGGGTCTTGAAGAAGGCCTTGGGAGTCGAGCCGCCGGAGACGGCGATGCAGGCTTGACCGCGCGCAGCGACGGCCGCGGACAGGGCCGAGGCCACCGCAGCGGCCAGCCCTTCGGCAAGTGCCGCACCGCTATCGAAAACATGCATCGCAGCCGTCATTTCATGGCCCTCAGATCACTTCATGCCACGTGCGGCCATCACGCTCGATCAGCGCGATCGCCTGGCTCGGACCCCAGGTGCCGGCCGTATAGGCCTGAACCTGCTGTCCGACGGCTTCCCACGCTTTCAGGATCGGATCGATCCAGCGCCAAGCGGCCTCAACCTCGTCGCGGCGCATGAACAGCGTCTGGTTGTTGCGCACCACATCGAGCAACAGGCGCTCGTAAGCATCGGCGCTGCGGGCGTTGAAGGCTTCGGCGAAGGTCATGTCGAGCGAAACGTTGCGCAGCCGCATGCCGCCCGGCCCCGGATCCTTGATCATCAGCGACTGCTTGACGCCTTCGTCCGGCTGCAGCCGGATAATCAATTGGTTGGCAGCGATGCGGCCGGCTGCCTCGTCGAAGATCGAGTGCGGGATAGGCTTGAAGGTGATGACGATTTCCGACATGCGGCCCGCCATGCGCTTGCCGGTGCGGATGTAGAAGGGGACGCCGGCCCAGCGCCAATTATCCACCTCTGCCTTGATGGCGACGAAGGTCTCCGTGTTGGAGACGCCGCCGTCAAGCTCCTCGAGATAACCCCTGACCGCACCACCGGCGGAAGCGCCCGCCCTGTATTGGCCGCGCACCGTCAGTTTCTCGACGTTGCCAGGGGTGATCGGCTTCAACGCCCGCAGCACCTTCAGCTTTTCGTCGCGCACGGCCTCCGCATTCATCGACGGCGGCACTTCCATGGCGACAAGGCAGAGAAGCTGCAGGATGTGATTCTGCACCATGTCGCGCAGCGCGCCGGCCTTGTCGTAATAGCCTGCGCGGCTCTCAAGGCCGACGGATTCGGCAACGGTGATCTGGACGTGATCGATATAGGAGGAGTTCCACAGCGGCTCATAAAGCGTGTTGGCAAAGCGCAGCGCCATCAGGTTCTGCACGGTTTCCTTGCCGAGATAGTGGTCGATACGGAAGATCTGCTCTTCCTTGAACACCTTGCCGATCGTGTCGTTGAGTTCGAGCGCCGAAGCAAGGTCTCGGCCGATCGGCTTTTCGACGACGATCCGCGTCATCTTGGTGATCAGCTTGTGATCGCGAATTCTTTCCGAGATGTCGCCGAAAATGGCCGGCGCAACGGCGAGATAGAAGGCGCGGACGCGATCCTTGCCTTCGTCCAGCAACTGCTTCAGCTGGTCCCAGCCACTGTCCGACTTGGCATCGACTGGAATGTAGAAGAGGCGGTCGATGAAGATCTTGACCTGCGCCTCGTCGTATTCTCCCTGTTTCAGATGCTCCTTAAGAGCGTCCTGGGCAAATTTTCGGTATTCTTCGTGGCTGAGCACGCTGCGCGATGCACCAATGATGCGGGTCGGATCGCTCAGTTGGCCGTCCAGTTGCCGGTGATAGAGGGCAGGAAGCAACTTGCGCTCGGCAAGGTCACCGGTACCTCCGAAAACCACATAGTCAAAGGGTTCGACAGGGATGATCTGGCTGCTCATGAGAAATCTCGATCTCGTTCTGGTCTGAGGAGCTTATAATCTAATCGATTTAAAAGCGCTAGGGTGCGATGCAATAAAATGGGGCCGCACGGCTTTTAGAATTTGTCGCGCAAGGCATACCAGCTGAGCGCGAGGAACAAAAGCACGGGCCGGAACCGCGTCCCACCCGGGAATGCCGGAATGTTCAAGTCCCGAAAAAGATCGAGATCCGACCGGTTGCCGGTCACGAGGTCGGAATAGAGCTTGCCACAGTAGTTTGACAGCATGACGCCATGGCCGGAATAGCCGCCAATCGACGTGACGCCGGGCATGACTTCGCGCACGAAGGGCTGGCGCGGCATGGTGATGCCGACGGAGCCGCCCCAGGCATGGGTCATTTCGATGTTGGCCAGTGACGGGTAGATTTCCGTGATCTGGCGGCGGATATGGTCGGTGATATCGCGCGGATTATCCGCCGTATAGGCCTCGCGGCCGCCGAACAGCAGCCGGCCATCCTTCGATTTGCGGAAATAACGCACGACAAAGCGCGAATCGGCAACCGCCTCGCCGCCCGGCAGCACATCCGGGAAATCGGTGAGGACCTTTGTTGCACCGATGAAGGAACGGATCGGCATCACATGCCGCGCCGTCACCGGTTCCAGATTGCCGATATAGCCGTTGCAGGCGATAAGCGCTCTGTCCGCGCGGATGTTGCCCCTGTCGGTTTCGATGATGATCCGGCCACCGTTCCCATCGATTTTCAGCGCCTTGGTCTTCTCGTGCAGCGAGGCACCGGCCAGGGCCGCCTGCTTCGCCAGGCCGACGAGCAGCTTCATTGGCTGGATGTGACCGGTGCCGGTGTCGCGGATCCCGAAGAGATAACGGTCCGAGCCGAGTCGGGCGACGGTCTCTTCGCGCTCCATGAAACTCTGGTGCGGATAAGCGTAGCGCGATGCGGCAATCTCGACACTGTCGCGGTACTCCCTCTCATGGCTCTTCTTGTGGCAGACATTGAGCTGGCCCGGAACATATTCGATGTCGATGCCGTGGGTGGACGCGAAATCGAGAAGGTATTTCTTGGCATCCCCGGCGAGATCGAACAAGGCCTTGGATCGCTCGAAACCGAGCGCTCCCTCAAGGTCTTCCGGCGACCAGCGTTGGCCGGTACCGAGCTGCCCACCGTTACGGCCGGAGGCGCCGTCGCCGAAACGGCAGGCGTCGACCAGCGTGACACGGACACCCTTCAGCGCCAGATTGTAAGCGGCCTGCAGCCCGGTATAACCCCCTCCGACGATCGCGACGTCGGTCTCGATCGAACCGGACAGTGCCGGATATTCCGGGCGTTCAGGCACGGCGTCTTCATACCAGGAAACCCCCGGCGAGATCGGGCTTTGCCAAGGCATGGCCACACCTTTCCGGTCAGACGTTGAGAAGCAGGAATTCGCGTTCCCAGGGGCTGATCACCTGCATGAAGGTTTCGAACTCGCCGCGCTTAACACCCGCATAGATGGCGATGAATTCGGGGCTGAAGACTTCGGCGAAAGCCGGCTCCGACTCAAGCAGCGAAATAGCTTCGAGAAGGCCGCGCGGCAGGTCGATCGTGCCGTCGTTCACCGTGTCGTCCGACGGTGCCGATGGTTCCAGTGCTTCAACGATGCCGAGATAACCGCAACCGAGCGAGGCGGCGAGTGCTAGGTAGGGATTGGCATCCGAACTCGGCAGCCGGTTTTCGACGCGCCGTGCAACCGGCTCCGAAACCGGCACGCGGAAGGCTGTGGTGCGGTTGTCATGGCCCCAGGCGTTGTTGACCGGCGCCGACATGTCGGGCGTCAAACGACGATAGGAATTTACATAAGGCGCCATCATCGACAGCGCCTTGGGGACATATTTCTGCATGCCGCCGATGAAGGAGAAGAATTCCTTCGAAGCCGAACCGTCGGTATTGGAAAAAAGGTTGCGCCCCGTATTGATCTCGATGACCGACTGATGGATGTGCATGGCCGACCCGGCCTGTCCCTGCATCGGCTTGGCCATGAAGGTCGCGTAGATGCCGTGTTTCAACGCCGCCTCGCGGATCGTCCGCTTGAACATGAAGACCTGGTCGGCAAGCTCGATCGGGTCGCCATGGCGAAGGTTGATTTCGAGCTGCGCCGGCCCTTCCTCGTGGATCAGCGTGTCAATCTCCAGCCCCTGCTTTTCCGAGAAATGGTAGATATCGTCGATCAGCTCGTCGAATTCATTGACGCCGGCGATGGAGTATCCCTGTCCGCTGAGGATCGCTCGGCCCGAGCGTCCCGTCGGCGGCTTCAGAGGATAATCGGGGTCTTCGTTCTTGGCGACCAGATAGAATTCGATTTCCGGCGCCACCACCGGCTTCCAGCCCTTCCTGTGGTAGAGGTCCAGCACATGCTTCAGCACGTTGCGCGGCGTATAGGGTACATTCTCGCCCTTCGATCCAGCGATGTCGCAGATCACCTGCGCCGTCGGATCGCTTTCCCAGGGAACGATCGACAAGGTCGAGAGGTCGGGCACCAACTTGATGTCGCTGTCGCGGGAATCGTAGCGGAAGTCGCCGGTTTCCTCCGGGTATTCACCGGAAATCGTATGGCGATAAATCGCCGATGGCAGGGCGAGCGAGGTGTTCGAGGTGAATTTTGAGGACGGCATCATCTTGCCCCGCGGTACGCCGGCAATATCAGGCGTGATGCACTCGATGTCCTCGATGCCGCGGATTCTCAGCCAGTCAGTGGCTTCCTTCCAGGTCTTGACTCCTCGGGCAGATTGCAGGGCGGGCGGTATTTTCGAAGTCTTGCTGATCTTTGCTGTTTGTTGGGTAATGCTTCTTCTGGCAGGCATAAATCACCGATTTTGAGTTCGAATGGGCCATCATAGCCAGAGTTTGGCAATTGGCTAGGCCGAAAACCGGGACTTTCCCGCCCGTACAAGCTGTATTTGCGAAGGCCAGAGAAGGGGGGTGATTGACTTTCAAGCCACCGCCCGGGAAAGGAAGACGAAACAGGATCGGATGCGTTGGCTGAACAATATGACGTGGTGATAATTGGCGCGGGTGCCGCCGGCATGATGGCGGCGATCGAGGCGGGCAAGCGCGGCCGCCGGGTGCTGGTGCTCGACCACGCCAGGGCGCCGGGGGAAAAGATCCGCATTTCGGGCGGCGGACGCTGCAACTTCACCAATATTCATGCGAGCCCGAAGAATTTTCTCTCCGCGAACCCGCACTTCTGCAAGTCGGCACTGGCGCGCTACACGCCGCAGGACTTCGTTGCGCTCGTTGAACGTCACGGCATCGCTTGGCATGAAAAAACACTTGGCCAGCTCTTTTGCGACGACAGCGCCAAGGACATCATCCGCATGCTGTTGTCGGAAATGAAAGAAGCAGGTGCCGTGTTGCGGTTGGGGGTGCAGATCCAATCCGTCGACAAGGCCCTTTCCGGTTTTCGCCTGGCAACGACGGAAGGAACGATCGACGGCACTGCCCTCATCATTGCCAGCGGCGGCAAGTCCATCCCGAAAATGGGAGCGACGGGTTTTGCCTACAGAATTGCCGAGCAGTTCGGCCTGCCGCTGATCGAGACCCGCCCGGCGCTGGTGCCGCTGACGCTCGATCCTGCGCAACTGGAAAGCCTGAGCGCTCTCTCCGGCGTTGCCGTCGACGCCGAGGCGCGTTCTGGCAAGACGGTGTTTGAGGAGGCCGTGCTAATCACCCATCGGGGTCTGAGCGGTCCGGCCGTCCTGCAGATTTCCTCCTATTGGCGCGAGGGTGGCGATATCTCCCTTTGCCTGCTGCCGCGCGTCGATATCGCAGCGCTGCTCAAAGGCGCGCGCCGCGAAAACGGTCGGCAGGCCCTGCAGACGGCGCTTGCCGAGCATCTGCCGAAGCGCCTGGCACAATTCTTTGCCGAGACCGCTGGCCTGATCAACCGGTCGCTTGCCGATCTCTCCGACAAGCTGATCGACGGTTTTTGCTCCGGCATCAAGGACTGGGCCATCACCCCCGCCGGCTCGGAAGGCTACCGTACCGCAGAGGTCACGCTCGGCGGCGTCGATACAAAGGCGCTCGATTCCCGCTCGATGCAGGCGCGCGAGGTGCCCGGCCTTTATTTCATAGGCGAATGTGTGGACGTCACCGGCTGGCTCGGCGGCTATAATTTCCAGTGGGCCTGGGCATCAGGCTTTTCTGCGGGGCAGGCAGCATAGCCGAGCCCCAAAAGGTCCCGCGACTGCATAATTCCTTAAATCGGAATCGATTTGAGGCAGATCAAAGCGTTACAGCGACCTTGGCGCGTCTGAAAAGACGCGCGGCGCTGTAGCCTTCAGCCATTGTTAAGATATCTGATGGAACCTGTTCATTAGCTGGACAACAGCCGCAGACTGGAAAGGATGCGCTTTTCAGAAAATGTATCAAAAGCGTGACATTTTTTCCCTTTTGTATGCAGTTGCAACATGAAACAAGCTGGTGGTCCGGATCCTCCGGCTCTATGCTTGCCTTGGTCGAAAGGACATGATCCATGAACCAGTATCGCAGCCGCTCCACAGCTCGCGCTGTCGCCATCGCGAAAGCGGACGAAAGCAAAATGCGAAAGGCCATGTTGATCCGCGCCGGGGTCATCGCGCTCGGTGCTCTCGCCGCACTGGCAGCGCTTCCCTCGTTCTGGTCGCTCTGAAACCCAAACACCAGTCGCGCAGCGACCGGTGGGTACATCTGCTGCCGATTGGCTAAACCATTGCCCGCCCCCCAATTGCGCTGCGCTTGAAGGCCGGTTTTCGTTCTTCCAATATCCTCGCCTCAGCGTATGAAAAACGAAATAAGTCGTATTTATTCAAATATTAATTCTTCCCGTTGAAGAATGCACCACAACGGAGTCTGCCGTGATGTCGCCTATGGGGATGGGCGGGTCATGCAATGAATGCCTGGCAGGCTGGCGGCGGAACGCCGTATGATTTTTAAGTTAAATCATCAGCTTGTTGGCGCACCGGGAAGGCCTGTAGGGCTTGTGGAGGGCGGATGCAGGCTGCGAGCCAAGGTGCGTTCATGTTCATCGACAAGATTCTTGCCCGCTTCAAAATCCAGACCAAGGTGCTTCTATTCATCCTGCCCTTCGTCGTCAGCATCTGCGCGGTCGGTATCACCGGCCTTTACGCGTCCGGATTGCTGCAGGGGCGGATGGAAATCTCCAACAGCGTGCTGCAGTCCCTGAGCGGCTTCAAGGATGTCTATGCCGGCATGAATGCTTTCCTTCAGAACACTTCGGAGCAAACCCGGCAGGCGGTCGTCACGAAGCTGGAGGCACAGCAAGGCGTGCTCGCGGACACTCTGTCACAGGTCGTTGACGACGAAGGCCGCCAGCAATTGCAGCAAGCCGTTGACGGCAGCACCAAGATCGGTGAGCGGGTCGGCCAGCTCTGGACGCTCTATGAAAACGAAGTAAGCCTGCGCAAGTCCATCAGCGCGAGCCTCGGCAACCTGCTCGGCGAGCAGATGAAGGTGCTGGAGGAAGCCACCAAGATGGAGCGCGTCGTCCGCAAGGACGAAGAGTCTGCCAAGACGCTTCTGCGCGAGGCCGAGCGCCTGACCTCCTCCAGCGATACATTGGTTGCTTTCAATTCGAGTTTCGGAAAGGCGGCCGACGCCGAAGCAAAGATCAAGGTCGCAGCCGATTCCTATGGCCCCATGACCAAGGTGCTGCGCAAGATCAGTTCCGGCATGCCGGCAAACCAGAAGGCGGTCGCGGAAACCTTCAAGAAGACCATCGGCGAGATCAAGGTCTTGATCGACAGTGGCGACAAGAGCGACGAGACGGCTGCTGCCATCGGCAAGCTCATGGCCCGCTTCCGCCAGACGAGCATCCAGCTCCACACCGCAGCGGGCCTGAAAATGCGCGAGGCGACGGCGACGTTCGGCAAGCTCGACGCTCCGCTCGTCAAGGCCGGTGCCGTGCTGACGGACACCCGCAAGCTGGTGAACTCGGTTTATTCGATCCGCATCGCGGCTGCGAGTTTCCTTGAAAAATCCGACGAGGAAGGCCGTCAGCGCCTGGCCCGCGAATTCAAGGTCATGGAGGTGGATATCCAGAGCCTCGCAGGCACGGCCGGCGATCTGGAGTTCTTCTCAAAGCTTGTCAACGCGCTGAAGCCCATCATCGAGAAGATGACCAGCGACAGCACCGCGCTCGTCGACATCAGCCAGAAGCGCCAAGCCGAATTTACCGTGGCCGCCGCCGAGATCGATGACATCTGGGGTCAATTGACCGCTTTTGCCGAGGGACAGAAGACGACGGCATCGGTCGAGCGCGACAAGGCCAATCAGGTCTCCGTGTTCGCAACCGTGACCGGCATCCTGATCGCGCTTCTGGCGGGCGGTGCCCTGGTGCTGACGCTGAAAGGCCCGATCGGTCAGATTACCGCCGCGATGCGCCGCCTTGCCGACGGTGCGCTCGACACCTCGATCGATGGCGGCGCCCGCCGCGACGAGATCGGCGACATGGCCC
The DNA here is from genome assembly GCA_900474095.1 of Hyphomicrobiales bacterium. Lineage (GTDB taxonomy): Bacteria > Pseudomonadota > Alphaproteobacteria > Rhizobiales > Rhizobiaceae > Pararhizobium. Next base: position 15,819 of record UCOA01000113.1, on the reverse strand, counting down.
GGGCCCTCGGCATCTTCAAGGAAAACGCCCTGTCCAAGGTTCGCATCGAAGCCGAGAGCGAAGAGCAACGCGCCCAGGCGGAAGCCGAGCGCCTGCGCAACGATGCCGAAAAACGCGCACTCGACAGCCAGATCGATTTTGCCGTCAGCCAGCTCGCAGCCGGTCTCGGTCGCCTGGCGCAGGGCGATCTCTCCCAGCAGATCGACACGCCGTTCACCGGCCGGCTCGAGCAGCTGCGCATGGACTTCAACGGCTCGCTGATCCGCCTGCAGGACACGCTCGTGCAGATTCGCAACAACGCGCTCCTGATCCAGCGCAGCGGCAACGACATGCATGCCTCCGCAGATTCCCTGTCGAAGCGGACCGAAGCGCAGGCTGCGTCGCTCGAGGAAACCGCGGCCGCCGTGGACCAGATCACCGTCACGGTGCGCTCGTCGGCCGAACGCGCGCATGAGGCAAATGTCGCGGTCACGCATACCAAGAAGAGCGCCGACAGCTCGGCGGTCGTCGTCAGCAACGCGATTGCCGCGATGGGCCGCATCGAGGACGCCTCGCGCCAGATCGAGCAGATCATCGAGGTGATCGACGAAATTGCCTTCCAGACCAACCTGCTGGCGCTCAATGCCGGCATCGAGGCGGCGCGCGCCGGCGATGCGGGCAAGGGGTTCGCCGTGGTTGCCCAGGAAGTGCGCGAACTCGCCCAACGCTCGGCGGGAGCGGCGCGTGAGATCAAGGGGCTGATCAACAAGTCGACCACCGAAGTGAATTCCGGCTCGCAACTGGTCCAGGAAACCGGTGCCGTGCTCGCCTCGATCAGCCAGCAGATCCTCTCGGTCAGCGGCCATGTCGAGATGATCGCGACCGCAAGCCGCGATCAGGCGGCTGCGCTGCATGAGGTGAACGGCTCGGTCAACCAGATGGACCAGATGACCCAGCAGAACGCCACCATGGTCGATCAGGCGACCAGTGCCAGCCGCGAACTCGCAAACCAGGCCGACACGTTGATGATGCTCGTCGAGCAGTTCCGCCTCGAGCCGGCGACTGGCGGCCGCAAGCTCGTCCGTGCCGCTTAAGCGGAGCTGAACGAGACTCCGATGCCCGGCCCTCGCGGTCGGGCATTTTAGTTAGGAAATGTTCGTCAGATTCCTTCGGAAAGCCTTGAATTGCTGGGTTTTCTCACCGTTTTTTAAAGCTTTCAACTTAAGAGTATTATAAATTACTCCTTTTTGAAGGCCATTCGATGCTCCGGTTTTTCAAGTCCTCAGTCGTATCCCAGCTCGTCGCCATTACGCTGGGGCTGATCTTCCTTAGCACCGCGACGATCGCCGGCGTCATGCACTACAATTTGCGTAGCTACGTGATGGGGGACGCAACCATGGACGCCCGCGACGCAAGTCGCGCCATGGCCGTGCTCTACGGCATGAAGGTGCCGGACGCGGCGATCGAGGTGAAGGATGGAACCCTGGCGAGCGTGACCGAAGACAAGATGGCCGCGCTTCCCGATCACGATCTTGTTGACCGCACCGCCCAGACGATCGGCGGGGTGGCGACGATCTTCGAGAAGCAGGGCAGCGACTACGTCCGCATTTCGACGAACGTGAAGAAGGAAAACGGCGATCGCGCCGTCGGAACGAAGCTTGCCGCCGACCATCCGGCACAGGCGTTCCTCGCCAAGGGTGAGGCCTATTACGGGCCGGCGGTGCTGTTCGGGCGCGACTATATCACCGGATATTTCCCGGTGAAAAACGCTGCTGGTGCCAATGTCGGCATGTTGTTCATCGGTATTCCGACGGAAGTCTATTTCAGCAAGATCAACTATCTTCAGTATTTGATCTTAGCGATTGGCACCGGGGTGATGATCGTCGTCGGCATGCTCGCCTACGCGGCGATCCGCGCATCCATCCGGCCGCTTGGCATATTGACAGGTTCGGTCGAGACCATTTCTTCGGGCAATCTGGATGTTTCCGTTCCTTATCTCGACAGGAAGAACGAGTTTGGCGGCATTGCCCGCGCACTCGCCGTCTTCCGCGAAAATGCGCTGTCGAAGCTGCAGATGGAAATCGAAAGCGAAAATCGCCGCCTTGAAACGGACGAGGAGCGTTCGCGCCGTGACCTTGAAAAACGGGAGATGGACCGCGAGATCGATTTTGCGGTGAACGCTATCGCAGCCGGCCTCGGCCGTTTATCTCAGGGAGACCTCACGCAGCAGATCGATACACCGTTCACCGGCCGTCTCGAACAGCTGCGCACCGACTTCAACGGTTCGGTCACCCGACTGCAGGAAACACTTTCCCGTATCCGCGACAATGCCCAGGCGATCCAGCGCAATGGCGGCCGCATGCTGTCGTCGGCTGATGCGCTTTCAAAGCGCACCGAAGCGCAGGCGGCGTCTCTGGAGGAAACGGCAGCCGCCGTCGAGGAAATCACGGTCACCGTCAAGTCCTCGTCCGGACGGGCGCAGGAAACCAACCGCGCCGTCGCCGAAACCAAGAAGAGTGCCGACAGTTCGGCAAGCGTCGTCGCGAACGCCATCGCCGCGATGGGCCGGATCGAGGATGCCTCGCACCAGATCGAACAGATTATTGAGGTCATCGATGACATCGCCTTCCAAACCAACCTCCTGGCGCTGAACGCCGGCATCGAGGCGGCACGGGCAGGCGATGCTGGCAAGGGCTTTGCTGTAGTTGCGCAGGAAGTGCGGGAACTGGCGCAGCGCTCGGCCAATGCTGCCAAGGAGATCAAGACGCTGATCGACAAGTCGACCAGCGAAGTCAGCACCGGCTCCGCGCTGGTGCAGGAGACGGGCGCCGTGCTCGCCTCGATCAGCAAGCAGATTGTCGCCATCAGCCAGCATGTCGAAATGATCGCCACCGCCAGCAGGGACCAGTCATCCGCCCTGCAGGAGGTCAACGGATCGGTCAACCAGATGGACCAGATGACCCAGCAGAATGCTTCGATGGTCGCCGACACGACCAATGCCAGCCGCGAACTGGCAGACGAGGCGGATATGCTCATGACGCTGGTGGAACAGTTCAGCCTGGAACGGGCGAATGTCCAGCGCCAGGTCAGTCGCGCCGCCTGAGCGGCTCTGTCCTAGAAGACAGAAAAACCTGGCCGACGCCGAAATGACGTCGGCCAGGGTTTTGCGTTTTGCAGCATCACCGTAGCCAGCGCAGGCGAAACCTCTGTACGGCTGCCGCAAGCCTGCCGGGCAGGCGACTCCGGTTGCGCAACTCCTCGAACTCATGTCGCCTGCGGCCGTCTTTCGACAGCATGTCCGCCAGCAGGACTATTCCGACCATTTCCGGCATTGTGCGTTTCCTTTGGGCAATAGGAAGCCGTTGCCGGGTCGGTCCCAGCATGCCAGCCTCCTTTGATTGGGATAGGCGGCTATTATGGCCGCGCTTGAACAGCTTCAATCTATGCTTCAAAAATTGGTTTATAAACGGAAGAAACTGACGTATGTCATTCATCAATGAAAGACGTCAACTGGGATGCCTATCAAACATTTTTAGCTGTCGCCCGTCACGGCGGACTGACCGCTGCCGCCCTGGTGAGCGGTCTCAGCCCGGCGACGGTTGGCCGCCGCGTGCTCGATCTTGAGCAGGCAATCGGCCGACAACTCTTTCTGCGCAGCCAGACCGGCTACCGGTTGACCGCCGACGGGCAGTCCTTGTTCGAGCAACTTCAGCCGATGGACGCCGTCGTGCGCAAGGTGGAGACATGGCGCCAGGAAGCGCACGGCTCGGCGGTGGTGCGGCTGATGGCCGGGACCTGGGTGACCTGGCTGGTCTGCGAGAATATCCAGGCCATCTGGAGCGAACGCGACGGTTTCCGGCTCGACATGTCCGTTTCCGAGCGGCGGGCAACGCTGGCGCATCGGGAAAGTGACGTTGGCGTCCGGGCGGTCATGCCGGAAGAGGCGAACCTTACGAGCCGTCACATGGGCGAGGTCGCCTATGCCGCCTACCGCCAGCGCAATGCGCCCGACGGACTGGCTACAGCCTGGCTCGCCGTGTCGGAGGAAGATGCGATCTCGCCCTATTTGCGCTGGCCACACGAACGGGCGCCAGCCTCGATCGCCGTCATCGTCAGCCGGCCGCGTTCGCTGCTCGACTTAGCGCGGGCTGGCGCCGGGCAGGCGGTGCTGCCCTGTTTCGTCGGCGATCTCGATCCCGGCCTCGAACGGGCGGGCGACGAGGTGAAGCAGCTCCGCCATGGGCAGTGGATCGTGACAAACACCGAGGATCGCCATCGCCGTGAGATCCGTACCGTCTCGGAGCGCCTGTTTCGACTGGTAAAAAGTCACGCCGACCTTTTCGCCGGCAAGCGGCCCAGCCGCAGCGTTTAGCCTCACGGCGGGCTTCGTTGTTAGGTCCGCTTGGATGCTCGGCCAGAAACGCAAAATCCCGGCGGGCAACAACAGTCCCGCCGGGATTTTCATGGACAGAGGATCGTGTCTCAGCCACGGCCCTGCGTGACGATGACGGGGATCAAAAGATCACCCCAGTTGCCTTCGCCGCCGTGGTGCCGGGCCGAGCGGACGAGCTCGACGGAAACGCCGGCGTCCACCGCCTTCATGACGGCCTGGTTGAGGCGGTGCAGGTCGTTGGCGACCATGCGGATCATCGCCTGTTGTTCCGGTGTCATGGCCGACGACTGTTCTTCGGCCCGTTCCTTGACGCGTGTCTGGACTGTCATGGCATTTCTCCTCTGATGGGGTTCTTGACGTCTATTTCAAAGCCTCTCCCAACCCTTATCCGGGTGGGGGAGGGGCTCCTCACTCCGCCGCCGGGCGGAACTGGTCGTGTTCGGTCGATTCGTGCATGGCGGTGGTGGAAGACTTCCCGCCGGTAATCGCCATCGATACGGCATCGAAATAGCCGGTGCCGACTTCGCGCTGGTGCTTGGTTGCGGTGTAGCCGTTGACCTCGGCGGCGAATTCCGCCTCCTGCAGCTCCGAATAGGCAGCCATCTGGCGATCCTTGTAGCCGCGGGCGAGTTCGAACATGCCGAAGTTCAGCTGGTGGAAGCCCGCGAGCGTGATGAACTGGAACTTGTAGCCCATCGCACCCAGCTCGCGCTGGAACTTGGCGATCGTCGCGTCGTCGAGGTTCTTCTTCCAGTTGAACGACGGCGAGCAGTTATAGGCGAGCAGCTTGCCCGGATGCGCCTTATGCACGCCCTCGGCAAACTTGCGGGCCTGTTCGAGATCCGGCTTCGAGGTCTCGCACCAGATCAGGTCGCAGTTCGGCGCGTAGGCGATGGCGCGGGCGATGCAGGGCTCGATGCCGTTCTTCACCTGATAGAAGCCTTCGACCGTGCGGCCGGCGTCATAATCGACGAAGGGCCGGTCGCGCTCGTCGATGTCGGAGGTAAGAAGCTTCGCGGCTTCCGCGTCGGTCCGTGCGATGACCAACGTCGGCGTGCCCATGACGTCGGCGGCAAGCCGTGCGGCGTTGAGATTGCGGATATGGGCGGCGGTCGGGATCAGGACCTTGCCGCCGAGATGGCCGCACTTCTTTTCCGATGCCAGCTGGTCCTCGTAATGGACACCGGCCGCACCCGCCTCGATGAAGGCTTTCATGATCTCGAAGGCATTGAGCGGCCCGCCGAAACCGGCTTCCGCATCGGCAACGATCGGCGCGAACCATGTGTCGACGGAAAGGCCCTTGCCTTCCGAGGTCTCGATCTGGTCGGCACGCTGCAGTGTCCGGTTAATGCGCTTGGCAAGCTCGGGCGCGGCATTGGCCGGATAGAGCGACTGGTCGGGATACATGGCGGATGCCGTATTGGCGTCGGCAGCGACCTGCCAGCCGGAGAGGTAGATCGCCTTGAGGCCGGCGCGGATCATCTGCATAGCCTGGTTGCCGGAGAGCGCACCCAGCGCATTGACGAAATCCTCCTCGTGGATGAGCTGCCACAGCCGGTTCGCACCCATTTCGGCCAGCGTGTGCTTGATCTGGACGGAGCCGCGCAGACGCTTGACGTCCTCTGCGGTGTACGGGCGCTCTATGCCGTCGAAACGGCCCTGCGGTGCACCTGAAACGAGATTGTAAAAATCAGTCATAAACATCCTCCTGCCAATTTCTGAACGGTATTCGACTTTGGTTTAATGCCGTTCAAACTTCGAATTTGATGTGACTAGTTTTACAGTGCGCTGCACAAAGTCGCCAGCACAAAAGGATTTTTGCGGCCGCGAAAGAGGTTATCATGTCTTGTGTTTTACAAGAGGCTTCTGTAATTTTGTAAAATATGTAAATAACTACTTTGGCCTAAAAATTGTAAAAGGCATGACAAATGGCTGAGAACAAGATTTTCGCCGGTGCTCGCGTGCGGCGCATCCGCAATGGCCTGTCGCTGACGCAGACGGCGATGGCGGAGGCGCTCGGCATCTCGCCATCCTATCTCAATCTCATCGAACGCAACCAGCGGCCGCTCACGGTGCAACTGCTGTTGAAACTGGCTTCGGTCTACAAGGTCGATCTCGACGAATTGCAGGGGGAGGCGTCCGGCAGCGTCGCGCAGTTGCGCGAGATGTTCGCTGATCCGCTGCTCGCCGGCGAGTTGCCGGGAGATCAGGAACTGATCGAGGTGGCCGAGGCTGCGCCCAATGTCGCGACCGGCATCCTCAAGCTCTTTCGCGCCTATCGGGAGCAGTCCTCACGGTTGAAGGATCTGAGCGGCCTTCTGTCGGGACAAGGGCATATGGCGGCTTTGTCCGATGCACGACTGCCGATGGATGAAGTCCGCGAGGTACTCGAAAGTCGCCCGCATTATTTCGCGGCGATCGACGAGGCTGCCGAAGCGTTCCACGCCCGGCTGTCACCCGGCGACGATCTCGCCGGCGCGCTGAAGGGCTGGCTGCGGAGGGAGCATGGCCTGTCGGTGCGGGCGTTGCCGGTGCATGTGATGCCGGATCTGCGCCGTCGTTTCGACCGTCACTCCATGAGGCTTTTCCTGTCGGAGAGACTGTCCGCACAGGATCAGTTGCGCGAGATCGCGATGGAAGCAGCCCAGATCGCCTTTCCGGAAGCGATCGCCGCCGACCTCGATCAATTGGCATTTTCAACGGGCGAGGCCCGGCGCATCGGACGTTTCGAACTGGCCCGCTACGCAGCGCACGCGATCATGATGCCCTATGCTGCATTTCTTGCGGCGGCGCAGCGCGCGAAATACGACCTTGATGTTCTGAGCGCCCGCTTCCAGGTGTCCTTCGAGCAGGCGGCGAGCCGGCTGGTGACGCTCCAGCGTCCGGCCGCTTCGGCCGTACCGTTCTTCCTGATGGAGATCGATCATGCCGGACACCGCCTTCGCAAGTCCGGCGCGCAGGGTTTTCCGCAGGCGCGGTTCGGCGGCAACTGTCCGAAGCTCAACATTCATGCGGCGTTTGCGCAGGTCGGCCAGATCCTCGCGGATCGCATGGAGGTTTTTGGCGGCGGCGAGTTCCTGGTGCTTGCCCGGACGATCGACGGCCCCCGCGCAAACTTTCAGGAGCGCATTCGGCGCACGGCGATCATGATTGGCTGCGATGCCGCTCACGCACAGGAAACCGTCTACGGCGAGGTGCCGATCGCGACCATTGCCGGCGGCACGGCCTGTCGGCTTTGCGAGCGGCAGGGTTGTCTTGCGCGGGCTGAACCGCCGGTCACCCGGCCGCTCGGGCTTGACGAGATGGTGACGGGTTTGAGCGCCTTCGACTTTCAATAGCAGCCTCTGCTCAGGCGTTGGCCGAATGATGGATCTGCCGTTAACTGGGCGTTGAAAAGATTCATGTTTTTTGTAGCGCTTGCTAAAATTAGCCATGACGCGTTCCATGCCTTCGGCACCCCGTAAAAGCGCTTGTGGTTGCCGGAAAACATGCCTAACTTCCAGACGCATACGGGCTCGATCGTTTGACGCGCGGCGATGGCGCGGCATCCGGGAGCTCGATAAAAAGGGGAATTCCATGTCGCGCAAGTTTACCACTGCCTTTGCTGCGCTGATCCTTACCGGATCCGCGTCGCTTGCGACCGCGCAGGAGCGTGTCGTCAACGTTTACAACTGGTCCGATTATATCGACGCCAGCATTCTGGAAGATTTCACCAAGGAAACCGGCATCAAGGTCGTCTACGACGTCTTCGATTCGAATGAGATCGTGGAAACCAAGCTTCTGGCGGGCGGCTCCGGCTACGACGTGGTCGTTCCGACCGCCGACTTCCTCCAGCGCCAGATTCAGGCGGGTGTGTTCCAGAAGCTCGACAAGTCGAAGCTGCCCAATCTGTCCAATATGTGGGACATGGTGATGGAGCGCACAGCGAAATACGATCCCGGCAACGAATACGCCATCGACTATATGTGGGGCACCAACGGTATCGGCTACAACGTCGCCAAAGTGAAGGAAATTCTCGGTCCAGACACTCGGCCCGGCCTTGAAGTAATTTTCGACCCGGCGATCGCTGCGAAGTTCAAGGATTGCGGCATCTATGTGCTGGATGCCCCGAAGGACGTGTTCCCGGCTGCACTTACGTACCTAGGCCTGCCGCCGGACAGTCATGATCCAGCCGATCTCGCAAAGGCAGGCGAACTGCTTACATCGGCCCGGCCGTTCATCCGCAAGTTCCACTCCTCCGAATACATCAATGCGCTTGCCAATGGAGATATCTGCATCGCCTTTGGATATTCGGGAGATGTTCTGCAGGCCCGCGACCGCGCGTCGGAAGCAAAAGCGGGGGTTGAAGTCAACTATGCGATTCCGCATCAGGGCGCCCAGATGTGGTTCGACATGATGGCCATCCCGGCAGACGCACCGCATGTCGCAGAAGCGCATGAATTCATGAACTACATGATGAAACCCGAAGTCATCGCCAAGGCGACCGACTATGTCTTCTATGCCAATGCCAACAAGGCTGCGCAGCAGTTCATCTCCAAGGACGTGCTCGAAGACCCGGCGATCTACCCGGATGAAGCGACGATGCAGAAGCTCTACACGATCTCGCCGTGGGATCCGAAAACGCAGCGCGTGGCGACACGCCTCTGGACCAAGGTGGTCACCGGCCAGTAAAGCCAAAAAGAATTGCCCGGATAACAAATCCGGGCAACTCGATTTCATAAATAGCGAATTTCGCAATAGACTCCGCTAGTTATGAAATCCATGATAAGCCTCATGTCGCAGTCATGTCGCACTAAATACCGTTGTATTTCAATGCGTCCTTTTTCGTACCGGTGCGTCCATGCGACATAGACTGCGACATAGATGGCGCACAAAACGCCTCCGTAAGAACATGAAATGCACCTGGAACAGGGCGTGCTGAAATTGGTGACGCTTCCCCGGCAATCTGGCATTCTTGCGTCATGCCCGCGCCGTCGAAAAGAAAACCCGCCGCCGATCCGCACCGCTCGTTGCGCGCGGTCACCGTCGAAAATCCGTTCTATAGCCGCGCGCATTCCGGTGACCGCACAAACCCGCGTGTGATCCCGGCCATCATCAACATCAAAGAAAGCGCGATAACGATGCTCTATTCGCGCGGGCGTCTGGACGACGCTCAGCTCGCCGCCGCATCCAAATTCCGGGCGCTATGGGAAGCAGTGTGCAGGGGTACGCGGGCAATTGATTACGGACGGGAACCTGTAGACGGCGGCAAACGGGCCGATCCAATAAGCGAGCGGCAGATGCACGCTGCCGACCAGCTTCGGCGCGTTCGCCCCCTGCTTGGCGAGCAGGGTTACTGGCTTGTATCGCGAATTTGTGGCGAAGGGTATTCCTTGGGGGAAGTCGTCCGCCCCGGCAGCTCGAAGCGGGCGAAGCTCAACGCCGCCGACGATCTGCGCTCTTGCCTTGATACGCTCTGTGAATTGTGGGGCATAGCTACCCGGCGCTGATGGCCCGCTTTGCCGCTTGCGAGCGCCGTCTTTCCGCAACCTCATGGAAGCCATCATCCGAAAGGGTGCTCGTTTAGCCAGACTACTAAATGGATGGAACTCCCCTTTCCGCGTAGAGAGTTGGAAGGCTTTTTGCAGGGGAGGAAGGACAATGCGACGGCTGATATTTTGTCTTGGCGGAATCTTCGCATTGATGCCGCCAGCATTGGCAGAAACAATGACCGCTAAACAGATCGAAGGGGAACTGATCGGAAGGGTGCTGTGCATTGACGCGAAAGCGGGGGTTGTCTGCGCTAGTCACAAGCCCGGCGGAAAGTCCGAAATCGTTTCTGGACAGGAAAAGCAGACAGGAACCTGGAAGTTCAAGGGCAACGAGCTTTGTGTCACTTGGCAAAAAATTCGAAGAGGGAAGGAAGGTTGCGCTTCCTATGAAAAAACCAAGAGCGCATACAGCAGCCCGTCCTTTGGGAAGATCACGGTGAAGTAATTGCCGGTGAGGTCCCCCGCTTTGCCGCCTGTGGCCGCCGACGGCGCGATTTCGCGGGCATAGCCGGGGAATATGCCGCCGCGCGGAAATGGCCGCGTAGAACGCCGATAAGCGCCCGCTGCCGAGCGGATACGCGGGCGGATGCAGCTCGCCGCCGAAAGCATCATCGAGGTGGGCCGCGAACTGATCGAGCAGAAGGCGGCACTCGGCCACGGGAATTTTGGCACATGGATCGAGGTTGTTATGAGCGCGTGCGGCTAGCATTGACTTTCACGTCCTCTACAGCCGTCGTCGCAATCCTATGCGCAGCCCTGTTGATCGGCTTTCTCGTCCGGAGCGATGCCCACCAGGCTAGCAGCAGTTGGACGTACCCGCCCGCATGCTGCAAGGATCAGAAAACCGGCGGCGATTGCGAGGCCATACCTAGCGCTGACGTGACAAGAGGACCTCATGGATATTCGGTTTTCATACTTCCTGGAGACCATCATAGAGCGACCAGGAGCCACCAGTTTTTTGTTCCCTACGGCGACGAAATTCCTTCCGGTGACGACGACTACCACGTTTGCCTTCACCCGACCGAAGACGACCTAAACTGCTTCTTCGCACCGCCTGACGCTGTTTGACCGATCAACCACCAATCAGCGATGCGGCAAAAATGGCGACCATCCAAATCGGCATTGCAGCACGAAGGCAATCGCCCGTAACGCGACCGCGTCATCGCCAGCGGCAATCCGATAGAGATGCAGAGCGAGCTTGGCTTCGAGCCGCGCGGCCCCTTTGTCGAGTTCGCCTCGATAGTGCTTGAAAAGCGTCTTCAAAGAGACGCCGAGGATTTCCGCGATTTTGATCGTCGGAACAGCATGAGACGCGGCCAATTCGACAATCCGCCGGTCCCTTTCGGACGGCCTATGCGGCGGGCGACCGCCTCTATGCGGCTTTTTCATAGACGGACTGGAAAAACTCATGAAACCTGTCTCAGCCAGTTTTTTCGTGACGCCAAAAAAAATCCGTGCGTGACTCCCGCGCGGGCCCTACGGGGGCGGCGATCCGAAGACCGACCCGCCCCCCCTGGGGTTTAATGCAACTTGTTCGAAGGCGCATGGGGTTCTATGAAAAACCTGAAAAGGGTGTCGACAATTAACTCACGCTCTCGCGGTGTCGGGCGGCGTCCGAAGGTGCCGTAAAATGCGGCAACGACATTCTCGCAGGTAGCTTTGATCTCCGCGCGGGTGAAGGAGATGGTGGTGGTGGTCATGGTCGTGCCTGCCGCGTCGGCGCCGCGATGCGGACGACAGTCTTGCTCGCCTTGACGCCTGCCTCGGTCTCCAGAGCGGCGATGCGGGCCTCCAGCGGCTCAATCTGACGGCGGAGGTAATCCTTAACGATTTCAACGACTTCCTTGCCAAATGCTTTTCCATCGAATGCCATTTGTGCCTCCTATCAGCCGCTGCTGGCGGCGATGTAGCCGACGCTGCCGGGACGGACGGTTTGCCAGTTTATAGCCCGCTCGGCGAGGATTCCCACCGCGTTGCTCTGCCATAGCGAGACCAGCGAGGTGCCGGTGCCGTCGGTAGCGTCCTGCTGGAGTGAACTATCCAGCATTTCAACCGTCGCCTCAGTCGTGACGCGCACAGCGGCATGGCCTTCGCCGAGCGCAATGCCGGTCGGATCGACCAGCGCGATGTCGCCCTCGGCCACGCTCCTCGCCGTGACAACCGGCACGCCGACCAATTCGCCGCCGCGCGCTCCGATGTTCGGATTGGTCGCGCTCGACAGGGAAACCGCTGTCGCCGGGTTCATAAGAAGCACGGCGGCGGACAGATCCCCGCTGAAGTCCCGGATCAGCGCCTGAATATCGGCGGACGGCGTCACACCGTTGGTAATCGATGGAGGCATAACATCGGCGACGCCAGCGTTCGCCGGATCAGCAAACGCGACATCGAGCGCATCGACGACGGCGCGGATGAGATCGTTTCGGATCACGCCTTCAGCCGCCGGATCAGAGCTTTCGAGCAGTTCTCGCGTGACGACCGTGAGCGCTATAACCTTGCGCGGCGGCAAGAGCGTGTCGCCGAACAGCAGGGCACTAATCGGCTTGGGTTTGCCTCCTCCGACCCAATGCGAAGTGCTGCCGCCGATGACTGAGATCGCTCGGGTCAGGAGCGGCATTCGCCGCAGCCCGGCCATCCTTCCAATGATGCTGCGCTCGGCCACGAGATTGAAGAACTCCATCGAGGCCGCCGAGAGATCGCCGCCTGCAAGTTCACTGCCCCAAGTGCCGGAAGCGCCACTCAGCTGGCCAGCGCCGACGACGTCTTTCGCGACGCGCGCTGCGGGCGACATCGGGCCCCATCGACCGGCGGCAACCTCGGCTGCGTCCGACAGATCGCCTTTCGTGATCGCGAGCGCCATCGCAAAACGGGTGAAAGCTGAGCCCCGTGGTAAAATTGAAACGGAAGACATAGGCGGCGACCTCTTGCTGAATGTTTGGTCACAAGTATCGCGTCGGGCCGCGTCTGCTGGAAAGTGAGTTTCGGGTACTTTCGGGCGGTTTCGGGCGGTTAGGCGTCGTTTTTTCCGCCGTCAAGAAAGGCGGCGAGGTCTTGAAGATGGTAGGTGACGGTGCGACCGATTTTGCTATACGGCAGGGGCCGTGCGCCATACCGCCAATTTTGGAGCGTTTGCGACGCCTTACCGAGCAGCGTGGCGGCGTCGTTTTCACCGATCCGCCCATCGGCGGTTATGACTATACCGCGCTCGGCGCATGACATCCGCAAAATCGAAACCGTATCGGTCTGGTCGATGCTCTGCGTCCCTCGCTCGGCGCGCTGCTGGTCAAGCTTCTGCTCGATGCGACCAAGCCGGGCGAGCGTTTCCTTTTGGCCCGCGAGCAGTTCGGCGAACTCATCCGACGTCATAATCCGCTTCCTCTTCGCATGAGGCCGGAAAGGTTTCCACACTCTCGGATATGCGGCGGGTCACGGTGTTCCACACTCTCCCCTCTATAGAGGGAGAGAAGAGTGTGGTGGACACCTACCCGCGTGGCGTTCGTCCGTGAAAATAAAGACTGTGGAAGAGTGTGGAACGTCATTTCACCCGATCCTAAAGAACTTGGTTTCCCGTCCGGTGCGTCCATCTTTCCGCTCGACAATGCTGATCTGGCCGCTGCGCATCCAGGCGGAAATGATCGAACGTACCTTCCTCCTTCCGGCCTGCTCCGCTTTCGTCAGATCACGAACGAGCTTTCCCTTGCCGATATCCACGTCAATGATCTCGGCGACGAGATAGCCGCCCCAATCACCGGCACGCTCGTCATAGCGGTACTCGCCATTCCGAAACGCCGCGCGGACCTGTTCGAGGTGCTGGACGGTGACGCCGTCGAATGGCCGCTCCTCGTCGGCGCGCACGTAGCGGCCATCTTCCCAGCGCAGCGGGATCGTCTCGCCGAGCTTCGAATAGTTGCTCTTTTTCGGCGTCAGATAGCGCGCCTCTGGATCGACTTCTTCTTCGTCACCGCCGTTCGGGTTGCGCTTGGTGGTGAGATAAAGCCGAGAGCGCATGGCGTTGTTCCAGCCTGTCGAGCCTGACATTCCCGAACCGCTGTTCATCCCCGACAATGACGGATGCGCCGTCAGCAGCACGTGCATTTCGAAATCAATTGCCAATCCACGCAGGAGACCGATGCAGCCAATCGCGGCGTTGCGGTTTATCTCGTTGACCTGAAATAGGTTTGCGGATGGGTCGAGGATCAGCAGCTTTGGCCGCACCTTCTCACATGCCTTTCGAAGCCGAGAGAACGTCTCGGTCGGCTTTATGCGTCCCTTCTCCTCGGTCGCCAGCACTACGTCATGACCGGCGCAATGCAGGAACGCCAAGGTCTCGTCCAGGCTATGCAGGTTGATCCCTTCCGCCTGACAGATATCGGCAAGCCGGATATGCACTTCGTCGCGGTCATCTTCGGCGCTCAGGAACAAGACCCGGCCATGACGCAGGATATCGAGGCCGAGCCATTGCAAGTCCGTGGAGGCGGTCGCGACGGCAAGCTGCAACGCGAGCATTGTCTTGCCGATCCCACCGTCGCCGCTTAATCCAGTTACGTTGCGCATCGGGAAAAACGAGCCGCTGTCGAGAAACTCACGGGCGGGAACCGCATCCCCGAAGGTCGAGACGAACTCGGGTTCGAGCGGATCGTGCACCCATTCGGCATCACGCTCGACGTCGTAGACGGTTTTCATGACCGACCGCCTCCACGAAACCAGCTATCCCAGTCCTTGTGCGGCGGTGGCGGTTGGAGGATACGCGCTTCGCGCTCCGCGTCATGCCAGCGGGCGACGGCAGCAAGCGCCGCATCGCGACCGGCATCGTCACGGTCAGAGAAAACCGTCAAACACTCCATCCCCGGCAACACCGGGAAGGTCCGCATCGTCGATGTGCCGGAGGTTATCCAAATCGGACGCCACCCGCTGGCGATCAGTGCAAGGCCCTTTTCGACGCCCTCGACGATGCCGACGCCGCCGAGGCTGATGTCCCGGCAGAGCTTGATGACCTGGTCACGAGACGGCCCGAGTGCAAGTTTCCGACCGTCGCCGCGAAAGCGGTCGAGCCTGATTCGAAAGATCGCCGTCGGCTCGCTCTCAAGGCCGGGATTTTCGATTGGTGAGAAACGGGCGAGCAACGCAGGAACGCGGTCGCCACCAAAGGGGCAAGCCTGGTGATATTTGAAGACCGGCAGTTGCTCGTCCGACAGCGGCGGCAAGCCTCGATGGTCGAGGTAGTTCATAACCGGCGCTTCACGCGGGTCTCCCGCCTCATGCCAGATGCGGCGGACAAGCGCGATGCGTTGCTCGACGTCGTCCTTGACGATGTGCTCATGGTGACGGTCCCGGAAAAGCCGCGGCTGCGGCTTTTCCTTTCTGCCATTGGGTTGCCACTCCGGCAGACCGGCGCGTTCGCGCACGTGGTCCTTGCACGTTTGCCAATCATCATCAGCGAAGCTGTGAACCCTGAGTTCGTCGCCGTCGAACCAGACCGACAGCGACCGATCTTTCGACGAATGTCCGGGGCCGGGACACGTGATATGGCCGTTGTGTCCCAGCTCGCCGCCCAGCCGCTTGGCAAGGTCGTGGAGGTTCATTTGGTGCCTCCCCGCCCTTGCCATTTTCGGTAATGGTCGATCTGCTCCAGATAACTTCGCTTGCTGTCGAAAAGCGGCGCGTCCGGCGGCGTGGCGGGACGCGGCCTTGGCAAGCTGTCGGGGTCGATCTCGGGCGCTTCTTGCGCCAACGCCTCGGTGATCGACTCCCAGATCCCGGAGGCATCGCTCTCCAACTCGGAGATCTCCATGCTGATTTCATCCGCGCGCTCTTGGAACTCGGTCACATCGTAGCGCTCATGGATCGCGGCCTCGATCTCGCGGAGGCGACTGTTCTCTTCGCTCCGGGCGGCGTAAGCCCGGCTAGCCAGTGTCGGGT
>UCOA01000112.1 GCA_900474095.1 Hyphomicrobiales bacterium | reverse complement strand
GATCCGGAATATTCCAACAGCCTCGAGGCGGTGCCGTCACGCGTGCCGATGACGCCGCACCGGGCGACGAAGCGGCCGCGCATCGAAGGCACGCAGGTGGCGATCGTCGCCGGCACGCCGGGCGAGGAGATCCACCCGGACAAATACGGCCGCATCAAGCTCTGGTTCCCCTGGAACCGCAAGGCGAAGAAGGACGGCTCCGACACCTGCTGGGTGCGGGTGGCGCAGAGCTGGGGCGGTGGCAGCTGGGGCGCCCAGGTGATCCCGCGCATCTGTCGGCGGCGGCCCGGCAGAGATGTTGCTTTCCATTGTGGTGCTCGGATTTACTTGAAAAGGCTCGGAAGCCAGAGCGATAGCGCCGGAACATAGGTGACCAGCATCAGCACGGCGATGCTGGCGCCGAAAAACGGCCAGATCGTGCGCATTGCCTCGCGGATCGATATGCCGCCGACGGCACAGCCGACGAAAAGCACCGTGCCGACGGGCGGCGTGTTCAGCCCGATGCCGGCGTTGAGGATCATGACGACGCCGAAATGCACGGGGTCGATCCCGAAGGCCTTGACCACCGGCAGGAGCACGGGCGTGCAGATGATGACCATCGGCGCCATGTCCATGAAGGTGCCCAGCAGGAGCAGAATGACATTAATCAGAAGGAGCACGATGATCGGGTTGTCGGATATAGCGCCGATGGCGGCGACCATGGTTTGCTGCACCTGCAGGAAGGCCATCAGCCAGCCGAAGGATGCCGCCGTGCCAATGACGAGAAGGACCATGGCGGTGGTGCGTACCGCCTGGAGGACGGCCTCGACGAAGCCATGCCAATCGAGCGCGCGGTAGACAAAGATGGCGACGAGGAAGGCGTAGAAGACCGCGATGCAGGAGCTTTCCGTCGCCGTAAACACGCCGGAGCGCACGCCCCCGAAAATGATGCCGATCAGCAGCAGCCCGGGCACGGCAGCAAGCAGATAGTAGCTGAGCCGCCGGAAGCCAGGGAAGGGTTCCGAGGGGTAGCCCTGTCGGCGCGCAACGACATAGGCGGTAACCATCAACGCGGCGGCAAGCAGCAGGCCCGGCAGGATGCCGGCGGTGAACAGGTCGGCAACCGAGACATTGCCGCCGGCGGCGATCGAATAGAGGATCATGTTATGTGATGGCGGGATCATCAGGGCGATGATCGCCGCGTTTACGGTAACGTTGACGGCGTAGCTGCGGTCATAACCGCGCGCCGCCATCTGCGGAATCATCAGCCCGCCGACGGCTGAGGCATCGGCCACCGCGGAGCCGGAAATGCCGCCAAACAGCGTCGCAGCAACGATGTTGACCTGGCCGAGACCGCCACGTACATGCCCGACGATACCGGCTGCAAAGCGGATGAGCCTTTCAGCGATGCCGCCGCGCACCATAAGGTCGCCGGCGAAGATGAAGAACGGGATCGCCATCATGGCGAAAACGCTCATGCCGGAATTCATCTGCTGGAAGACGACGATCGCCGGCAGGCCCAGATAGGCGACGGTCGCGACGGATGCGATGCCGAGGCAGAACGCGATCGGCATGCCGATGAACATCAGCAAGGTGAACACGCCAAAAAGGATCGTATAGGCCATTATGCAGCCTCCTGCAGGACGACGTCAGCTGCGACGTCTGCTCCAAGCAGAACGTCCATGAACCGTTCGGCCGCAAACAGCGCAAACAGCACGCCGCCCGCGATCATCGGGAAAAAATCGACGCCGCCCGGCCAGCCAAGCACCGGGATTGTCGCGGTCCATGTACCGGCAGCAAGCAGGGTGGAATAGACGGTCATGGAGAGCCCGAACAGCACAATGAGGCCAAGGCTCATGAGATCCATTACCCTCTGGATGAAGGGTGGAGCGGAATGGCGAACGAAGTCGAGCCCAAGGTGCACGCTTTCTCGCACACCGACGGCGGCGCCGAGAATGATGAACCAGGACATCAGATGGAGCGACAACGGCTCGGACCAGCTCGGCGTATCGTTGAGGATGTAGCGGGCAAAGACCTGCCAGCCGACGATGATCGTCATCGCCACCATGCCCAGGCCTGAGATATAGAGCGAAACCCGGCTCAGCCAGGACAGCACAGGTCGCACGGCCTGCATGAAACGCCACATTGCCTTTTCCTCCCTAGGCTCTGGACCCACATCCAAATCGATGTCCGTTAATGCAGGGCCAGCCCCGCCGGCGTGACGTGGCTGGCCGAGATCGTCAGTTGATGGCGCGGATCCGCTCCAGCAGGTCCTTCATCTGCGGGTCGGTAACGAAGCGGTCATAGACCGGTTTCATCGCTGCCGAAAATTCGGCTTTGTCAGGCGTGATCACGTTCACGCCGGATGCGCGGACCTTTTCCTCCGAGGCCTTTTCGCGTGCCGTCCAAAGCTCGCGCATCTTTGCGACCGATTCTTTCGCGGCATCCTTCAGGACCTTCTGGTCGTCCGCCGAAAGCTTGTCCCAGCTGATCTTGGAGATGACGAGGATTTCCGGATTGAGCGAATGTTCTGTCAGCGTGTAGTTCTTTGCAACTTCAAAGTGGCGCGAGGACTCGTACGACGGCCAGTTGTTTTCCGCCGCATCCACCACGCCGGTCTCCAGCGACGAGTAGACTTCGCCGAAGGGCATGGGCGTCGCATTGGCGCCGAAGGCTTCCATCATGGCGATCCAGAGATCGGACTGCTGTACGCGAACCTTCATGCCCTTGAGGTCTTCCAGCTTCTCGATCGGCTTCTTGGTCGAGTAAAAAGAGCGTGCGCCGGAATCGTAGAACGCAAGCCCGATGAGGCCATGCGGTTCGAAGGCGGCAAGCACTTCGTCGCCGATCGGACCATCGACGGTCTTGTGCATGTGTTCGGTGGAGCGGAACAGGAAGGGCAGGCCAAGCACCACGGTCTGCGGCACGAGGTTGTTGAAGGGAGCCGCGTTGACGCGGTTCATGTCGATGACGCCGAAGCGGGTCTGCTCGATCGTATCCTTCTCGGTGCCAAGCGCCGCGTTGTTCGTCACCTCAATCTTGATGCGGCCATTGGTGCGCTGCGAAAGGAGCTCGCCCATGTACTTGACCGCCTCGACCGTCGGGTAGCCGTCCGGGTGGATATCCGCCGAGCGGAGCGTGATTTCCTGGGCATGCAGGGTGCCGGTGCCAAGGGTCAGACCCAGGGCTAGGCAAAGCGATTTGGCGATTTTCATTTTTTCTCCTCCTTTGAATTCTCGTCGGGAGCCTCCTCGCCCCAAACGCATGCAACAATCAGCCGCCCCCGCCTGCGAAAGGCGGAAGGCCGTAGAGTTCTTCCGGATTGTCGATAAGTGCCAGCTTGCGCGCCGCCTCGTCGGGCAGCCAGCCAAGCACGGTGTCGGTCAGATCGGAGTCGTGGGGATAATCCTCGATGGTCTTCGCCAGATTGTGCGGCCAGTTGCTGCCCCAGACGATGCGCTCGGGCGCATGTGCCGCAATGCTGCGCGAAAACGCGGCGACGTCGGCATAATCGGGTCCGCCGTTCTTTGAGGATTCGTAAACGCCGGCGAATTTGAACCAGCATTTTCCGCCATCGATCAACCGTTTGACAGCCGCAATTTCAGGTCCGTCAGGCGTTGCGCCAGAAAAGAACTTGCCGTGATGATCGAACACCCAGCGGGATTTCAGGCTTTTCAGGCGTGCTTCGTGGTCGAGGATGTGTGTGCCATCGAATTGAACGGCGATCATCCAGCCGCGCGCGGCGCAGCGATCGTTGATTGCCTCCAGTTCACTGAGGCGGACAGCACCGCCGGGCAGATCCATGATGCGCGCGCCGACGACGCCGGCTGCGAAGAAGGCGTCGAGTTCGCTATCCGATATGTCGCTGCCGAAGGCTGCCACGCCGCGGGCGACGGTGCCCATGGCAGCCAGGCAAGCAATCAGATTGGCGTTGTCGCGCTGGTGCGCATTGCCCTGGGTGATGATCACCCGGTCGATGCCGAGCCAGGTCATGATCTGCCGATATTGTGCCGCATCGGGCAGCGTGCCGGCCGGCAGGTCCGGACCGCCGGGTCTTGCCGGGAAACCCGGCAGGTACATGTGCATCTGCGTGTCCACCGTGCCTTTCGGCAAGGGTGTCTGCAGCGGACGGCCGGAAAGCGGTCGAACCAGCATCTCAGTCGTCCTTCATCCGGAACTCGGCAAGCGCGTCGCGGTTGATCTCGATGCCGAGGCCCGGCCCATCGGGGATTTTGACCAAACCGCGCACATGCTCGATCGGCGCCTTGACGACGGCCTGGCGGAATGGGTTTTCGGTGCGATCGAATTCAAGGATCGGTTCGATAGGGTTGACCCGCACCGGGCTCGGAACCATCGCTGCCATGAACTGAAGGGCGGCGGCGATATGGACCGCGGTGCCCCAGACGTGCGGGACAACGCGGATACCATGCAGCGCCGCCATGTCGGCCACGCGCTTTGCCTCGGTGAAGCCGCCGACGCCGGCGAGATCGGGCTGGAGGATATCGACTGCGCGCGTCTCGATCGGCTCGCGCATGCCCCAGCGGCTGTGCCAGGTTTCGCCGCCCGCGACCGGGATCGGTTGTTTTGCACGCACCTCGCGATAGGCGCCGAGCTGCTCGGGCACGACCGGCTCTTCAAACCAGTCGATGTCGTATTCGGCAGCCTTTCGGCCAAGCTCGATGGCTTCCAGCGGGTCGTAACCGTGATTAGCATCTACCATCAGCCGCATGTCGGGGCCGACCGCGTCGCGCACGGCGCGAATGACGGCCAGGTCTTCCTTGATGCCGAAACCGATTTTCATCTTGCTGGCATGGAAACCCTCGGAGTGGTAGCGCGCCGCATCAGTGGCATTGTCGGCGATCCGGTCGACACCGTCGCGCTTGAAGCTGCCGGTCGCGTAGGCCCTGACCTCGTCGCGGAAACGTCCGCCGAGCAGTGTCGAGACCGGGACGCCAAAATGTTTACCTTTGATGTCCCAGAGCGCGATGTCGATGCCGGAAAGCGCCGTTACGGCGAGGCCGCGTTGCCCTTGATCGCGCAGCGCATTGTAGAGACCCGCCCAGATTTTCTCGGTCTCGAGCGGATTTGCGCCGATGAGCCACGGCTTGTAGGCGGCCACGACCGCGGCATTGGGACGGGCAGGGCCGAGGCATTCGCCCCAGCCGGTGGTGCCGTCATTGCAGACGATCTCCACCAGAACATGCGCACGGCGGTCGAAGCGCATTGATGCGCTTTCGAAGGGCACCGCCAGGCGGTGTTCGAGCAGATGCGTATGGACCGCCGCGATTTTCATCCTAGCGCTTCCAGGGTGCGATGAGCTTGTCGAGCATGGCTTCTTCTTCGGCCGTCAGATCGTCGAGGGGAGGCCGGACCTTGCCGGCGTCAAAGCCCTGCAGCCGCACGCCGGCCTTCACTGCAGCGACCGCATAGCCCTTGCGACGGCTGCGGATTGCCATGAAGGGGTAGAAGAAGTCCTTCAGGATTTCTTCGCAGCGCATCCTGTCACCGCCGCGCAGAGCCTTGTAGAACTCGACGGCAAGCGCCGGCACGAAGTTGAAGACCGCAGAAGAATAGGTGGTGAAGCCCGCCCCAAGATAGGCTTCTGCGAAAAGCTCGGCCGTGGGCATGCCGCCGAGATAGGTGAGGCGATCGCCCATGGTGGCGGTAATCTGGCGGATAAGCCCGATATCACCCGTGCCATCCTTGAAACCCACCAGATTGGGGCATTCGTCGCAGAGGCGCTTCAGCGTATCGATGCCGAGGATCGAATTGTCACGATTATAGACCATGACGCCAATCTCGACAGACTGGCAGATGCGCTTGACATGGGCGTAGAGACCTTCCTGCGGCGCATCGATCAGATAGTGCGGCAGAAGCAGAATGCCGTCCGCACCTGCCTTTTCGACGGAGCGCGCAAGTTCGACGGCGACCTCGGTGCCATAGCCGCAACCGGAGACGATTGCCGTCTTGCCGGCCGCTTCCTTTGCCGCCCTGACCACATTTGGAACTTCTTCAGGAGACAGCGAAAAGAATTCGCCGGTCCCGCCAGCGGCAAAGAGCACCGGGGCGTCATAGCTCGAGAGCCATTCGACGTGACGCTGGTAGCCTTTGGCCTGGAATTTTCCGTCCGCGTCGAAATGCGTCACGGGAAAGGACAGAAGCCCCGCGCCAAGCGCGGCTTTGATCTCTTGCGGCGTCATACGGGATTTCCTCTGTCTGCCTTCCCTTGGCACACTTGTCGTACATGTATGACAAGGAGGTGTCAATAATTTATCGTACAGGTTGGCGTTGTTCGCGCAGCAGTGCCCTGTAGCGTGCCTGGCTGCCGCGCAGGTGCCGGCGCATGGCGTCGCGGGCGCCCTCTTCGTTGCCGTTGGATATGGCGACGACGATGTCGTTGTGTTCGTCGTCGAGCAGCGCGATGTAAGCCCGCTGGTCGGTCTCTGCGTCGTCCTTGCGCAGTGCCGCCCGCGGAATAACGTTCTGCCCTATCATCGCCAGGAATTCCCGAAAGCGTGGGTTGTTGGTGGCCTCGGCGATTGCAAGGTGCAGGGCGAAGTCAGCCTCAGCGCTCGACACCCCTGCGTTCAGGCAGGCGCGTACGGCATAGTGTCGCTCTATGATGACTTCCTCTTGGGCCGGCGACCGCCGCAGGGCGGCAAGTCCAGCTGCTTCGACTTCGACTGCGGTGCGCAGTTCAAGCAGTTCAATCATCAAGGAGACGCGGGCGGGATCGATATCCTGCAGCGAAAGCAACGAGGAGGGTGGTGTGGGCGACGTGTCCAGAACAAAGACGCCGGCGCCCTGGCGGGCTTCGACCAGCCGGTCGGCGCGAAGGGCGGCGATTGCCTCGCGCACGACAGTGCGACTGACCCCGTGGGCCTCCGACAACCGTGCTTCGCTTGGCAGTTTGCTTCCTGGCGGGAACTGCCCTGCGGCGATCGCTCGTCTCAGCGTATCGCCAAGTCGTGCCGTCAATGTGCCCGTTACCGGCTCTGATCTTGCCTGAACGCTCATCGGAGCTCCTTCCCTCTCGCGCTATGCGCCATGCCGCCAAAAGAATGCGTGAGCACTCGTCTGTCAAGTTGACGGAAATCCTCGCACCATATGCGCCTTGTTGACGGTATCTTGTCAACCCGTATGATGACTTTCGTGCTAAACCCTGCGATAGCATTTCAGACAATAGTGATGGAGGACACGGATTTGAAGCGACTGTTGATCACGGGGGCTGCCGGTGGGCTGGGCAGTGCGATGCGGGCAAGAATGGCGAAGTTCGCCGAGGTGGTGCGTGTTTCGGATATCGCCGATCTCGGCGCAGCAGCGCCGCATGAGGAACTGGTAGCATGCGACCTCGGTGATGCTGCGGCGATGCTCAGCCTCGTCGAAGGCTGCGACGGTATCCTTCATCTCGGCGGCATCTCGGTCGAGGACAAGTTCTCGAAGATCATGAATGCCAACCTGTTGGGCCTCTACAATCTCTACGAAGCGGCCCGCGCTCATGGCTACCCACGTATTCTCTTTGCAAGTTCCAACCATACTGTCGGCTTCTATCCTCAGGACGATCACATCGACGCAACGGCGCCGCTGCGACCGGATGGGATCTACGGCGTGTCGAAATGCTTCGGCGAGGCCTTGGCCCGCATGTATTTCGAAAAATTCGGGCAGGAGACGGCGCTTGTGCGGATCGGCAGCTGCGTGGAAAAGCCGATAAACCACCGAATGCTGTCGACATGGATGTCCTACGATGATTTCGACGCGCTGATCGCCTGCGTCTTCCGCGCGCCGAGACTTGGTTGCCCGATCATCTGGGGCGTTTCAGACAACGACAGCCGCTGGTGGGACAATGCGCATGCTGCCTATCTTGGCTGGCGTCCGCGCGACAATGCGGAACTTTTCCGCGCTGAGCTGGAGGCGAAAGTGCCGCGCCCCGCGCCGACTGCACCGCTGGCGCTCTATCAAGGCGGGCAGTTTACGCAAGATCCGATTTTCGTGGAAGAGTAAGCGGGGGCAGCAATAAAAAAGCAGGGTGGTTGAACATTTTTGGTGTCAACAGCGCCATTGCGCACGAAAAGCAGTCATTGAGTTTTGCTTCGACCAGATAAGACTGAAGCGATAGCGGTGTGTCGGGTGTGTTAGGATTTACACAAGCTGACACAAAGGACCGGTCAGACGCTTGCAGCCAGGTCAAGCTGACTTCGTCAGGCGCGGGGCCCGGGCTAGTTGCGAGTATAACCCGGGCCCCCGGGTCGCATTTGTCCACTAATGGTGGCAGCGACCTATAGAGGCTTGGCCCCGGGGAAAGGTAAAACCTCCAGCCGACCGAGGGCGTGGTTCCCACGATCAGGCGCTATAAGTTTAGTAAACTCTAATAGAATGGCAACCTCCGAGGAAATCATCATCTTGGGCGGGGCAAATGTGCCCGCGCCATCCATCAGTGCAGGGTAGATCATCAATCCGGATGGTTGCCTGACCGCGGCAAGACCCGCCGCCGGCCTGGTGGAAACCGCCGCAGCTTTCCTCCTGATGACCGTTTAAAAGCGCACGGCATGACCAATTGAAAGCAGTCGTCCGAAAAAGGGCGATTCTGGCATTTTCTGCCTGGTCCGGAGAGTTACCTGCTTTGAACAATGGTCGCTTACCTTTTATTTCTAAATTTCGATATGAAACAAAAAGTCGAAATAAAAAAATTCAGGTCCAGGCTGGGCAAAATATCAGTTTCAATAGTCGAGGAAACATCGCCACAGCTCGATCAGGGTCAACGGCGTCAAGGCCGGCAGCTGGACATCGCCTGGCGATTTCGGCGACACCGGCGCGGCATGTAATCGGAAACTCAACGGTTCGCAGTATGGCAAGCTGAAAACCTGGTCGATCGACGATCGCGCACCTGGATCAAGAAGGTCTCGGATCAGACTATCAAGCCCAATGGGGTCGCT
Source organism: Hyphomicrobiales bacterium (assembly GCA_900474095.1). Classification (GTDB taxonomy): domain Bacteria; phylum Pseudomonadota; class Alphaproteobacteria; order Rhizobiales; family Rhizobiaceae; genus Pararhizobium. The sequence continues at coordinate 8,268 of UCOA01000112.1, read as the reverse complement.
GATCACCACTCCAGCCGCTTCCGCATCGGCACTGACGAAACTGCCGAAAACCCCGGCGGCCTGAACATTTTCAGGAATGGTTCGGGGATTTCGACCAGATATCGTTATGTCGTTTTTCTTCTGAAATGGCTCGGGCTTGGGGACGTTAATCTCGTCCCTGCCTGCCCTTTGCCTCATTGCGGCGCGATCAATTATCCTCTCGGCACTCCATCATCCCATTTGAGGGTCACGTGTGCGCAGGCTTTTCGGCCTGAGCAGCCGCAGCGATCTACCCGTGGGATCGCTTTGCAGCTGCAGGACGCGCGTGAAGAAACGATTGCCCGGTTCCGTTCGGCCAATATTCACAATAGCCGCATTGCCAAGTTGCTGCTCAAGGAATGCCAAAACCCTCTGGTATGCATCAGCTTCCAACGTATCGAGCGCTTCGTCGATGATGATCCAACTCGGCTTGTGAAGGCCAAGCCGAGCAATGGCAAGAAGCCTCAGCTCAAGCTCGTTGAGTTTCAGTGTTGTCCGCATGTCCTGGTCGAGGCGACCGCTCAGCTTGCCGAGTCCTACGTTGGACAGCACCGCCGCGAGGTCCGCTTTCCGGAAACTGCCCGCATTTCTCGGATAGGAGAGAACCTCTTCCAGTGTACCGGGTGGGAAATAGGGCGTTCGCGGCACGAAGGCCATATCGTCTCCTTCGGGAAGTGAGATGCGGCCGTCTCCCCAAGGCCACAGGCCGGCAATGGAGCGGAAAAATGGCGCCTTTTCCACATCCGGGGCTCCGGTCACGAGAACGCGATCGCCGGGCCGGATCTCCACGTGAGGCTCCGTAAGCTTGATGCATCCGGAGGGGACCGCAATCTCAAGGTGATCCATCGTCAATCTTGGCCCGTCTGCTGTCGTGAAGTCGATCCGCTTGTCGTTCTCGTGCCGTTCGTCGGTCATCAACATTGCGGAGCGGAAGGCGGCGACCCTGAGAAGGGTCGCCCGCCAGTCGGCAATGCTGTCAATATTGTCGACGAACCACCGGAGCGACACATGCACCTGGTTGAAGGCACCGACGGCCATCATCAACCCGCCGAAACTGAGGTTGCCGGCGAAATAGACCGGAGCCGCGATTACGATCGGCGCGATCACGGTAACCCAGCCATAGCCGGACGTCACCCATGTGAGCCGGGTCAGCGCGAGCATCAGACCGTGGCTGATTTCGAGGACCGATGAAAGGTCGCGCTGGAGCCGCCGTTTCTCGTTCGCCTCACCGGCAGAAAGTGAAACTGCTTCAATATGTTCGTTCACCCGCATCAACGAGAAGCGCAGGACCGCTTCTCGAGCGTAATGTTCGCCGTTGAGCTTGACCAAGGGGCGCCCGACGAACCAGCTCAAAGTCGCCGCCGTGCCGGCATAGAAGAAGGCTGCCCAAACCATGTAGCCCGGAATATTTATGTCATAACCGGCGATATGAAAGATGAAGCCGGACGAAAGAGACCACAAGACGCCTACGAAGCTGGCAAGCAGAATTCCCGACTGAAACAGGCCGATGGAAAGGCCTGCAGTCAGGTCTGCGAGATGGCGCGCATCTTCGTGTACTCGCTGGTCGGGATTGATGCCGATGGCGCCGGCATTGGCCAGGCGAAAGGCGCGCGCAGGTTTCATCCACTCGTTGATCAGATCGAGCGTCAAGCCTTCCCGCAGCTTGATCTTGATCCACTGGTTGAGCCAGGTTTGCAGCACGTTGAGAATCAAAAGCCCGCCGGCAATCTCGGCAAAGACGATCAGCTGCAGCAAGAAGGCAGAGAGATCGCGGCGTTCCAGAGTGTCATAGAACGGCTTGTACCATCTGTTGAGCAGGATTTGACCAAAAGCCGTCGCCACGATGAGGACCGCGATTCCAACGGCGAGCCATGTAATCACATTGCGGACTGGCGATGCGATGAACGCGCGCTGCATCATTCGCAGTTGATTGCGAAACGACTGCTCGTCGTCGACATATGCCCCTCCGTTGTTTTTACCGCTCTTTTTGTGTGGCATCGGCGAAGTCTCCAGCATGGTCTTGCGTCTAAGGTATAGCGCGCCTTGAGCGCCCATTCTAAGCGTACCAGAAAATGATGGGGCGAAGCTGGCCATTGGATCCCCATTTCGGCCACCCACTCCATCAGGAAAATGGCTTCGACGTGGTTTTTGATCCCCCTCATGGGGCGCTTTTGTGGAATTGGCATTATTTCTTGCCAATCGCGCGTCAGTCCTGCGCTTGGCCAAAGATCAAATATGTTCGGAGGGGTAGCGCCGCCGCTCACGCCGTTTTCGGTCTCCTGCAGCCCTTCCGAGAGGACCTCGGAGAAGCTCAAGCTGAAAACTGGGACAGTTTATCAAGGCTTTCCATTATCTTGCACTCTTCATCCATCTGCGGTTGTTCCGGTAATGGCACATGACGCAGCGTGCCCTTCACAACGGAAACTGTTTGCTTTAGAAGTCTCCTGAAATCCGGTCGCAGCCCACCCGGTCAAAACAAGGGACCCCACATCATGAAGACTATCGTCATCTGCTCCGGCGGATTGGACTCCGTTTCGCTTGCCGACAAAGTCGCCGCAGAACAACAGCTCATCGGCCTTCTCTCCTTCGACTACGGACAACGGCATCGCAAGGAACTGGACTTCGCTGCTTCCTGCGCCAAGCGGCTCGGCGTGCCCCATCAGGTCATCGACATCAAAAATGTCGGCAGCCATCTCACCGGCTCGGCGCTGACTGACGATGTCGACGTTCCCGACGGCCACTACGCCGAGGAAACGATGAAGGCCACTGTCGTTCCGAACCGCAATGCCATCATGCTTGCCATCGCCTTTGGACTTGCTGCCGCACAGAAAGCCGACGCGGTCGCTGTCGCTGTACATGGGGGCGACCATTTCATCTATCCCGACTGCCGGCCGGGCTTCATCGATGCGTTTCAGGCGATGCAGAATCAGGCTCTCGATGGCTACGCCAGCGTTTCGCTCTATGCGCCCTACGTCTCCATCTCCAAAGCAGATATCGTGGCCGATGGCGCGAAGAACGGCACGCCGTTTCAGGAGACCTGGTCATGCTACAAGGGTGGAGCCCGCCATTGCGGCCGTTGTGGAACCTGCGTCGAGCGGCGCGAGGCTTTTCATCTTGCCGGGGTCGATGATCTGACCGAGTACGAGGATCCCGATTTCTGGCTTGCCGCCACTGCCGGCTTCTCTGCCGAAGAGGTGAAATGATGTTTCGCATCACAAAGGAATTTCATTTCTCCGCCTCACATCAACTGACGCGTCTTCCCGCGAACCATCAATGCGCCCGGCTGCACGGACACAATTATATCGTCGAGGTGGAGCTGTCGGCGGAAGAACTCGATGAAAACGGCTTCGTTCGGGACTATCATGAACTGGCGCCGCTCAAACGCTACATCGATGACAGTTTCGACCATCGGCATCTGAACGACGTTCTCGGCCATGACCAGGTCACGTCGGAATGTCTGGCGAAACATTTTTATGACTGGTGCAAGGTGCGCCTGCCGGAAACCACGGCCGTGCGTGTCAGTGAAACGCCGAAGACCTGGGCGGAATACCGACCATGACCGGCGCCCGCGAGACGCAGATTCGCGTCAGCGAAATCTTTGGTCCGACGATCCAGGGGGAGGGCATTTTGATCGGCCTGCCGACCGTCTTTGTCAGGACCGGCGGCTGCGACTATCGCTGTTCATGGTGCGACACGCTGCACGCGGTCGACAGCGATTATCGCGATCAATGGCGTCCGATGTCGGCCGACGAGATCTGGCAGGAGGTCAGCCGGCTTTCCGGCGAAAAACCGCTCACGGTTTCTTTGTCTGGTGGCAACCCGGCGATCCAGCCGCTCGGTTCGCTCATCGAGCGCGGACATCGCGACGGCTATCGTTTCGCACTCGAAACGCAGGGCAGTGTTGCAAAGGATTGGTTTGCCGATCTCGATGTTCTCGTGCTCAGCCCGAAACCACCGTCAAGCGGCATGCAAACGGATTGGGATGCATTCGATGGCTGTCTGCGAATGGCGGGAGAAAAGCCGCAGATTGCGCTGAAGGTCGTTGTCTTCGACGATCGCGACTACCTCTACGCCCGCAGCGCCGCAGCGCGCCATCCCGATCTTCCGATCTATCTACAACCTGGCAATCACACGCCGCCTCCACCCGATAACGGCGACGCAAGGGTCGATATCGACGGCATCATGGACCGGATGCTCTGGCTCGTTGATAAGGTGACACAAGACAGGTGGTTCGAGGCACGTGTGCTACCGCAACTGCACGTACTGCTCTGGGGCAACAAACGCGGCGTCTGACGCTGGCGGAAAACGATGACGTTTCCTTGGGAAACCACCCATCACTTCCTGCGCGATGTCATGGCCAAAGGCGTTTTGCGATCCCCAGACAGCGAATCCGCATTCCCTGCCGGTCTTTGCTGCGGCGCCTAAAGGCGTTAAGCTTATGCTAGATGTCCGTCCAGAGCACTTTACCACGAACGGCAATGTTGCCGTTCCCGGCAATGTCAGTCTTGCCGAGACACAAGGGCGCGAGAACCTCTACGGCTCAATGGCGGCCCCTGCTGCGCTCGATCTAACCAGTTCGCCATGTGTCAACATTGGCGATGCGGTCAGCTGGGCGATCGTCTGCAAGAACGTGCTGTTCGACGACGAGGGGGGAGGCTGTGATGTCTCGCGATTTTTCCGCATTCTTTGAGCGTTATGGCTGGCCTTTCGGCAAGGGAAAGCTGCCGTTCTGCATCGGCCATCGCGGCGCGAGCGGCCATCTGCGCGAAAACACGCTTGAGTCGTTCCGGCTGGCATCCGAGCTGGGCGCCGAGATGTGGGAACTGGACACACAGCTTACAAAGGATGGTACTGTCGTCATATCGCACGACGACAACCTTAAGCATGTCTTCGGAGTGGATCGCCATATTTCGCGGATGTCGGCTGCCGAGCTCGCAGCGCTCGACGGCGTCAACGTGCCGACCTTCGAGGCGGTGGTCGCGCTCGCGGGCGAGCTCGGCACGGGACTTTACATAGAGCTCAAGGCTCCGGGCACCGGCGTCATCTGCTGGCAGCATCTGCGACAAAGGAACCAGCGTTTTGCATGCCTCGGCTCGTTCGATACCGCACAGGTACGTGAGTTGCGTAACTCGGGTTGCGACTTCCCGCTTTCGGTCCTGACGCGCATCGGTCACAATCCGCATACACTCGGTGACGAGGTTGGCGCCGATATCCTGCATCTCTGCTGGGAGAGGGCAGGTGAGCGGCCACAGGATCTGGTCACGCCGAACCTGATTGAAAAAGCCTTCGGTGAGGGAAGAGAGATCGTACTCTGGCACGAAGAGAGGCCAGCCGTTCTCGGTGATATCATGCAACTGCCGGTGCTCGGCATTTGCACTGATCTGCCGGATCTTATGCGGCCGGCAACAGCTGGTGGCCGCGCAACGTGACGTCTTTCGACGAGTGTGGTAGGCGTCTCGCGCCGCCTTTTCGCGCGCTTTCACGCCGGATGCGAGCGCCTCGCCGAAGATCCGGGTAAAGGTCTATCAAGCGGCTGAGGAACTCGACTACGGGGTGAACTATCTTGCGCGGAGTCTCACCAAAAAGCGCTCGGATCTCGTCGGCTTGCCGCCGCTGGCCTCGACAATCCCTTCCGCACGATCCAGATCGAGCAATTGATGGCCCGCAATTTCCGTCCGATGCTGTAGACGGTTTGGCGCCCGGGGAAGGCATCCGTCGCTAGAGTACCTTGCGCTTTGCCCATGCCCGTGCCGTCGCGGCCGCTTCATCGGTGGTGATCTGGTCCGGTTTAAGCGCCATCAAGGTCGCAAAATCGCGCCATTCGTCATCATTAAAGCCAAGTGCCGGGTTCTCCAGATTAAAGGTCCATGCATCGACACGCTTGCCTTCGCTGCGGCAAAGGGAAACCATGTCGAGTCCATCGCGCGCGGCCTGCAAAAGCAGCGACCATTCCAGATAGATTGTATCCGGCTCTGCCGGGCCGCAAAGATCGTCAAGCAGGTTCTTTTCTACCGCCTTCAACCCATCTTGCCGATAGATTGCGATAAGCTTGTCGGTTGGATCAATGCCACGCAGAAGATGCGGCAGCTTTTGCTTCACGGCGACGATGAGATCGAGGCAATGGCCGCTCACAATCACAGAGGCGGTCATAGTGTGGAAATGAGCTGCCAGATGCGCAATGCCTTTCCCGCCGACCGTCTCGTAGTCGTCCTTCATGTCGAATTGCAGGAGCGCATCGGGATGAGCCGATTGCAGCATGGCAGCAAGATCTTCGCTGAAGGTCAAATCTCTGCCGCCGTCGCGCATACGGGCATCGCGCAGTTCGTCAAGGTCTTTTCGGGAAATTCGGCCGTGGCCCGTCGTTTCGCCCTGCAGTTCGTCGTCATGCAGCACGACGAAGCCTCCATCGGCGCGCACGCGCAAATCGAGTTCCATCGATGCGCCGATGGCAAACCCGGTCCGCATCACGTCGGTAGAAAACAGCGGATCGGACAGCCGCCGGCGCAGGCGGTGCCATTTCAACCTGACAGCATGACCCTCGGTTTCTACTTCAATCTTCAGATCCGACACCATGTATGCATTCGCCTCGGCCCGTCGCGTTGTTTTTGACTCAACTGGTCTGGATAGTTCGTCTGCATGAACACACCCCCGCCGGAGACAGGAACCATCGCTTCCGATCGGATATCGTCGCCCATTGCGGAGTGCTACCAGTGTCTTTCTATCCGTCTCAAACAAGGTGACAAGCCCTGTGAAGAAGCTTCTTCAGCGCTGGCCGAAAAGTTTGGTGGCGAAAAATCCGCAGGCGCCAAACAGCTGTACATGGCAGCATTAGGGAGACCGCGTCCCAAGCGAGTCCGCACGGGTCGCATTCGTGGCGTCAGCGGAATAGGCAGAGGTGTTGAGAGCTAACACAGCCCAGAAAATCCGTCTCTGAGGTCGCAACCGCTTAAATGAGGCTGGCTGCGGCGCGACGCGCCGTGATGGGAGCAACATCTTTTCATCTAGGTCCGTTGCGGCGTCTACCGCCCGTCTGCAAGACGTTTTCAATGGGCGGCAATGCGGGCCAGCCTGGACTTCAGGGCACGAAAACCTTCACCGCCTTTTCACGGATCATGAAGCGGACAGGCGTCCTGGTCTTCAGCTCGCCATCCAGATTTACCGCGCGGGGTCTGCGCGTCTTGATCGATAGGTCCTTGGTCGAGAAGGCCCTGACATCGTCCCACTTTCCGTGAGTTCCGGCGCGAAGGCTCGGCAGCAGCGCAAGCAGCCTCCACCAATGGTCCACTTCCAGGCTGTAGAAGTCGAGCAGGCCATCAGTAGCGGTGGCATCGGCCTGAATCGTCATGCCGCCACCATAGTGCCGTCCGTTCCCGACTGCGAGCTGCAAGGTCCGAAGTATCTCTGTCCGCCCATCATGCTCCAGCTTTGCGCTAAACAGGCGAGAACTTGCAAGTAGTTTCGCTGCCACTATTCCGTAGCCAAGCTTTCCCCAACGTTTCTTCGCCTTTTCGGTGAGCGACATCGCGAGGTCAGCACTGAATCCAATACTAGCAACGTTGAAGAACGGGTAGCCGTTAGCATCGCCAAGGTCGACCTGGATGCTGTTTCCCTTTGCGATGACGTCAATCGCACCTGCGATGTCCTGGGGCAAACCGAGGGTACGGGCGAAATCGTTCGCGGTGCCAAGGGGCAGCACACCGAGAGGGAGCCCAGTATCGAGCAAGCCCTGAGCCGCGGCGTTCAGACTGCCGTCGCCACCCCCGACGATGACGCAGTCAACATCCCGCGCATATCGCAAGATCGACTGTGAAGGCGCCTCTGCATTCCCCGGCGGCAGCTCGACATATAGCAACTTAGCGCGGTCCAACTCGTTGCGGATCAATGAAATGCTGGCATTGCCGCTCCTAGAATTCGGATTCACCAGGAGCAAAGCCTTTTTGTCGGTCATTTGATCGGCTCCCGCCCTTTGCATTTGGTTTCGTTGCCAGAATGGGGCGAGATGCGACTGAAGGCATGCGGCGCGTATCACCCTATATATGTGCAGTGCAGCAACGCAATGCAATGCAACGCTCATCTACCGTCTCGCAAATGACAATAGGCGATCTATATCCCACGAACGCCGCTCCGACGACGACTGGCAATACAGAAGGAAACGTCATGCTCGATCAACTTGCTGCAATTGGGGTTTCCTTCGACCTGGTGCCCCATCTTGGCGCCCTCGTAGCAGCGTACCTGCTGGCACTGCCGATC
>UCOA01000031.1 GCA_900474095.1 Hyphomicrobiales bacterium | reverse complement strand
AAAATACCGAACTGCGCAAGAGGCTCGGGCTGGGTTAATCTGAAGTTGGACACTAAGGCGGTCAGTTTCTCCATTGGGCCGCTGCACTTGTGTTGCGCCGAAAATTCGGGCCTCCTCCATAATTGGGGCGGGCAAATGAAGGTAGCGCCGATCGGCGCTGGTTTTTTGACGGTTGCTTAGGATCGAGAGTATATGAAAATGCCACAGCGCACATTCGTTGTTGAATTCAAATCGGGGCGGCGACGGCTGAGAGCACCGACGAACTCGATCTGGGGCGACACAGACTTCAAGGCTTTGGCCCGGGAAGTGGAAGATAAGACGTCGCATTTATTCAAGTCGAATGAAAACCCTGGCACACCTGACGAAGGTGGAAACGTGCTGTCTGATCCGATGAATTCGCGTATTGCCCTCGAACACGAACTCGACGCCGACGACCTGGCACCAGCAACGATACAGGGGTCGAATGGCGCAGAAGTCGAAGCCTTGAAACTGCATGAGGCCGATCGTCCGGCTGCCGACGTTGCTGCGCAAGCGCAGGAAAGCCAGCCGATGTCGCAGCCTCCAAGGCCGTCACCAAGGCCGTCAGGTGGCACTCCTCACCTGCGCGCCAGGCATGCCTCTGCCGACGAGATCGCTCGCATTGCGATGGATACGAATGAGGCGCAACGCGCGCAATCGAAGACAGCCAGAGATCCGATTTCCTTCGATGAAGTGGCCGCCCTCGATGCGGAAAACAAACGGCTCAGGAGGCTGCTGGCTGAGCACCTTCACGCACAGAACCTGCAGCTCAAGAAGATGCTGGAGCGCTTTGGCGTTACATAAGGAGACCCAGTATGGCGGCCTCGTCCAGACGATGAGCGCGCGGTGGCGAGGGGTTTCAATGGCGCGCGAGTATGAGCACGACGAACGGACCACGCGTCGAAGGGTTGCGCGGCTGAGTAGAACATGGTTAGAACATGGTTAGAACACTCTTAGAACAACCAACGGATGCGGCCGCCAAATTGGAAATTTCTCCACAAGATATCCACAGGATATGCACCGTGGAAGACCATGGTTGAAACATCTCTCATCGAAAAGCGCTCTGGAGCAGAACACCGTTTGCGGAAGCGATGCGCATCACAAACGAAGCTATTCGGCTCGTCCACAAACTCGGCCTCACCGCGGCCCAGATCATCACGGGCGTATATAGCAGAAGGACCGGTGCTTCAGCTCAATTTCGGCAATATCGATGGCCAGCGTGGCGCAATCTGACGCCCCCATATTCGTCGGGCACCTACATCGACTACGGAGGACGTACGATGGCATACGACTGGGACGGGAAGCGCACCAGGCGCATGAACATGATGCAGAGTATCGCCGTCGGCGCAATAGTCGTGCTCGGGTCCACCTTTTTAGCCGCTGCCACAGCACTCTTGGTTGGATAGCACTGCGCGCCTGGCGGCCTCCCATGCCACCTACCTGCCAGATTGCCAACACTTTCCACATGGTCAGGCATCAGGCACGGCAGCAGCGGCGCTGTGCGGGCATGTCCTTCGCATAGAACAGGCCGTAAGGCGAACCCTCCGCGATCCAATGGCACTTGTCCAGCACGTCCTCTTGGCCGGCGTAGGGCCAGTTACTTTGCAACGCCATTTTATTGTGGCGCCGGTCGCGGGATTGTCTCAGCGCCCGCGGACATGCCAAGAGGCGCATTTCAAAATGGGTGAAGACGTGCAAGTGACATTTGCGCACAAGGACATTTCAACCTTGCTGCCAAATCCTGGTCGACGCTAGCCCTCATGTCTGGGCGACCAAGCCAGATTGCGCGCGACCGCAGCGAAGGAGCATTCCGCGCCGTGACGACGATCTGCTCGTCGGTGCGCGGCCCGACGCAGAACTTTGATCGGCGGCACCAGGCGCATCTGGCCGGTCGAAGTCGTTGGTCGGGCCCATTCATGAATGCAGCTTATCACGGTAAGCGACTATGACCCCCTAATGCCCCTTTGCCCGTTCAGCTAACATTGATTTCACTTTAGTTCCGCAGCCATCGACCGAAAGATATTTGTCTCCACCGCGATACGAAGTCTCAAACGAAGCATCTCGCAACATCTCGGCAGCTCCGGCGAGGGTCGAAGACCCTGGGCCGCAACATCCTGTTCCCGAACCACATCTGAGGAATCATCCATGGAACTGACAATCAACGGCTCGAAACATCAAGTCGACATTGAGGCGGATACCCCGCTGCTTTGGGTTCTACGTGATGAACTAGGAATGACCGGTACCAAATACGGATGCGGGCTGGCCCAGTGCGGTGCTTGCACCGTACTTGTCGATGGACAGGCGACACGTTCGTGCGTCACGCCAGTCGAGAGCGTCGCGGGCACGTCAATCGTGACGATCGAGGCCATCGCAGACGACCCTGTGGGTCAGAAGGTGGTCGAGGCGTGGGTGTCCAATCAGGTGCCTCAATGCGGCTATTGCCAGTCTGGCCAGGTCATGGCGGCGACGGCACTGTTGAAGCAGAGCCCGCAGCCCACAGAAGAGGACATCGCCGGCGCGATGGTCAATCTTTGTCGGTGTGGCACTTACAACGCGATCGCTGCTGCCGTTCGGCAGGCAGCCCAGGCTTAAGTGAGGGTGACACTATGAACGAAATGACAACCACTGAATTGGGCGCCACCACGCTCCCGGCCGACGGGCCGCTGAACCTCTCCCGACGCGGCTTTCTCGGCGCAGCGGCTGGGGCACTTATCCTCGGCGTCAATTTGCCCGCAGGTCGCGCCAGAGCGCAGGCTGCTGTCCCGGCGATCGTGCCAGGCACGCGTGTTTCCGCATTTCTCGAAATCCGTCCTGACAGCACGGTGCTGTTTCGCAGCGCCTTCATCGAAGGCGGCCAAGGCATCTTCACCGCCATGGCGCAGATCGTGGGCGAAGAACTCGACGTCGATCCGACCCACTTCGTCATCGAATGTGCACCTCCCGGTCCGGATTACCTGCTGACGGGTGGCGGTCGCTTCACCGGTGGCAGCATGTCGGTTCGTATGAGCTACGATGCCATGCGCAAGCTGGGTGCGTCCGGGCGCCACATGCTGCTGCAGGCTGCAGCAACGCAGTTGAATGTGCCAATTTCCGAATTGACGACCGAACCGGGCCGCGTGGTTCACGCTGCTTCCGGACAGGCGCGGCCCTATGGCGAGATTGCCGAGGCTGCTGCTGCCCTCCCGGTGCCCACCGACGTCGTGCTGCGCAAGATCAGCGATTTCCGCTGGATAGGCAAATCCGTTCCGCGGCTTGACGTGCGCGACAAGTCCACGGGCAAGATCAACTACTCCATCGACCAGAAGGTCGACGGCATGCTCCTTGCTGCTGTCCAGCACAGCCCCCGCCTTGGCGGAGAGCCGGGCGCTCTTGCCAACGAAGCCGAAGTCAAGGCTATGCCAGGCGTACACTCCATTCATAGGCTCCCCGGAGCCGTTGCGGTTCTGGCCGACAGTTGGTGGCGTGCGCGCCGCGCGGTCGAGACCCTGCAGGTAACATGGTCGGAGCCGGCTGCTGGAACGGCCCATGCCATGCCCGCAGATTTCTCGTCTGAAGCCCATATGGAAAAGCTGAAGGCCATCTCGGAAGAAGGCGTTGCCTTTGAGACGGTCGGCGATGCAGCGGCGGCGCTTGGCAGTGCTGCGACCGTCATTGAAGCGACCTATGACGCACCTTATCTGGTGCATGGACAGCTCGAGCCACCCTCGGCATTGGTGCGCTGGAACGAGGACGGTACTCTGGAGATGTGGATCCCGAACCAGGCGCCGGATATGTTCCAGGGCGACGCCGCCAAGGTGGCAGGCATCGCGCCTGAGAAGGTCATCGTCCATTCCCAGATCCTCGGCGGCTTCTTCGGACGCCACTTTCTCTATCCCGCATCCAATCCATACCCGCAGGCCATCTTGCTGTCCAAGGCAGCTGGTCGTCCGGTCAAGCTCATCTGGAGCCGCGAGGAGGAATTCCTGCGCGACACGCTGAGGCCTATGGCAGCGGCACGATTCCGCGCGGGTCTTGACGCAAGCGGCCTTCCGGTCGCGCTCAGCGCTGTGACCATCGGCGAAGGCCCGGTGGGCCGACTCTTTGGCCGCCAGCCGGACAAGGTCGATGGTTCGACCGTCGAAGGCATCGCTGGAAAGGTTTATGCGATCCCGAACAGGCGTGTTGGTCAGTTCCATGTCGACGATCCCGCGATGATCGGCTTCTGGCGCTCCGTTGGTCATTCGATGAACGACTTCTTCTATGAAACGTTCTTCGACGAAATGGCCGACGCCGGCAAGCAGGACCCTTTTGAACTTCGGCTCAGCCTTCTTGCCGAAAGCCCGCGCCACAGGACACTCCTGCAGGCAGTGGTGGATCTTTCTTGGGGATGGAAGCGCGGACCATTCACCGCTGATGATGGTACCGTGCGTGCCCGCGGCATCGCGATGGCGTCGCCTTTCGCCACCGAGGTTGCGACGATTGCAGAAGTCTCGTTGCGAGACGGCGAAATCGTGGTTCACGATGTATGGGTGGCGATCGATCCCGGTAGTATTGTAAACCCCGCAGTTATCGACTCCCAGGTCGCCTCGGCTGTTGCGCTCGGCTTATCATCAGCATTGCTGGAACAGGTTGTCTATGTTGGCGGTGTGCCGCAGGCACGCAACTACGATGGGTATCCGATCCTCCCTCCGGAGCGCATGCCACGTGTCCATGTGCGGATCGTTGAGAGCGGGGCAATGCCGATGGGCGGTATTGGCGAGCCGGGTCTGCCCGGCGTTCCCCCTGCCGTTGCGAATGCCGTAGCCGTGCTGACCGGGCAACGCGTCCGCAGCCTGCCGATGTCCAAAACGGTTTTCAAAGGACTTAATGGATGAGAAAGCTGACGTTTGCTCTTATTACATCGATAATCACGGTCGTCCGGCCCCCCGCTGCAATTGCACAAGAGGGCGACGCCGGCGTAGGCCAGAAACTGTTCCAGCAGCGGTGTGGCACCTGTCACCAGATCGCGACACCACGCAACGGCGTCGGGCCAAACCTGCAGAGCGTTATGGGTAGTAAGGCTGGTAGCGTCGAAGGGTTCAAGTATTCGACTGCGATGCTGAACTCCGGAATTACCTGGAGTCCTGAGACGCTAGATACGTTTCTCACCAACCCGGGAACGATGGTTCGTGGCACCCGCATGACCCAACGCTTCAACAAGGCGGACGAGCGACGCGCCATCATCGAATTTCTGGCAACTCGCTGAGCGTAGCAAGCTGTCGGTCGAACGCGTGCCCGCAAGATAGCTCGATCAGGCGGGCGATGGCTGTCGCTGAAGAATTCCTCTCATGCCTGTCGCGCACTGCGCTTGAGGCAACGGCAGATGCTGTGAATGGAACCATCAAAAGGCTTCCGCGATGTGGTCGAGTAGCGGTGCGCTCAAAACCTGAACCAACGCCGCCGGCCCTCGCTGGCGGCGTTCCTGTTTCAGCAACGGCTCTCTTGAAGGCCCCTGCTTGTCGAGCGATTGGCTGCCCAAACGTCTTCCACCCTGTGGGACCTTGCTCTAATAAAGCCCCGACGGAAAGAATGGTGGAGGAACCATGAGAAAGCTGATCGCAGGCAAACTTCACGGCATCACCGTGACTGAAGCGAACCTCAACTACCATGGGTCCATTACGCTGGATCCGGACCATTGCGAAGAAGCTGGCATTCTTCCCATGGAGTTCGTCGAGATCTGGAACAAGAACTCCGGCGCACGTATTTCCACCTACGTCATCCTGGGTGAACGTGGCTCGAGATGCTGCATTCTAAACGGCGCTGCCGCACGCACATGTCAGCCCGGTGATCAGGTCATCATTTGCAACTCGGTCTATCTCGACGAAAGCCGGATTACTTCGTTGAAGCCGAAGGTGCTTACGTTTGACGAAGACAACCATGTTCGTGACCGCTTGAGCTATTCGGTTGATGTCGATCCGCAAGGCAGATACACGTTCGACATCCTCGATGAGGCGAATTCGACACTGCCCATTCCTTTACTTGTGTCTGGCGCATAGCGACCGTTGCAAAGCTCCCGCCGCTGCTCACCTATCGTGTCATGGCTGTCCAAGTTGAGACGCGAGCCTGCATTGCAAAACGGGATGCCGTGCCATGATGAAACCTTCCGTGTGATCGCCTGAAATCCTCCTGAAGCCGACCATCTGTCCGGCTAGCTCCTCGGTTTTGCTGCGGTCTGACATGGGCGCGTCCCGCTCAAAGGCCGCTGTCGCGCCGCGCTGCGGCAGGACGTCTGCGTCTTCGCAAGGCAGGGCCGCGGATGACGCAGACCGCTTGCGCGTGCCGCGTCATCCGCACCCCATCCTCGCTCAGCCAGCAGAGCCCTGACCTTGGGCCGGGCCGCTGACGCCCATGTCCTTTCGACCGCACCCGAGGAACAGAGCCGGTCAAACGACTGGAAGCCCGCGGGCTTCGCTGAAACATCGCTCGAAAGGATATCGTCATGGCCACCAGCTCCCGTTCCACCCAAAAAGCACAGCCTCCAAAGTCCCAACGCGCCACCACTCTCGAAATGGTCAGGCACGCCTGCCCGGACACCGCCCAGGCGCACCGCATCTCCGAAAGCTTCGGCCTTGCCGTCATCGACAGCAATGGCATTCGCGATCTCCATCGCGGCCAACTGATCGACAGCGCCGAGGCGCTGAAAGACGGCCTTGCCGAAAAGGCCATGCAGATCCACATGCAGCGCATCGTCGGCTCCTTCGTCGGCTCTGCCTACGGCGCCGGGCAATTCTACAGCCGCTCGGTCACCGTCGCCCGCGACCTCACCACCAAGCTTTCCAACGACCATCGCAACGAGGATCTGGAAGGATCGGTCGGGTTTGACAGCCGCGCACAGCGCAAGCGGGAATTCGCCGCCGACATGGGCCTGCAAGCCCACGTGCTGCGAATGGCAGCAGAAGGTGCCGTTTCCGCCTACGAAGACATCACCGGCGAACCCTGGAAACCTTACGAGCGCACGGTCGAACAGGCTGGCGCATCCGTCGATCAAAGGGCCGCCAGCACCCAGATGGCAGCCTTCGAATAGAACGACCGCGGGGTTTCGGCCCCGCATTCTCTTTCCCGATTGAACGGCTGCAGGGCGCCGGTTTTTTTGTGTCCGCATGTCGCGCCCACGCGGTCCCTCCCGGATTCCGTTCTAGCTTCGGCCGGTACGGTGCCGGCGCAACGGCAGGCCGTCCTCCACTTCGTTTCGGCCCGGATCTCACTTTTCCTACTCCCCGAGTGTTGCCACGGGGTGCGCCGTCTCCGGCCTCCGCTTTTCGACCGCCGTGACGGACCGCGATGGCGCGTTCTTGGAAAACGAGGAGAAGAAGAATGAGACAGGAAAACAGGAAGAACGCTCAGGAAACGCGCGTCGATATCTACACTAAAATCACCGACCGCATTGTGGCCTCGCTGGAGGAGGGCGTCCGCCCCTGGGTGCAGCCCTGGAACACGGGCCATCTTGAAGGTCGCATCACCCGGCCGTTGCGGCACAGCGGCGAGCCTTATTCCGGCATCAATGTTCTGTTGCTCTGGTCGGAAGCGGTCTCGCGCGGGTTTCGGGAGCCGACATGGATGACGTTCCGCCAGGCAGCCGAACTCGGCGCCCATGTTCGCAAAGGGGAAACGGGCTCGACGGTCGTCTATGCGAACCGGGTCAGGAAGACGGAAACGGCAGAGAATGGCGACGAGGTCGAACGCGATATTCCGTTCCTGAAAGCTTACACGGTGTTCAATGTCGAACAGATCGATGATCTGCCCAATGAATATCGGCCGTCTCATCCGGAAGCCCCCAGGACGCAATTGAATCGTATCGCGACAGCCGATGCATTCTTCGCCGCGACGGGAGCAGTGATCCGCCATGGTGGTGACAAAGCCTTCTATGCCCCGGGTGCCGATCTGATCCAGATGCCACCGATCGAAACCTTCCGTGACGTGGAGTCCTATTACGCCACCCTTGCGCATGAGGAAATCCATTGGGTTGGAGCCAAGCATCGCCTCGACCGTGACCTCGCGCGATACGCGAAGGACAAGTCTGAGCGTGCGCGCGAAGAGCTGATTGCCGAACTCGGCGCCGTTTTCCTGTGCGCCGATCTCGGCATCGTGCCTGTGATGGCGCCGCGACCGGATCACGCGAGTTATGTCTCGTCCTGGCTCAAGGTTCTGAAAAACGAAAAGCGGTTCATCTTTACTGCGGCGGCGCATGCGCAGAGGGCAGTTGCCTATCTCCATGATCTGCAGCCGACGGCGCAACAACGGGCAGCTTGAGCCTGCAACGGGGCCATGGGTGCCGGCGATTGCCGGCATCCCCGTCAAAGCAACTTGACGGCCACCCGCACGGATTTTCATCTCAAGCATGGGGTTTTCGTGCGGACCGATAATGCCGAACCACACCCCATGCCGGCAGAGCCCGACCTTAGGTGAGAGCGTGGATATCAATGCGTTCGGAGGCACGGGGAATTGATTTTTTTCTTCGTACAGAAACAGGCTGAAAGATCAACGTGAGGTGCCGTGCGTCCACGTTGAGATGATGCGGCCACGTAAACGGAGCCATTGAAAGAGGCCAACAAAACGGTGAGAAACGGCCCGGTTCCACTCCACACGCGCGTCAATGCGAACGTCGAGTTTGCCAGTTGTGAGCTGGGCGTGCTGGCGCGCGTGCGTAGGCGTTTCCAACGATCATCGCCAGAGGAGGCCACTGACCGCATCCTCTCCGTCCGTCAGTTGGCTCGCCCACTGCGGTCTCGATGGGGCATGTCTGACCGAAGATCGCCAAGCTGACGCTCGGCTCGGTCGGCATCAGCAACGGCCGGTTCGTTTTCTTCCCCTGTGCGCTGCGCGCCCATTCCTCGCGATAGCCAAGAAAGCCTCTCCTATGGCCGTCCTCCACTCACGTTTCGGCCTTTCAGGTGCAGGCCGATCGTCCCCGGTCTGGTCGACAGCCATCGAGGCCGCGATGGGCGCGGCCCGAACAACTTAAAAAGGAATACGACAATGGCAACCATCGGCTCTTTTACCGCTTCCGGCACTGGCTTCAACGGCACCATCAAGACCCTCAACCTCAACGTCAAGGCAACCATTCGCGCCGTCGAGCGCGCCACCGAAAAGGGCCCTGACTTTCGCATCCTGGCCGGCAATGTCGAGTTCGGCGCGGCCTGGAAGAAGACCTCGAACGAAGGCCGCGACTACCTCTCGGTCAAGCTCGACGACCCGAGCTTCCCTGCACCAATTTACGCAACCCTGATCGAGGCTGAAGGCGAG
>UCOA01000144.1 GCA_900474095.1 Hyphomicrobiales bacterium | reverse complement strand
TTTCTGGGGCGAGCATGGCAAGCGCATCGACTGGTTCACCCCCTATACCAAGGTCAAGAACACCTCTTTCGAGGGCGATGTTTCGATCAAGTGGTTCGAGGACGGCGTCACCAACGTCTCTTACAACTGCATCGACCGGCACCTGGAAAAGCGCGGCGACCAGGTGGCGATCATTTGGGAGGGCGACAATCCCTATGACGACAAGAAGATCACCTATCGCCAACTCTACGAACATGTCTGCCGCCTCGCCAATGTGCTGAAGGCCAACGGCGTCAGACAAGGCGATCGCGTCACCATCTACATGCCGATGATCCCGGAAGCCGCCTATGCGATGCTCGCCTGTACCCGTATCGGCGCCGTGCATTCGATCGTTTTTGGCGGTTTCTCGCCGGACGCGCTGGCCGGCCGCATCGTCGACTGCCAGTCCACCTTCGTCATCACCGCCGATGAGGGCCTGCGCGGCGGCAGGCCGATCCCGCTCAAGGCCAACACCGACCAGGCGATCGACATCGCCAAGCGCGGTGGCGTCGAGGTGAAGTCCGTCGTCGTCGTCCGCCGCACCGGTGGCAAGATCAACTGGTCCGCGGGTCGCGACATCTGGTACCACCAGGCCGTTGCCACGGTAAAAGCCGATTGTCCGCCGGCGACGATGAAGGCCGAGGATCCGCTGTTCATCCTCTACACCTCGGGCTCGACCGGCAAGCCGAAGGGCGTGCTGCACACGACGGGCGGTTACCTCGTCTATGCCTCGATGACCCATCAATATGTCTTCGACTATCATGACGGCGATATCTACTGGTGCACGGCCGATGTCGGCTGGGTCACCGGGCATTCCTATATCGTCTACGGACCGCTCGCCAATGGCGCGACGACGCTGATGTTCGAGGGCGTGCCGACCTATCCGGATGCCGGTCGTCTCTGGGATGTCGTCGACAAGCACAAGGTCAACATCTTCTACACCGCGCCGACGGCGATCCGCGCGCTGATGGGCCAGGGCGACGCGTTTGTCACCCGCTCGTCGCGCAAATCACTGCGCACGCTCGGGTCCGTCGGCGAGCCGATCAACCCGGAGGCCTGGGAATGGTACTATCACACCGTCGGCGAGGGCCGTTGCCCGGTGGTCGACACCTGGTGGCAGACGGAAACCGGCGGTATCCTGATCACCCCGCTTCCCGGCGCGACGGCCTTGAAGCCGGGATCGGCCACCCGTCCGTTCTTCGGCGTCCAACCGCAGCTGGTCGATAATGAGGGCAATGTTCTCGAAGGCGCCGCCGATGGCAATCTCTGCATCACCGACAGCTGGCCAGGCCAGATGCGCACCGTCTATGGCGATCACGAACGCTTCATCCAGACCTATTTTTCCACCTACAAGGGCAAATACTTTACCGGTGACGGCTGCCGTCGCGACGAGGACGGCTACTACTGGATCACCGGCCGCGTCGATGACGTGCTCAACGTCTCCGGTCACCGCATGGGCACGGCCGAGGTCGAATCGGCGCTGGTCAGCCACGACGCGGTGTCGGAAGCCGCCGTCGTCGGCTATCCGCACGATATCAAGGGTCAGGGCATCTACAGCTACGTGACCCTGATGGTCGGTCAGCAAGGCTCGGATGAGCTGCGCAAGGAACTGATCACCCATGTCCGCAAGGAAATCGGCGCCATTGCGGCCCCCGACAAGATCCAGTTCGCCCCAGGCCTGCCGAAAACCCGCTCCGGCAAGATCATGCGGCGCATCCTGCGGAAGATCGCCGAGGACGATTTCGGCGCGCTCGGCGATACCTCGACGCTCGCCGATCCCGCGGTGGTCGATGACCTGATCGCCAACCGGCAGAACAAGAAGGCTTGATTTCCTGCCGGAGCCATTCCTTGTCCTGAGATGGCTCCGGACGATTCTTTACCAGAGGGAGGAACAACTTTCCTGCTTGTGCCCACCGTCATAGGATGCCACGTGACCAGCCAACAGCATTTCCTGAGCCGGATTCCGCCCATCGGATAAACTGATGTCGGCAACCAC
The DNA here is from genome assembly GCA_900474095.1 of Hyphomicrobiales bacterium. GTDB lineage: Bacteria > Pseudomonadota > Alphaproteobacteria > Rhizobiales > Rhizobiaceae > Pararhizobium. The sequence goes on along the minus strand of UCOA01000144.1, from coordinate 21,148 downwards.
CCGGCCAAAATACTTGTCGCCGGAAATGCGCAACAGCTGGATGACGTGTTGATCTCGGGTCAAATCAGCCAAGGCGGCACGCGCCTGTCGGCCTGCATCGCGGATCGCCGCACAGGAGGATTTCAGCTCCGGCGCGTCGATACCGCGCAATCGCACATAGACTTCCATCGTTTGCTGCGGCCAGGGCTTGGCCGCGACGAGGATCGTGTCGCCATCAATGACGCGGATGATCTCTGCGCTCACCGGGCCGGTGATCTCAATTCGTTTGCCGGACTCGAACGCATGAGCGTGGAACGCCAAGAGTAGCGCGATCAGGGCGACGAGAAAGCAGGAGCGGTTGCGAAACATCATGATAGGAAAATATACCGATCATATCGGCTAAGCAACAGGAATTATTTCCTCAAAAATCGATCGCCCGGCCGTTGATTTCCCAATCGCCGAAACGCGCTGGTTCCGCCCCGCCGCGGCCACCCAGTTCCTCGGGAAGGTTCAGGGATCGTTGCCCTTTCCGGCGTTCTTCCGCCTCCGCTAGGGCGCGCTGCGCCGCCGCGGAGAGCGGTTTGCGGGGTTCTGCCGGTGAATTGTCATTATCGTTTTGCATGCGAGGTCCAAATTTCCGCGAAAATGTTGAAGAATGCGGCTGATGTCCCCATCATATAGGAACTTCGCGTGCAAACGGAACCAATGATTCACGTGAAACGTTGCTGACCCTAGGAGATGGACCAATGAACCTCATACGCACCGCGATGCTTCTGGCGTTCATGACCGCATTGTTCATGGCGGTCGGCTTCCTGATCGGCGGCAAGGGCGGCATGATGATCGCGCTCCTGATCGCCGCGGGCATGAATTTCTTTTCCTATTGGAATTCAGACCGCATGGTGCTTCGCATGTACCACGCGCAGGAGGTCGATGAGCGCACCGCGCCTGAATATTACGGTATCGTCCGCGATCTGGCGAGAAACGCCGGCTTACCCATGCCGAAAGTTTATGTCATCGACAATGCGCAGCCGAATGCTTTCGCCACTGGACGAAACCCGGAAAATGCGGCCGTTGCCGCCTCCACCGGACTTCTCAACTCGCTGACCTACGACGAGGTCGCCGGCGTCATGGCGCACGAGCTTGCCCATGTGCAAAACCGTGACACGCTGACAATGACGCTGACGGCGACACTTGCCGGTGCCATCTCAATGCTCGGCAATTTCGCTTTCTTCTTCGGCGGCAATCGTGACAACAACAATCCGCTCGGCTTCATCGGCGTGCTCGTCGCGATGATCGTCGCACCGCTGGCAGCGATGATCGTGCAGATGGCGATCAGCCGGACGCGCGAATATTCCGCCGATCGGCGCGGCGCCGAGATCTGCGGCAAGCCGCTATCGCTCGCCTCGGCGCTCGCCAAGATCTCGAATTTCGCCCATCAGGTGCCGAACTATGAGGCCGAGCGCAATCCGGCAACAGCCCACATGTTCATCATCAATCCGCTGTCCGGCGAGCGCATGGACAACTTGTTTTCCACCCATCCGGCGACGGAAAACCGCATCGCGGCACTTCAGCGGATGGCGCATGAGATGCCTGCGGCCTCGACGCCGCCGGTCAGGGCTGATAATCCGGTGCGCAAATCGCGCTCCGTGCCGCCGACAGGCTGGGGTCGCGGTGGTTCCGAACCACCGAAAGGTCCCTGGTCTTGACGTCTGACGAAAATAAAACCGCGTCGCATCCGAAACGAATTAACCGCAAGCCGGGCTCCGTAAAGAAAGGCCCGGAAAATCCGGCTGTTGCGCACAGCGACAAGCCCGGTCTCAAGGCTCGGCAGGCGGCGGCAAAGATGCTGGCGGCCGTAGTTGATCGCAAGACCTCGCTGGATGGCATGCTCGATGCCGCAAACGGCAACCCGGTCTATCGCGAGCTCAATGAAGCCGATCGCGCCCTGGTGCGGGCCATCCTGAACTCGGCTCTGCGGCAATTGCCGCGCATCGAGGCTATGATCGGCTCGCTGCTGCAGACGCCACTGCCGGAGGGCGCCCGGGCGCTGGACCACGTCCTTGTCGTGGCGGCCGCGCAAATCCTCTATCTGGACATCCCCGATCATTCCGCGGTCGATCTCGCCGTCGAGCAGGCCCAGACCGACCCGCGCAACAAGCGCTTCGCCAGTCTGGTCAACGCCGTTCTGCGCCGCCTTTCGCGCGAAAAACAGGCTCTTCTCGAGACGATCGGCGAAAAGACCCCGGCAATTCCCGCCTGGTTCCATAAGAGGCTAGTCAGCTACTACGGCGCTGACCAGGCCGCCCGCATTGCCGATGCCCTCCTTACCCCCGCAGCGATCGACGTGACCGTCAAGTCGGACGCGCAAGGGTGGGCGGAGCGCCTGAACGGGCGCGTCCTGCCGACCGGTTCGGTGCGTCTTGCCGGTTTTTCGGGCGCGGTGCCGAGCCTTTCGGGCTTTGATGACGGCGAATGGTGGGTGCAGGATGCCGCCGCAGCCCTTCCCGCAAAGCTGTTCGGCACGCTTGCCGGCAAGCGTGTGGTTGATCTCTGCGCGGCACCCGGCGGAAAAACCGCGCAACTGGTTCTGGCGGGAGCGACTGTCACCGCCCTCGACCATTCGGCCAGCCGTTTGAAGCGTCTTCAGGGCAATCTTGCCCGTCTCGGGCTGAAGGCATCGACGCAGGAAATCAATATGGCGGATTTCCAGGCAGAAGAGCTGTTCGATGCGGCCTTGCTCGACGCACCTTGCTCCTCGACCGGCACCATCCGCCGCCATCCGGATGTGTTGTGGACGAAGGGGCCGGAAGACATCGAGAAACTGGCCCTGCTGCAGGAAAAGCTGCTGCGCCACGCGCTGACCCTGGTCAAACCGGGGGGGCTCGTCGTCTTTTCCAACTGCTCGCTCGACAAGCGCGAAGGCGAGGAGGTCGCTGAACGGATACTCGCGGAGGGCGTTTGCGATCGCGTCGCCATCAATCCGGCGGATTGGCCGGGATTGGAAGATGCGGTTACGCCACTCGGCGAATTCCGCACGACACCTGCGATGATTCCGCCACAGGATGGCTTTTCCGGCGGCCTTGACGGGTTTTATGCGGTGATCTTGCGTCGAAAAACATAATTTTGGCTGTCAACAGTCCGTTCTCGCGCGTCAATTGACGCATTGGGTGTGTTTGCCTAACAATGCCGACGCGATCCATAAAAGTTTAATGACTTTTTAGGCATGATCGTGGTCCTGGTAGTATCTGGTGCGGACAGCAATCATTCCGATTAGCGATGCGGTTTGAAGCCCGGTCCGGGAGTGGGGAGGCACACGGGCTCAGCGATGCGGATTTCGGACCGGCAAAGGCTTCTCTATCTGTATCTGCGTGAAGGCTGGCGCCGCTTCTCGCGCCGTCTTGCCTTGGGCCGCAACACCGCATTTCGTTTCACCGGGTCCACACCGGATCGCCTGATCGTCGCGCCGACGGATCTGCGGGCCGTCGATCCCTTCGTTGCCGAAGAAATTCTGCGGGGCCGTTTTCCGTTGGCGGGCCGCGTGCTCGAGACGGAAGGTGAATCGCCCTTCGAGATCGACCTGCCCTCGCGTGAATTTGCCGTCCGGCTGCATTCCTTCGGCTGGGTTCGCCACATGCGCTCGGTGAAGGAAGACGAGGCTTTTGCCCGATTGCGCCATGTCGTCAATGACTGGATTGCCACGCATGGCCGCTTTATTGACGGTATCGCCTGGGAACCGAATATCATTGCCCACCGCCTGATCGCCTGGCTGTCGCATTCGCCGATCATCCTGCGCAATGCCGAGCATGCCTTCTATCGCCGCTTCCTGAAAAATCTTGCCTTCCAGGTGCGCTATCTGCGCCATGTCGCCGATACCACCTGCGACGGTGAAACGCGGCTGCGGGCGCGCATTGCCCTTGCCATGGCCTCCGTCGCCATGCCCGCCTCGGAATCGACGATCCGCAAGGCCGCCCGCAATCTCGATATCGAGCTTGATCGGCAGATCCTGCCGGACGGTGGCCACAGCTCGCGCAACCCGCGCACCGGGCTCGATTTGCTTCTAGATCTGCTGCCGCTGCGCCAGACCTATGTCAATCTCGGCCACGACGTCCCCGCCAAGCTTATTCCCTGCATCGACCGCATGTATCCGGCGCTGCGCTTCTTTCGCCATCAGGGCGGCGAACTGGCATTGTTCAACGGCGCCACCTCGACACTTGCCAATGAGCTGATGGCCGTCCTGCGGTATGACGAGACCGCCGGCGCGCCATTCAAGGCCCTGCCGCATATCAATTATCAGCGTCTGGCGGCGAACAATGTCGTCGTCATTGTCGATACCGGCTTGCCCCTTTCGCCGGAATTGTCACGCACCGCTCATGCCGGCTGCCTGTCGTTCGAAATGTCGTCCGGCCGCCACCGTTTCATCATCAATGCAGGATCGCCAAAGTTTGCCGGCGAACGATACCGGCAGTTGGCGCGGCTGACGGCGGCGCACTCCACCGTTACGATCAACGATCGATCGTCCTCGCGCCTGTCGGAATCGCGTTTCCTCGGTCCGATCGTCACCGGCGGCGTCTCCAGGGTCGCGCTGCGCCGGCAAGAGGGTGATGGCCCCCCGGACGCCGTCATCGCCAGCCACGATGGTTACGTCCAGGCGTTTGGCCTGATGCACGAGCGCGATATCAGCGTGAATGGTCAGGGAAGTGCGGTGCGCGGCCGCGACCGGCTGTTCCAGCCGGACGGAACGGATCCGGCGGAAAGCAATCCGGCCATCGCCGTTGCCCGCTTTCATATCCACCCGGCGACCAGCCTGCGCCAGCATAGCCCACATGAGGTCTATCTCACGGCCCCCGATGGGGAAACCTGGCTGTTCACCTGCCGCGACAGCGAGGTCGCGATCGAGGAGGATATTTTCTTCGCCGACGCTTCCGGCGTGCGCAAGTCGTCGCAGATCACGGTGACCTTCGCTGCTGCCTCGCAGCCGGAAATCCAGTGGATTTTGTCGCGCGAAGCGTGACGACCGGGGAAGCCGGCGCCGAGGCGAATCAAACGGTTTCTTCATGGGGAAAGCTGTGCTAACGGCAGGCGGACATTTGCCGGACGATTTCCCGATATCCGGCGCCCTAGAAGGAGCTTGATGATGGCTGTCGCCTCCAAGAAAATTCCCGCCCCCGATCAGGTGACCATCCGCACCGCTCTGCTCTCCGTTTCCGACAAGTCCGGCATTGTCGAGCTTGCCCGTTCGCTGCACCAGAAGGGCATCCATCTGGTCTCGACCGGCGGCACGCACAAGACGCTGGCAGAAGCCGGCCTGCCGGTCACCGATGTCTCCGACCTCACCGGTTTTCCGGAAGTGATGGATGGCCGTGTCAAGACGCTGCATCCAGGTGTCCACGGCGGCCTTCTGGCGATCCGCGACGACGAAGACCATGTTCAGGCGATGACGACGCACGGCATTACCGGCATCGATCTGGCAGTCATCAATCTCTATCCGTTCGAGGACGTGCGCGCCAAGGGCGGCGATTACCCGACGACGGTCGAAAATATCGATATCGGCGGTCCGGCGATGATCCGCGCTTCGGCCAAGAACCACGCCTATGTCACGGTCATCACCGACGCCGCCGACTATGGTGCGCTGATCGCCGAGTTGGGCAACGCTGCCGCGACCTCCTTCGCCTTCCGGCGTCAGATGGCTGCCCAGGCCTATGCCCGGACGGCAGCCTACGACACCGCCATTTCCGGCTGGTTCGCCGAGGTCCTCGATACGCCGATGCCGCTCCACCGCACCATTGGCGGCGTCCTGAAGGAAGAGATGCGCTACGGCGAGAATCCGCATCAGAAAGCCGGATTCTATCTGACAGGCGAAAACCGTCCGGGCGTCGCGACTGCAATCCTTTTGCAGGGCAAGCAGCTTTCCTACAACAATATCAATGACACCGATGCCGCCTTCGAGCTCGTCGCCGAGTTCCTGCCGGAAAAAGCGCCGGCCTGCGCCATCATCAAGCACGCCAACCCCTGTGGCGTTGCAACCGGCGCGACACTGCTCGAAGCTTATGAGCGGGCGCTCGCCTGCGATTCCACCTCGGCCTTCGGCGGCATCATCGCGCTCAACCAGGAGCTCGACGGCGTGACCGCTGAAGAAATCGTCAAGCTGTTCACCGAAGTCATCATCGCTCCGTCCGTCAGCGATGCTGCCAAGGTCGCCATCGCCGGCAAGCCCAACCTGCGCCTTCTCGTCACCGGCGCCCTGCCAGATCCGCGCGTGCCGGGTCTTGCCGCTAAAACCGTTGCCGGCGGTCTGCTGGTGCAGACCCGCGACAACGGCATGGTCGAGGATCTGGAGTTGAAGGTCGTCACCAAGCGCGCACCGACTGCGCAGGAATTGGAAGACATGAAGTTCGCCTTCAAGGTGGCGAAGCATGTTAAGTCCAATGCCGTCGTTTACGCCAAGGACGGGCAGACCGTCGGTATCGGTGCCGGCCAGATGAGCCGCGTCGATTCGGCCCGCATTGCCGGCCTGAAAGCCGAGGAAGCGGCCCGGGCTCTTGGCCTGCCGGCGCCGCTGACGCGCGGCTCGGCCGTTGCGTCGGAAGCCTTCCTGCCCTTCGCCGACGGTCTGCTCTCGATGATCGCCGCCGGCGCCACCGCCGTCATCCAGCCGGGCGGCTCGATGCGCGATCCGGAAGTCATCGCCGCCGCCGACGACGCCGGCGTCGCCATGGTGTTCACCGGAATGCGCCATTTCCGGCATTGAAGGCAGATCGCTACTGCATAATTCCTTAAATCGGAATCGATCTAAGGAAAAAATATGCAGCAGATCAAAGCGTTACAGCGACCTTGGCGCGTCTGATAGGACGCGCGGCGCTGTAGAGCGGTTCACTCATGGGAGTGCTGGCGAGGAGGGTTATGGTTCGCGCCAAGCTCTCTCTCCGTCATCGTCGGGCTTGGTCCGACCATCCATGGGCTTGGAAAATGGATCCTCGGTCAAGCCGGAGGATGACCGGAAGTGTTGTAATACACTCTTAAACAACCATCGCCTTGCTCACCTCACCGCGCTCTATTCGCCGGATAAGGAGTGCGCAGCAGGATCAGCAGCCCGAGCGCCAGGAACGCCACCAGCGCCATCATGCCGATGCGGGCCGAGCCTGTCATGAGCGTGATCGTCGCGACCGAGGCCGGTGCGAGAAACGAGGTCGCGCGGCCCGACAGGGCATAGAGGCCGAAATAGCGCCCCCCTCGTCGGCGCTGACGCTGCGGGCCAGATAGGAGCGCGACGAGGCCTGCACCGGGCCGAAGGCGATGCCGACCAGAAGGCCGAAGACGATATAGGCCTTTTCCGCGGCGGTACCGAAAAGGCCACCTGCGTCGGTGGTCGGTAGCTGCAAAAGCCCGAACAGCGTAAAACCGGGTCCGGTCGAGACGATGCCGAGCGTCGCAATCGTCAAACAGATCAGGCTCGCCGTGACGATTTTTTTCGAGCCGAGCTTGGCGTCAAGCCGGCTGGCATAGAGGCATCCGCCGATCGCCACGACATTGAGAATGATGCCATAAACGCCAAGTTCCACCGTCTGCCAGGCAAACATTCCGGCTGCGAACGTGCCGCCAAGTGCCAGAAGCCCGTTGACGCCGTCCTGAAAGATCATTCGGGCAACCAGGAACCGCAGGATGCCCGATCGTTCCCGCAATTCCCCGATCGTGTGCCGCAGCTCGGCAAGGCCGGTGCGCACCGCAACGGCCGCGGGCACCGACACCCTCTGCGCGTCCGGTGTGAACAGGAGCATCGGCAGGATAAAGATCAGGTACCAGACAGCCGAGATCGGTCCGGTCACGCGCGCATCGGCGCCGGTCGCTGGATCAAGGCCGAACAGCGGGTCCATTCCAAGAATTGTTTTGCCGGATTCTGGACTGCCGGCGAGAAGCGTGACCACGGCAATCAGCACGATCATGCCGCCGAGATACCCCAATCCCCAGGCGATATTGGAAATACGGCCGATCTGGCTTTCGCTGACCAGCCGCGGCATCATCGAATCGTTGAAGACAATCGAAAATTCCGCAGCGATCGAGGCGAGAATAATCAGGATGAAGGGGTAGACCAGCGGCGAACCCGGCACTGCGAACCAGAGAAGCGCCAGCGAGACGATCTTGATCCCGGCGAAGAAGACGATCCAGGGTTTACGCGTGCCGGTCGCATCGGCAATCGATCCCAGCACAGGCGACAGGATCGCGATGATGAAGCCGGAGATGGTGATGGTGTATCCCCACATCGCCTGACCATGGACATGGTCCTCCGCCAGCCTCGAAACGAAATAGGGGCCGAAGATGAAAGTGATGACCACGGTGAAGAAGGGCTGGGCCGCCCAATCGAACAGCATCCAGCCCGCAAGGCCGGCGCGCGATACTCTTGGCTCGTCGCCAGCCTCTGCGGTGATGCTGCTCACTTGATTCTCCACTGCTTGCTCCGCCTTTTCGGCGCAGACAGTGTCACCTCGTCCTGTCCTGCGCAAGGTCGCTGAGAAGGCCGGCGGCAACGGTGATCTTGGCGAGCGTCGTTTCACCCTTCTCCGTCAATTGCGCCAACTGATCGGTGATACGGTCGACCCTGCCGCGATCGCTGTCCTGCCAGGCGAGCACCGGGTTCTTCTCCGCTTTCCCATTGGCAAGGGCCGCGATGGTGATCTCGCGCCGGGCATTGGCGATGTCGCTGATGCTGCGCGACAGGGCCATCGCCTCATATTGCTCCGTCGCAGAGACGCGTTCGGCTGCCGCCAGAAGCCGGGCAATGCGCAGGTTCTGGGTGACGCCGAAATAGCTCTGTGCGGTGCGCGCGAGCGTGACGCCGGTCTCTGCGGAAATCTGCATGATTTCCGGCACCAGTGTCATCAGGAACAGCCCGGCCAGTTCGTCGGCCAAAGCTTGCGGCACGCCACGCTCGGCGAAATAGGCTGCCTTCTGGCGCGCTTCCTCGGCCGCGTCCTCCGGAATCGAGGCATGCAGGCTGGGCTTCAGCTTTGCCAGCGCCTGGCGTAGCCTGTCCACCGCCTCGCCGAGCGGCCCGGTGATGGCCCGTGTCCTGAGCGCCCGTTCGGTAACGATGGAGAAGATGCGCCCGGCTTCCTGGTAAAGCTCGTTCTGGACCCGGCCGCTGACGACGGTGTCGAGTGCATCGATCTCGCCTTGAATGCGCGTCAGGTCATAGCCGTCGCGCGCCAGCACCGCGGCCTTCACCACATCGGCCGGCATGAAACCCGTCTGGTCGATGAGGGTTGAGACGAAGGCCGGGCCGCCGCGGTTGATCGTGTCGTTGGCAAGCACGGTGGCGATGATTTCGCGGCGCAGCCGGTGTTCGTTGATGTCGCTGGCATGCGCCTTGTGCATCTTCGCCGGGAAGTAGTCGCGCAGTGTCGCCAGGAAATAGGGGTCGTCCGGCAGACCGCTGGCGACGATCTCGTCGAACAGGACGATTTTGGCATAGGACAACAGCACGCCGATCTCGGGCCGCGTCAGCGCCTTGCCGCTCTGGTAGCGTTCGCTCAACGCCTGGTCGTTCGGCAGCACCTCCACCTTGCGGTTCAGATGCCCCTCGGCTTCCAGCCGCGTCATTAGCCGCGCAAGGGCGGTCCGGTTACCGGCGCCGAGCATTTCGGTCAGCGAGATCGACAGCGACTGCTCGTAATTGTTGCGCAGGACCAATGTCGCCACTTCGTCGGTCATCGAGGCGAGCAGCGTATTGCGCTTGGCACGCGTCAGGCGTCCGTCGCGCATCGCGGAAGCCAGCGCGATCTTGATGTTGACCTCGAAGTCGGAGGAGTTGACGCCGGCCGAATTGTCGATGGCGTCCGAATTGCAGCGTCCGCCCTTGAGACCAAAGGCGATGCGGCCGCGCTGGGTGACGCCGAGATTGGCGCCTTCGCCGATCACCTTGGCACCGACCTCGTCGGCCGTGATGCGGATCGGGTCGTTGGCGCGGTCGCCGACCTCCGCGTCCGTTTCGTTCGGCCCGCGCACATAGGTGCCGATGCCGCCGAACCAGAGGAGATCGACCGGGCTCTTCAGGATTGCCGTCAGGATCTCGAACGGTGTTGCCTGTTGCTTGTCGATGCCGATCGCCGCCATCGCCTGCGGTGTCAGTGTCACGGATTTCTCCGTGCGCGGAATGATCATGCCGCCGGCCGAAAGCGTCTTGCGGTCATAGTCCTGCCAGCTGGAACGCGGCAGATTGAACATGCGCTTGCGCTCGGCAAAGGAGCGGTCGGTATCCGGGTCAGGATCGATGAAGATGTCGCGATGATCGAAGGCGGCGATCAGCTTGATCTTTTCCGACAGAAGCATGCCGTTGCCGAAAACGTCGCCGGACATGTCGCCGACGCCGGCGACGGTAAACGGCGTCGTCTGGATGTCGATGTCCATTTCGCGGAAATGCCGCTTGACGGTTTCCCAGGCGCCGCGCGCCGTGATGCCCATCTTCTTGTGGTCGTATCCGGCCGAGCCGCCGGACGCAAAGGCGTCGTCCAGCCAGAAGCCGGCTTCCTGGGCAAGCCCGTTGGCGGTGTCGGAGAAGGTCGCGGTGCCCTTGTCGGCAGCGACGACGAAATAGGGGTCGTCACCATCGAGCCTCAGCGTGTCGGCCGGCGGCACGACGTCCTGGCCGACGATGTTGTCGGTGATCGACAAGAGCGTGCGGATGTAGGTCTTGTAGGCCTCGGTGCCGGCCTTGAAGATCTCGTCGCGGCTGCCGCCCAGCGGCAGTTGCTTGGGAAAGAAGCCGCCCTTGGCGCCGACTGGCACGATCACGGCGTTCTTGACCTGCTGCGCCTTGACGAGGCCAAGCACTTCGGTGCGATAGTCCTGCGCGCGATCCGACCAGCGCAGGCCGCCGCGGGCCACCTTCCCGAAGCGCAGGTGCACGCCTTCGACCTCAGTGCCGTAGACGAAGATTTCGCGGAACGGTCGCGGCTCGGGCAGACCGTCGAGGATTTTCGGATCAAGCTTGAAGGCGAGCATCGCCTTGGGATTGCCGTTGGTATCCCGCTGGAAATAGTTGGTGCGCAACGACGCCTGCACGGCATTGACATAGCGGCGCAGGATCTGGTCTTCGTCGAGGCTCGGGACCGCGTTCAGCGCCTGCTCGATCGCTGCCGAGAGCGCCGCCGTGCGCTTTGTTCTCGGCTTGTCGGCCAGCGAGGGGTCCATGCGGGTGACGAAGAGCTTGAAGATGTCGGCGGCGATCGCCGGATACTTGTTCAGCGTCTCGGCGAGGTAGCCTTGGGAATAGGTGATGCCGGTCTGGCGCAGATAGCGCGCATAGGCACGCAGCACGGTCACTTCTCGAGCCGTCAGGCCGGAAAGCAGGATCAGCCGGTTGAAGTTGTCATCTTCGATCAGGCCGTTCCAAGCGGCCAGATAGGCCTCTTCCAGCATCGCGCCGCACTTGTCGAGATTGAGCACGAGCCCATCGCGATGGATGAGTTCCATGTCGTGCAGCACGACGAGGCGCTGCCCGCCGGCTGCGTCGGTCACGGCGATATCATGCGTCTGTTCGCTGATCACGCGGAAGCCCAGGTTTTCAAGCAGCGGCACGCGATGGGAGAGCGACACCGGCTCGCCGGCATGGAAGATCTTCAGCTCCAGTGCGCCCGGTCCCTTGCCGCGCTTCTGATAGAAGGCGATGCGGATCCGGTCGCTGGGCAGGCAGGCGGCGATGTCGTCGAGGTCGGCATAGGCCTCGGCCGGCGTAAATGCCGCCTGATAGGCCTCGTTGACATTGATCTCGACGCCCTTGTGCCGGGCAAGCAGATTGAACCGGTCGATCCAGCGCGTGACGATATCGCGCACCGCATCTTCCAGCTTTGCCTGCGGCACACGCGGCGTCTTGCCGGCATAACGCCCTATGATGAAATGGACGCGCGCCAGGCCGCCTTCCGGAAAGGCCGGATAGTAGGCCGAAACGCGGCCGTCATAAATGGTTTTCAGGTAGTTGCCGATCTTTTCGCGAACATCGGAATCATATTGTTCGCGCGGCACGTAGACGATCACCGAAACGAAGCGGTCGAAATGGTCAATGCGCGGCAGAACCCGAATTCGCGGCCGGTCGGCGAGCTCGTTGATCTGTTCGCAGAAGCTTGCAAGCAGGCCGACATCGATTTGGAACAGGTCGTCGCGCGGATAGGATTCCAGCGTATTGGCCAGCATCTTGCCGGAATGGCTCTGCGGATCGTAGCCGAAATGATCGACGATCTTCTCCACCTTGAAGCGCAGCAGCGGAATGTCGGCTGCCGGCCGCGTATAGGCGCTTGAGGTGAAGAGGCCGACGATGCGCAATTCGCCGGTGACGTTGCCGGCCTCGTCGAAACGCTTGACGCCGATATAGTCCATATAGGCGCGGCGATGGACGACCGATTTCACGTTCGCCTTGGTGACGATCAGGAAATCAGGTCCGTTGAGGAAAGCGAGGATTTCCGGCGTCGTCAGCACCGCGTCCTTGCCCTGGCGCAGGACACGGACATCGGGATTGGAAAGAATGCCTAAGCCCCGGCCCTTGCCGCGCTCGACCACGGCGTCATCGCCCTTGCCGGAATAGGTGTATTCGCGCATGCCGAGGAAGGTGAAATTGCTGTCGCGCAGCCAGCGCAGGAAGGCCAGCGCTTCTTCGCGGTCGTTCTTCCGGCGTGAAGGAGCGTGGTCTTCAAGTTCCTTCATCGCCTGGTCGAGCAGTGCCGTCATCGGCGTCCAGTCGCCAACCGCGTGATGCACTTGCACAAGAACATTGCCGACCCGAGTCTTGAGATCCTCCGCCTCGGCATCGCTCAGTCTGGAGAGATGAATCTGTATATGGCTGACCCGCGAAGCCGGATCGCTCTTTTCCTCGGGATCGAAGAGCTTAGCCGGTTTTCCAGCTTCGAGCACCAGGATGGGATGCACGGCAAGGTGAATATCGCGGTGGGTGGCGGTAACCTCGCCCATGATTGAGTCGTAGAGAAACGGCATGTTGCGGTCGGTGACGGACAGGATCGATACGTCCGTTCCGTCCGGCGTGACACCATCGATGGATTCGACGGTGATGATCGACCGGTCGCTTTCGCTCCGGTTCACTTCTTTCAGGGCATGCGCCGCGGTTAGCGCCAGCATCTCCGGCGTATAGTGATCGAGATCATCATGGCTTGCCCGGCGGAACAGGATTTCCGGCGAAAGCATCGTCAGCCCAAGCACCTTGCCGGCCTCGCATACAACTTCAAAGTGCCGGTCTCGTTTCGGATTGTATTTCGCGCCCATGACTGTCTCTCCCCGCAATCACCATTTTCGCCGAACCTAACAGAAGAATGGCCGTTGGCGACTGTTTTTGTGGTTATTTTCTGCGTTTTTTGAGCGAATTCGGAACGAATTCATGAAATTTTCAGTGAAAATGTCTGGATCTGGAAATTAAATCGGTTGTATCCGTTCATCTGGTCCCCGCCGCTCGACAGGCGCCGAAAAGCTCCCTTTATCTTTTCCCGGCGACAGTTGACAGCGGCACGACAGTCGGGCGATCTGAGGGTGTCGAAACAGCGGAAAATCATGAATGTCCGAGCCTGCACCCGGCGCCGTCATCGTCATTTCAAGCCATGTGATTCGCGGTTCCGTCGGAAATCGCGCCGCGGTCTTTGCGCTTGAGACACTGGGTTATCCTGTCTGGGCCGTGCCGACGGTTATCCTGCCCTGGCATCCGGGCCACGGCCCCTCGACCCGGGTGCTGGTAAGCGAGGACGATTTCAACCGCTTGATCGATGACCTCATCCGCGCGCCCTGGACGGGGGAAGTCCGCGCCGTTCTCTCCGGCTATCTCGGTGCGGCCCATCAAGCCGAAGGGGTCGTTCGGCTCGTCGAGGCGCTGAGGCAGAAAAATCCTGACCTTTTCTATGCCTGCGACCCGGTCATGGGCGACGCCGGTGGCCTTTACGTGCCCGAGGCGACGGCGATCGCGATGCGCGACAGGCTCTTGCCGCTGGCTTCGCTTGCCACGCCGAACCGGTTCGAAATGTCCTGGCTCTGCGGCGTTCCGCTTGAAACCAACGCCGCCATTCTTGAGGCTGCCCTGTCGCTCGGGCCGCCACGCATGCTGGTGACCTCGGCAATCCCGATGATGCACGGCAGCACCGGCAATCTCTATCTCTCCGGCAATCATGCGCTGCTGGCCGAGCATCGCCTGATCGACAATCCCCCCAGCGGCACGGGTGACCTGCTCGCGGCGCTGTTTGTCGCCCGGCTCCTGGAGGGGCTGAAGGAGGAACGGGCGCTGCAGCTGGCGACGGCGAGCGTCTTCGAGATCATTGCCCGCACCGGCAAACGCGGCGCCGACGAGCTGACGCTCGAGCGCGATGCCACCAGCCTCGCGACGCCGATGGCAATGGTCCAGATGCGCCGGCTGATGCATCCAAGCCAGAAGCGGCGCTCGTGAAGCGGCGGCGCACATCGCTCTTGCCTCCCCCTGCCCTGAGCGAATAAACGGTTGGACCTTACAGAAAAGGATATCTGAGATTTCACGGATGTCACCGGCGGCATGGCCTGCCGGAAATTTGCATGTGCGCGACGCACAAAGGCTGTGTCCCTCAGGCGGCAAGCGTGCAATGTACATCCCAATTGTCTTAAATAGTCGGAGTGATCGAGCACCATGCAGCGTTTTCCGGACCATTTGCTGAACGGCTACAACAATTTCATGAGCGGGCGCTTCAACGAGCAGCAGCAGCGCTACAAGGTGCTTGCCGAAACCGGCCAGCAGCCGCAAACTCTTGTCATTGCCTGTTGTGACAGCCGCGCGGCGCCTGAAACCATCTTCGACAGCGGCCCGGGAGAGTTGTTCGTCGTCCGCAACGTCGCCAACATGATGCCGCCATATGAGCCTGACGGGCACTATCATTCGACCTCGGCGGCTCTGGAGTTCGCTGTCCAGGTGTTGAAGGTCCGCGATATCGTCGTCATGGGGCACGGCCGTTGCGGCGGTATCAAGGCGGCGCTCGATCTCGATGCCGAGCCTCTGTCGCCCGGCGATTTCATCGGCCGTTGGATGCACCTCCTGAAGCCCGCCGCCGAGCAGATCCAGAGCAACAACATCATGACCGCCGCCGAGCGTCAGCGGGCTCTCGAGCGTGTCGCAATTCGCAATTCCATCGCCAACCTGCGCACTTTCCCGTGCGTCCAGATTCTCGAACAGCGCGGCAAGCTCAATCTGCACGGCGCCTGGTTCGACATTTCGACCGGCGAACTCTGGGTGATGGACGCCAAGACCGGCGACTTCGCCCGGCCGGGAATGTGACGGGCAACGCATTTTTTTATTACAGCGCCGCGCGTCAAACCTGACGCGCAAAGAACGCTGTAACTCTTTGATCTGCTGCATAATTTAAGGATAAAATTATGCAGCTAGGTTTTTTAGGCAGCACTTTCTTCCTCCGCCATCCTCGGCCTTGTGCCGGGGATCCAGTCACGCGACGTCCGTCGCGTGGAGGACTTTTTGCTCGCGTTGAAGGAGTATGCTGCCCGTGCCCTGTCACCTCAAACAAAAAATCCGCAGTCTGGTTTCCCACACTGCGGATGATGTCATCGCGATAAAACGACCGGCTATCAGCGGCCGTCGATTTCGGCGCCGATGATGGCGATCGCCTGCTGGTAGACGCTGGCGGCGTTCCATCCCTGGATCGCGCCGAAATTGGCCTCGCCCGGCTGGTAGCCGCCACCGGCGTTCCAGCCGTGGCCGCGCAGGAAGTTGGCAGTCGAGGCAAGTGCGTCGGCCTTGGAGCGAACCATGTCGATATGGCCATTGCCGTCGCCATCGACACCGAACTTCAGCACGTTGGCCGGCAGGAACTGCGTCTGGCCAATTTCACCGTGGGCAGCGCCGCGCGCATCCGGGCTCAGGTCGCCGCGCTGCACGAGGTTGAGAGCCGCATAGAGTTGGTCGGTGAAATAGTCGGAGCGGCGGCAGTCATAGGCAAGCGTCGAGACGGCCGAAAGAGTATGCTCCTTGCCCAGGAAGCCTCCGAACCCGGTTTCCATGCCCCAGATCGCGATGATCGGGCCGGCCGGCACGCCGTAGCGGCTTTCGATCGAATCGAACAGGGCCGCGTTCTGCGCCTTCATCTTCCTGCCGCGCGAGATGATCGCCTGACCGCCCCGCTTCTGCATGAACTGGTTAAGCGACAGCTTGAAGCTTTTCTGGCCGCGGTCGGCGCGGATCGTCGCCTTGCTGTAGCTGACATTGGCGAAAGCCGTGTTGAGCACGGATGGGCTGATGCCCTGGTTGGCCGCCTCGCTCTTGAAATCCTCTACCCAGGCCTCGAAGCCGCCTGCATTGTTGCCGCATTGCGCTGCCGATGCCGTGGCGGGCAGAATTGCTGCCGCCATGACTGCCGTGAAACCTGCCAGTACGCACTTTGCCTTGTGCATGAAAAAACCTCGTGAGCGCCCGAATCCAAATTTGGTGTCCGCAAAATGCCAGTCTTTGCGGGGTCTGTCACGATCCTGGCGTCGGAGAGAGAGGCCGTGTTTCACGTGAATCCTCCCGCAAATATGCACAATATCGTGGCAGTTGGTTGTTACGAAAGAAGCCCCGCATCCTGTCAAACGGATGACGCGGGGCTTTTATTGGTTAAAACTTTATATTTTCTGATCAGGCAGCCTGCTTCTTCGCCTTGATCAGGCCGCGATTGACGAGAAGCTCGGCGATCTGGATGGCGTTGAGGGCGGCACCCTTGCGCAGGTTGTCCGAAACCACCCATATGTTGAGGCCGTTCTCGACAGTCGCGTCCTCGCGGATGCGTGAGATGTAGGTCGCGTCCTCACCGGCGCTCTCGTAAGGCGTGATGTAGCCGCCGTTCTCGTGCTTGTCGATGACGAGGCAACCCGGCGCCTCGCGCAGGATGTCGCGGGCCTGGTCGGCGCTGATCTCGTTTTCGAATTCGATGTTGACCGATTCCGAATGGCCGATGAAGACTGGGACGCGCACAGCAGTGCAGGTCACCTTGATCTTCGGGTCGAGCATCTTCTTGGTCTCCGCCAGAACCTTCCACTCTTCCTTCGTGTAGCCGTCTTCCATGAAGCTGTCGATGTGCGGAATGACGTTGAAGGCGATGCGCTTGGT
The DNA here is from genome assembly GCA_900474095.1 of Hyphomicrobiales bacterium. Taxonomy (GTDB): domain Bacteria; phylum Pseudomonadota; class Alphaproteobacteria; order Rhizobiales; family Rhizobiaceae; genus Pararhizobium. The sequence goes on along the minus strand of UCOA01000144.1, from coordinate 4,068 downwards.
AAACTTCTTGCTCTCGATCGGATCGGCGACGAAGACGGCGCGGGTCTGGTTGAACAGCTCGTCCATGCCTTCCTTGCCGGCACCGGAAACCGACTGGTAGGTCGATACTACGACGCGCTTGATCTTGGCGAAATCATGCAGCGGCTTCAGCGCCACGACGAGCTGGGCGGTCGAGCAATTCGGGTTGGCGATGATGTTGCGCTTGGAAAACTGGGTGATGGCGTCCGGGTTCACTTCCGGCACGATCAGCGGCACGTCCTGGTCGTAGCGCCAGGCCGACGAGTTGTCGATGACGACGCAGCCCTGCGCGGCGATCTTCGGCGACCACTTGAGCGATACGGCGCCGCCGGCCGACATCAGGCAAATGTCGGTATCGGAGAAATCGTAGTTTTCGAGGTTCTTCACCTTCAGCGTCTTGTCGCCGAAGGAGACTTCGGTGCCCTGTGAGCGGGCGGAAGCCAGCGCCACGACTTCATCGACCGGGAAGCCGCGTTCGGAGAGGATATTCAGCATTTCGCGGCCGACATTTCCGGTCGCGCCTGCTACGGCAATCTTGAAACCCATTGTCTTTGCTCTCTTTCTCATCTCTCCGCGGGCTTGGGGAGAAACCCGCCGGCCAAGGGCGCGGGCTTCGGGTCCCCGGCCTAACCGGGGAGAGAGCGGTGGGCCAGAGACGTCAGACGATTTTCGTCGTCGTTTTGGCCGTTGTTTTGGAAAAAATCGAGAAGGAACGAACCCGCCCGGCAACGAATGCCGGGGCGATCAGCGCAGCGATGGAAGTACCAAAACGGTGCATGGCGGTCCCTTTTCCGCTGTTGCTCATACTGGGTTTTGCCGCGGAGTCAACAGAAAGCTCACAAAACTGCTCGTGAGCGGCTTGCCCGGCATGCCGCCAAAAAGGTCGGCACTATACCGAAGCCGGCGGCGACGTTTGCCGCAGGCCACGCGCTCGTGCCGGCCCTTCTCGCCTCCCGCAATCGCCGCCGGCGGCGCTCAGGGCCCGAGCCGCATTCGACTAAAGTCATAATCCCAAAGCATCTCTGCCGCCTGATGGCCTTTTCTGCCATTTTGTTCGCATGGCGCATTCCGCTTCGAAACCAGGGAGGATTCGAAGCAATTCGGGTGCGCACAAGCCGTTTTCAAGTGGAGGACAAACGAAATGGCAGACGTCGCAACAGCGGGCAGAGCTAAGGCCGCCCCCATGACAGGCGAGCAGAAGAAGGTGATTTTCGCCTCTTCGCTCGGCACGATCTTCGAGTGGTACGATTTCTATCTATACGGTTCGCTGGCCGTCTATATCGGCGCCACCTTCTTTTCCCAGTATCCTGAAACCACCCGTAACATCTTCGCCCTGCTCGCCTTTGCGGCGGGCTTCCTGGTGCGTCCGTTCGGCGCGCTGGTATTCGGCCGCCTCGGCGATCTCGTGGGCCGCAAATACACCTTCCTCGTCACTATCGTCATCATGGGTCTGTCGACCTTCCTCGTCGGTATCCTGCCCGGTGCCGCCTCGATCGGCATCGCGGCTCCGATCCTTCTGATCGCGCTGCGGATGCTCCAGGGTCTGGCGCTTGGCGGTGAATATGGCGGTGCAGCGACCTATGTCGCCGAGCATGCGCCGCAGGGAAAACGCGGTTATTTCACCTCGTGGATACAGACGACGGCAACGCTCGGCTTGTTCCTGTCGCTAGTGGTCATCGTCACCGTGCAGATGATGCTCGGTAAGGAAGCCTTCGCGGCCTGGGGCTGGCGCATTCCGTTCCTGCTCTCCTGCATCCTGCTTGGCGTCTCCGTCTGGATTCGACTGAAAATGAACGAATCGCCGGCCTTCAAGAAGATGAAGGAAGAAGGCAAGGGCTCCAAGGCACCTCTCACCGAAGCCTTCGGCCAGTGGAGAAACGCCAAGATCGCGCTTCTCGCCTTGTTCGGTGCCGTCGTCGGCCAGGCCGTCGTCTGGTATTCCGGCCAGTTCTACGCGCTGTTCTTCCTGCAAAACATCCTGAAAGTGGATGGCCAGTCGGCAAACATCATGGTTGCGGCATCGCTGCTCCTCGGCACCGGCTTCTTTGTCTTCTTCGGCTGGCTGTCGGACAAGATCGGCCGCAAGCCGATCATCATGGCTGGCCTGCTGCTCGCCATGGTCACGTACTTCCCGCTGTTCAAGGCGCTGACCTGGGCCGGCAATCCGGCACTGGCACAAGCTCAGGAAACCATTCGGGCGACCGTCACCGCTGCTCCGGGCGACTGCAAATTCCAGTTCAACCCCACCGGCACGGCGAAGTTCACGACATCCTGCGATATCGCGACGTCGTTCCTGACGCGCAATTCCGTGCCCTATGACGTCGTTGCCGGTCCGGCCGGCTCGGCCGCGACGGTCAAGATCGGCGATGCAGCCATCAACAGCTACGATGCGATTGCTGCAGGCGACAAGGCCAAGGCCATGGGCGGCGCCTTCGAAAAGCAGATCAACATGGCGCTGCAGGCCAACGGTTATCCGTTGGCTCGTGCCGCCGCCAAGGTTCCGGAAAGCAAGCTTGACGGCTTTGTTGCCGCCAATCCGGAGCTGGCGCTTGATGCCGCAGCCGTTCGCGGCGGCGAGAAGGCAACGATGACCGGCGAGCAGATGGTCGCGGCCAAGCTCCTGACGGCGGAAGAAGCCGCCGGTATCACCGAAATGCCGGTCTATACGGTGGCCAAGGGCGGCACCTTCGCCATGGTCGCCGATCCGGCCCAGGTCAATTGGGTCGTCATCATCGCCGTTCTGACTGTGCTGGTCATCTATGTGACGATGGTCTACGGCCCGATCGCGGCGCTTCTGGTCGAGCTCTTCCCGACCCGTATCCGCTATACCGGCATGTCCCTGCCCTACCATATCGGCAACGGCTGGTTCGGTGGTCTGTTGCCGGCAACCGCGTTTGCGATGAGCGCTGCCCAGGGCGACATCTACTATGGCCTCTGGTACCCGATCGTGTTTGCCGGCATCACGCTGGTGATCGGCATGCTCTTCCTGCCCGAAACGAAGGATCGCGACATCCACACGATGAACTGATCCGCACTTCCCCCCGCGAACTGAGCCCGGCACTCCCCTGTGCCGGGTTTTTTCGTTTCCTGCATAATTCCTTAAATCGGAATCGATTTTAAGGGTAAAATTATGCAGCATTCCAAAGTGTTACAGCGTCCTTTGCGCGTCTGAAAAGACGCGCGGCGTCAGGTCCCTGTCGGCGCGTCGGCAGTGCTTTTGGGCCGTGGCCAGCCCTTCTCATCCAGCCGGAACAGCCAGTTCTGCCGCGCAAAGACAAAAGCGGTCATCAGCGCGACCCAGAGGCCAAGCAGCAGCCCGGCCGCCACGTCGCTCGGATAATGGGCGCCGACGACGACACGGGTGATACCGATCGTCAGTGCGCCGAGCGCAAAGAGGATGCGCAGGCGGGGCACGAGCATGGCAAAGGCGCCGAAGAAGGCGCCGACCGCCGTGGAATGGCCGGAGGGGAAACTCTCGAACAGCCATTCATTGGCAAAGGGCGTCAGACTGCGGGCGCCGTATTCCAGGAAAAGCTCCGGCCGTGCCCGACCGATGACGAGTTTGAGCAGGTGAACCAGCGCGCTGGCGCTGCCGATTGTCACGAGGAAATAGAGCGCCAGACGCCACGCCGTCTTCGTCTTCGAGGAGAAGCCGTCGCTGCGCGAGACCCGGTGCAGGATATAGGCGACGATGGTGATCGAGCCTGAGCCGTAGATCATCCAGGCGAACGTGCCGAAATCGGTAATCCGCTCGTTGAAGGCGACGATCGCGGGCGGCAGGGCCTGTGCGCTTTGCGAGAGCAAGCCGTCGAAAGGAACGAGCGCGACGACCAGAACGCCCGTCGCCAGCAAAAGCCAAAGGGATGAGGAAAGCGGTCGGTTCATGAATTGCCTTTTTCCGATAAACAGCTTTTTCCATGGCGCTCTCCTCCTCCGTCATCCTCGCCCTTGTCGCGGGGATCCAGCGACGGCGTCTGCGCCGCAAAGACTCTTTTCACGCGACAAACGTCGCGTGGCTGGATTCCTGTGACAAGCACAGGAATGACGGAG
>UCOA01000086.1 GCA_900474095.1 Hyphomicrobiales bacterium | reverse complement strand
CGACAGCCTCCTTCCTCGGAGGTTCGGTGATGATAACTTCAGGTCCCGACAAGCGAGGGCGTCTTCTTTCTGTTTTGCGCCGTGACTGGTTTCCTCGCCCAGAGGGTCCGCATGGGTTTGACGGGCTTGATAGGCTTGTTAGTTCTTTTTCGTTGTGTCGGCCTATGCGCAAATCTGAGGCCTCTTAGCAACGATCGGGAAGGGCGAGGGTCAAGCTGAAAAGCCGGTACGGGCGAGAAGGCACGGATCGCTTCCCTCGCAAATCTGCCCGACTGCGCCATATCTCTCTAAACGAGGGAATGTGGGCTATGGAAAACCTTCAGCAATTCGCTTCTAGCTCCAACGGCGATCGGTGGTACCTCGGCACGGACGAGGCAACGCGGAGAACGTTCGTGCTTCACAGGGCGAATGACGCCTCCGGGGGGCATGAAACGCGATCCGACGTTCAGGCTTTTCTGAATGCGGGGTCGATGAGCCCCGAGTGCCAAGCGTTGACCGCACTTCTCGGGGGTGGCAACGACAAGGACGATCCAGAGCAGGAGAGCTACGCACTTGTCGTAAGAGTTTTGAACATAGTGGCTGTTGACCGCTTCGGCGCCATTGGTCCGCACCCTCGGTGCACAGCCAAAAACTGATGGCGCGGCCAAATGTCTCTTCGCCGGGTCAAACGTGCCCTGCCCCAGGACCGGATGGCCGGTTCGATGATCTACATGTCCGACCACGGCGAATCGCTGGGCGAGCATGGGCTTTACGCGCGCCGTATTTCATCGCACCGTCCCAGCAGACGCATATTCCCTTCGTGCTCTGGCTCGGCCGCGAGGCCAAGGCCCGCATCGAGCCGTCATGCGTCGTTGCCAAGAGTGTTGAACCGCAGTCCCACGACAACGGCAGAGCCGATAACGAATTCCCCGCCGGAGACGGCTCGAAGATTTTAGTTCATGAGCCTGCGAAACAGTCGTGCAAACCGGCGAAACTCGACCTCCTCGCCCTCGAACCAGGCGACCAGCCCGCAGTAGGCAACCGCGGTGGCTGCATCGCTGCCATAAAGCGCGTGTGCCCGGTCGATGATGGCGTCATCGCCCGGATCGGCGGGATGCGGGCTTGTGGCCTGCGGTCTCTTGGACCGGACTGGATTGCGCGACATCAATCGTCTGCCGTGTCTGAAGTGATTTTTTAATGATAGCCGGCGTTGCCGGTGCTTGTTCCACTGCGCCGCACGTCGAAGCGCTCACCGCGACAGCGCTGTTGCAAGGTGTGTGGGCGGCCTGACCAGCGAGCGGGCAATATCGATGATGTCGTCAAGCGTGCCGTCGGGTCTCGGAGCTCCAGGCAACCCCATGCCATCCGGACAACAGCTGGACGCCGAGCGCGCGCTCCAGCGCCTGGATCTGCGTCGACAGCGCCGGCTGAGCAATATGCACGCGTGCCGCTGCGCGACCGAAATGAAGCTCATCGGCAACCGCAACGAAATAGCTGATTTGGCGCAGTTTCATGGCCGGCGTCCCTCCAATGGGTGATCAAGTCATCAAATTATCTGAATTTAAGATAACTGAAAAACAGATATAAATGAAGCCCCCATCACCTGATTGAGATGGGAAGCTGTGGCAAAAACACTTGGGTCACCGAAACACAAGGCATTGATCGCGCTCCTGGTTGAGAGGCGCGAAGCGGCGAGCCTCACACAGACAGAACTGGCTTCGAGGCTCGGCGAATACCAATCGTTCGTCGCACGGCTGGAAAGCGGTCAGCGTCGCGTAGATGTAGTCGAGTTTTTGGAACTCGCGTCAGTCCTTAATTTTGACCCACACGAGCTTCTCGATCGACTTACGGTGGATTAATTTAGCGTGTCGCCCTAAAGACGCTGCGGGGAACCGCTTACGTCGACGCTTGAAAATTTCGAAGGGCATTATCAAGCTCATCTTGAGAAGGCGTACAGCCCTACACTTGGCAACGCTGTCCTCGAATAGAGAATGTCACACGATATTGTCCCGAACTCACGGCTACGCTGTCGCAGGTAAACCGCGTCGCAAAACTCGGGGCTAACCAGACGTCCGAGCTGACAACGTTGCACGTTAATTCGGTAATGCCGGAACCGAAGCAGACGAGCGACCACGACCCGAAATACGTGAAGCTGAAGGTTAACTGACCGCACTTGGTTTGACGAAAGGTGTCGGGGCTGTGACCACCTCGTCCGCGCCCCGAGTTGTACCTACACCTTCAAAGATGTAGGTTTAGCTGTTAGAACGATGTTTTCCGGCGAAACGACAAATGCTAGTGTCGCGCAAGGACACAGGCTCTTACAGCTCGACAAGAGAAATCCAGATGAGGCTGAATCAAGCGCTTGCGGACACGACGGTTCATATAAGTCGTTTGCAGCGGGGCATTTTGCCACCCGTGATTCCAGAGGTATTTTCAGGCGATACCCGTCTAGTCGGCCGATGGCGGAACGAGCCGTTCGAATACAATTTACCGCCCCTGAAAGATCATGTCATCTCTGCGAAGTACTCAGGCCATGGTATGGCCTCGGTGAAGATAGGCCGCCAGATTATTCGCGCGCCCGCGGCGATCGGGACGATAACATTCGCGCCGAGAGGGCATGATGGTCAGTGGCGGGTGGACGGTGCCGTCGAGGTCTCGAACATCTTTTTGGGCCATAATCGCCTCCTGTCTTGTGCCGATCAGGTAGGGAATGGCCGCGAGCCCGAGCTGCTTGACCGCGTAAATTTTAGCGATTCCAAACTGTTTACGATCATGTCGTTGATCAACGACGAGATCAGTTCGGGAGATGCGATGTCGCACCTGTTCGTTGAGCAGCTCCTCGATCTTGTGTGCCTTCAGCTCCTCAGAGCCCACTCAGCAACTTCGATGCCGATCTCGTCTGGACCGCGGCGCGGGCTGGCGGGCTGGCAGGTCAAGCGCGTCACCGCCTATATGCGGGAAAATTCTGCGCAGGATATCCGCATCCAGGAATTGGCCGATCTGGTCAATTTGAGCCGCTTCCATTTTTGCACGGCCTTCCGCATGGCGACCGGGTGTACGCCGCATATATGGCTGACCCGGCAGCGGATCGCCTATGCGAAGAAGCTCCTGAAAGACGGGACGTTGCGCATCACCGACATCGCTCTTGTCGTAGGGTACCAAACACCCTCCTCTTTCTCGGCGAATTTCCACAAAGTGGTTGGCCTCACGCCGAGCGAGTTCCGTCGCCGACTCTGATCGTGGCACCCCCCAACCCCAGTCGTCGCGGGCCATCAAATCCCCTGAACGGGGCCGCACCAAGCCATTGCGCTGAGCCGTCTCGCTCTCCGTCGATTGCCGCAAGATTAAGACAATTCCCGAAATATCGCGACGGTGTCACAGCGGCACAGGAACTATCCTCTTCGCGATCATCTAGCTGAAGAGGATAGCTCCTTCATGGCCGAGAATTCGTCGGAAATGCATTCGTCTGGTCCAATTGTATCGCGCAGGGAAGCGCTTCAGGCAACAGCCGGGGCGGTAGCGCTGGCCGCATTGCCGCTTCAACCGGCGGCGGCGACAAGCTCTCCTGCAGGCGTCAGCAGTGACATAGCCGTAGCGATGACCGTGAACGGTCGTGCCCATACCCTCATTGTCGACCCGCGCCAGTCTATCCTCGATGTCCTGCGAGAGACGCTCGATCTCCCCGGAACCAAGAAGGGCTGCAATCAGGGTGCCTGTGGCGCGTGCACTATTCTCGTCGACGGAAAACGTATCGTCTCTTGCCTGACGCTAGCTTCGATGCACGACGGTGCCGACATCCAGACTATTGAAGGACTGGAAAACGACGGTGAGCTTCACCCTCTTCAGGCGGCCTTTGTTGAGCACGAGGGCCTCCAATGCGGTTTCTGCACGTCGGGCCAGATCATGTCCGGCCTTGGCTGCATAGCCGAAGGTCATGTGGGATCGCCTGAGGAGATTCAGTTCTGGATGAGCGGGAACATATGCCGTTGCGGCGCTTACCCGGGCATCATCGCGGCAGTCGCGGACGTGGCGGAAAGGAGCTGACCCATGTTTCCCTTCACGCTGGAAAAGGCAGGCAGCACCCAGGTCGCGATCGCCGCTGCCGCATCGGGTGCGCGCTACATCGCCGGTGGAACCACTCTCGTAGACCTGATGCGGGATGAGGTAGAGCGCCCGGAGCGGCTCATCGATATCAACAGGTTGCCTCTGGGCGACATTCGTGTGGAAGGCGAAGACCTGATCATTGGCGCGCTCGCGCGCATGGCCGAAGTCGCCGCCGACGAAAACGTCAAGCGCCTGCAGCCGTTGATCGCGGAAAGCCTGATCGAAGGCGCGTCGCCTCAGTTGCGGAACATGGCCTCGATGGGCGGGAACCTGCTGCAGCGTGTGCGCTGTCCATATTTCCGCATGCTTGATGCCGGCTGCAACAAGCGCACGCCCGGATCAGGCTGCGCCGCGATCGAGGGGCTGAACGCGGGGCATGCGATCCTCGGCACGAGCGACCATTGCGTGGCGACGCATCCTTCCGATGTCGCGGTGGCGCTGGTGGCGCTCGACGCCACCATGCGGGTTCAAGGTCCGCAGGGCGAGCGCAGCTTCCCCGTGGAGGAACTCTTCCGGCTGCCTGGTGATACGCCTGATCTCGAACATACGTTGCTGCCAGGCGAACTGATCGTCGAAATCCGCGTGCCGAGCGGACCCCATGCGCGCAGCGCCCGATATCTCAAGGTCCGCGATCGTGCCTCCTACGAATTCGCTTTGGTGTCCGCCGCTGCCGTCCTCGCAATCGAGGACGGCGTGATCCGCGAGGCCCGCATTGCGGCAGGCGGCGTCGGTACGCGTCCTTGGCGGCTGCGCGCGTGTGAGGCCGCGCTTGGCGGAAGAAAGCCGGACAGGCAGGCCTTCGAGGAAGCCGCGCAACTGGCCACCGAGGGCGTTCGGCCATTGCACCACAACGCCTTCAAGGTCGTGCTATTGCCCAGGACGATCGTCCGAGCGCTTGAAATGGCAGGAGAGGTCGCATGAAGATGAACGTAATTGGAAAGCCTTTGACCCGCGTCGACGGCCGCTCCAAGGTCACGGGCAAGGCGCGCTATGCCGCCGATTTCAACCAGCCAGGCCAGCTCTACGCCGTGCTGGTCAGCGCGACCGTCGGACTTGGCCGATTGACCGGGATAGAAAGCGCCGATGTTGAGGGCATGTCGGGTGTCGTTGCGTTGATCACGCACCGCAATGCTCCGAAATTGGCCTATCTGCCGCACAAGGCCGTCATCGATCCAGCGGTCGGTGAACGCCTTCACGTACTGCAGGACGACAGCGTTCGCTTTTACGGCCAGCCCGTCGCCATCATCGTGGCGGATTCCATCGACCATGCCGAGCGCGCCGCCGCCGCGATGCGTATCACCTATGACGCCCGTCAACCAATCGTCGACCACGCCGATCAGCAGGTAGCCAGAATCGTTCCGGGGACGGGCACTGCCGACAGATCGCGGGGCGATGCCGATGCCGCGGTGGCGGAGGCGGCCGTCAAGGTCGACGAGGTCTATGACATAGCCCGTGAGAACCATAACCCAATGGAGCCGCATGCGACGATCGCCGCCTGGCACGGCGATCGGCTGACCCTATGGAGCAAGAGCCAGTTTCTCATGAACGAGCAGGCGGAGATCGCCGCGGTGTTCGGCCTGCCCGTCGACAACGTCGAGGTCATCTGTCCCTTCATCGGCGGTGCCTTCGGCACGAGCCTGAGGACATGGCCGCATGTGACGCTAGCGGCACTTGCGGCGCGTCATGTCGGGCGGCCAGTCAAGCTTGTGCTCACCCGCAAGCAGATGTTCTTCACGACCGGCCATCGGCCGCGGTCGCTCCAGAGGGTTGCGCTGGGTGCCACTCCCGATGGCAAAATTACGGGCGTTATCCACGAAGGTACCGGAGAGACGAGCCGCTACGAGCAGTTCACGGAAGCCCTGACCGCCGTCACCGACTACCTGTATTCCTGCCCAAACGTGCGCACCCAGTACCGCCTTGCACAACTCGATACGGCCACGCCGAACCACATGCGCGGCCCCGGCGAGGCAAGCGGTATCTTTGCGCTCGAAAGTGCCGTGGACGAGCTGTCCTACAAGCTAGGGGTCGACCCGATCGAGTTGAGACGCCGGAACGAGCCGCAGATTGACGAAGCTGAAAACAAGCCTTTCTCCAGCCGCTCGCTGATCCAATGTTATGGACTTGGTGCCGAACGCTTCGGCTGGGTTCGAAGGACTCCCGAACCGCGTTCCATGCGCGATGGACGTCTTCTGATCGGCATGGGCACTGCAACCGCCACCTACCCAGCTTTCCATGCGCCCTCGAGCGCCAGGGTGCGGCTGCTCGCGGACGGAACTGCCGAAGTTGAAGCGGCCGCCAGCGACATGGGGCCGGGCACTTATACGTCAATGACGCAGGTGGCGGCGGAATTCCTGGGCTTGCAGCCGGAACAGGTACGGTTCGGGCTTGGCACGACGGACTACCCGCCAACACCCTCCCACGGCGGCTCCTGGACGATGGCTTCGGTGGGGTCCGCCATCCGTGCCGCTTGCCTGGAAGTGCAGTCGCAGGCAACTCGCCAGGCGATTGCCGATGCTGGCTCGCCTGTCTTTGAGGCTTCGATGGAAGCCCTTGAATGGGTGGACGGACGCCTCCGTCGACGCGGAGACGCATCCCCGGGACTATCCTACCAGGACATCTTGGCCAAGACGGGCAATCCGATCGAGGTTGACGGTTCGGCCCAACGCGATCCGGAGACTGCCGAAAAGTATTCGATGCATTCCTTCGGGGCAGTTTTTGCCGAAGTTTCGGTCGATCCGGACGTCGGAACGATCAGGGTACGTCGCCTTGTCGGTGCGTATGGCATCGGGCGGGTAGTTAACCCGCTGCTTGCCAGAAGCCAATGCACGGGCGGCATGATCGGGGGCATCGGTATGGCGTTGATGGAACGCACTGTTCTGGATGTGCGTGACGGACGGCCGGTCAACGCCCACATGGCTGACTACCTCATGCCTGTAAACCTTGATACTCCGAAGCTGGAGGCACTGTTCGTCGACGAGGTCGACCCACATGTGAACCCACTTGGCGTGAAAGGGCTGGGCGAGATCGCGCTGGTGGGTACCGCTCCGGCAATTGCCAACGCAGTGTTCCACGCGACGGGCAAGCGTGTGCGGACATTGCCGATCAAGATTGAGGATGTCCTGACCGCATGAACCACGAGCCGAACGCCGGCTATCCCGGAAAAGGTTCAGAGGCTGTCTCGTTGGTAGAGGCGGAGCAAACTGGATTGTGGCATGTGGCTCCGCATGGGACAGAGTTGGAACGCACTTCGTCGCCAAGCGGGCCTGTTTACAATGCGGGGGAAATCCGAACCTGGCACGATGGACTTGTGGCCTGCTATCGCGACTCGGAAATTGCGACGCCGCAAGCGGCGTGACGCCCGGTGTCGCAAAGGTAGCTGATGTCATCAACGGCGACTGGTTGGCGCGTCAACGTGGCCAGAAGCTCCGACGTATCTCGAAGCTATGGTTCCCCCAGTCGTGATTAGCCACGCCACGGCAACTTGCCCTCGAGAGAGGCGACGCCCACTCTCACAACTAGCACAATATCCGAAAATGACCAGTCCAGGAGCCAACCGCCGTGCGCAAAGGAGGTCGACCAATGCGCAGCGGACTCGGGCGTTAGGGTTGGCAAGACGCCGCATTTGGTTCAACGAAGCGGGTCAGCCGACGTCGATGGAGCCGCTTGCGGGCGAGAGCGCCAAGCGTGGCCGAGAATTAGTCCGGTAAAGCCTAAGAGTTTCGCTGAGCTTCCATCGGCGTCTCCCCTGCTCCAACACTTGTGCGCTTGACCGCGCCCATGTAGTTCAAGCGCCTGCACCGTAAGCCGATTTAAGGTCTCAAAGACGCGGCCGCACACTTTTGATTGATCAATCGACACACGGTGATGCCATTCGTTGCCAAAGACTTCAGCTCCCAGGGACTAATTTCTCAACAGACCACCTGCCAAAGTCACCTCTTCCGACGTGTCGACGTCGAGGTGGGCCGCATCGCCGATCTCGATGTCGACAATTGGGACACCCGCTGTCTCAATGATATGCCGCGCGCCGACATCGCCCTCGAGACGCAGAATGGCTGCATTCAGTGAGCGTGGTAAAATGACGGGATTGCCACGCTTGCCACGTGAGACAGCGCGCACAATGGCACGCGCTCCCGAGTCAACAAACGCAGCGATCAAGATATTGAGATCGTCCGCCGAAACGCCCGGCATGTCGGCAAGCATAATCAGGATTCCATCGGCGTCCCGTACCGCCTCTTGCGAAATGCCGGTAATGAGCGAGCTTGCCATGCCGGACACGTAGTCCGGGTTCTCTATGGTGCTAACCGATAATCCCGACAGCGCCGGCTCAATCTCGGCTCGGCGATGTCCTGTGACGACCGTCACGGAACGCGCATTGCTTTCCAGTGCTGTTTGAGCCGAACGCCGCACGAGCGGCAGTCCGTCGAACTCCGCCAAAAGCTTATGAGAACCGCCCTCGCCCATGCGGCTTGAACGACCGGCCGCAAGAAGAACGATCGCAACCGATGGGGTCGTAGTCTGCATAGACGGGCCATCGCGCAACTGGGGCCGCATGGTTATCTCCGTCAGAAGTCCTCCCACACCCATACCAGCCAGATCGTGAGCGTCGGGCTTCTCGCCAGCGACGATCCGATCGAGGACCCAGTCGAAGCCGTTTTCCTTTGGACTCCGCGCGCAGCCAGGCGCACCGATGACGTAAGTGTTGTCAACGCGGCCGAGGACCAGGAGGTTGCCGGGATCAACGGGCATTCCGACAGCCACCACTTCTCCCCCTACCGCTCGGATTGCTTCTGGAATGACGTCGGCGGTGTCAGCGACGGCCGAGGCGCCAAAAATGATGACGAGCTTGGGCGCTTCATCCGCTGCCGAGATCACGTCTTGCAACGACCTGGAAAGAGCCAAGCATTCATGCGCCACGCGCTGCTCGCGGACAAGACCGTTTCCGGAAACAGCAAGCCTCCGTTCGAGGACGCGTTTCGTCTTGTTCATGACTGAGACTTTAAGCGACGGCAGTTCGGTTGATATAAGCGAAACCGAAAATTTGCAAAACGGTTTGATCTTGAACACCGGGGCTGCACGAAGTGCGCTGCAGGCAGCTTCAACGGCTGCCCCTCGCACTGCAAGCGGGATGATCTTGATGGTCGCAACCATGTCCCCGGCATTCACCCTCGTATGGTCAGCAAGGCAGGCAAGCGTGATGGCAGGATCAATGCGGTTAACCTGGTCGACAACCGCTTTGTCGACGACAAAAAGGCCAGAGCTTGTCGCATAAACGTTGACGCGTCCGGTTGTCGCCTGGGAGTAGCGTAAATGGCGGGCGGCGATGGCTTGCGACAACCGGCGTGCTGCCTCATTCTCGCTGAGGTCGCCACCCTCCATCATCACAGCCACTACCCGCTCGATGCCGACAGCCTTGAGCTGTGAGATATCACTGGCGGTTACCGCATGTCCTTTGGGAAGCGCGCCCTCAGGCAACTTGACCGAATGGGCAAGTACCATCCCCTGCACCACCTCGACTGGATACGTACCGAACTTCATGTAATGATCTTCGTTGGTGAGGAGATGTCGCGAAGGCGCAGGGACTGAATGACTTCGGCCAGAATAGCCACGGCAATTTCAGCGGGGCCTGCAGCTCCGATGTTGAGGCCTATCGGCGCCCGAACTCTCGAAACGTCATCCTTGCTCAAGCCATCTGCCTGCAGGCGTTCGATACGCGACGCATGGGTCTTGCGGCTGCCGAGTGCACCGACATAGAAACAGCCGGAACGGATCGCATTGGCGATTGGGAAATCGTCTATCTTCGGATCGTGTGTTAGGGCAACAAGCGCAGTTCGTGCATCAAGCGGCCGTTCCTTGAGCACATCCGCCGGCCAATCCGCAGCCAGTTCGATGCCGGGAAAGCGATCGGGCGTGGCAAAAGCTGTCCGCGGATCAACGATCCTGACATTGAAACCAGCGAGCAAAGCCATTTGAGCGAGTGCCTGACTTATATGAACCGCACCAATGATAACCATATGCGGCGGCGGCAATTGCACGTTCAGAAACAGCCTGTCTCCATCCACTTCGACAAGCAGGGACTGACCTGAGCGGAAGCTCTGCAAAATAGCTTCACCCAATGCACCACCTAGATCTTCGTCTTCAGTGATCACACGGTCCGTGCCTTGCTCAAGGTTCCTGACGAGAACCACGGGAACGCGAGATCGACGGGCCAGATTCAGGCGCGTCAGAACGGTAAAATCCATCAGTCGAGCCTCTCGACATGGACGCTGATGCGCCCGCCGCACGAAAGTCCGACGCGCCAGGCGGTCTCGTCCGAAACACCGAACTCCAGAAGCTTTGCCTTGCCGTCACTGATGATGTCGATCGCTTCCGCGATCACGGCACCTTCAACGCAGCCTCCCGAAACGGAGCCCTCAAAATTACCGTCTCGGTCAATGACCAAGTGACTTCCCACCGGTCGCGGCGCCGACCCCCATGTTTCGATCACGGTCGCAATCGCAACCTCGCGGCCACCCTTTTTCCAGATTTCTGCCGTCACAAGCGGATCAGAAATCTCGGATGGCATTAGCGATGCGGTGCTGATCCCGGGTTTCACTTTCATCTGTATATCCTCTTCAACCTCCAAAAAACGCGCAAGGCTCCCGAACGTCGCAAGCCCGGATGAAAACAAGAAGCAGGCCCGGAAGCAAGCCTTCGACTCCTTTGTGGCGTGAAGGCGGACTATCTTGGCGCACGGCTGACGAGTGCGCAGGCGTCTTGATCAAAATGGTGAACCGAAGCTTGGCGAATTGTGCATCGATTGACCGGGTGGCTTCCCCGCCCATCGCTGCGCGGCAATCTCTTCTCGACGACTGAGGAACAGCGCGCAGGCTGCCGGCGTTTTTCTATAAGGACCAATCCCCGGCCGCACCCGGCCGGGGATGTTTCGTCAAGCGTTGAGCGATTTGGCGAAAGGCATGACCCGGATCCGCTTGCCGAGTGCTTTGTACACGGCATTGGCGACTGCGGCGCCGATGGGCGGAACGCCTGGTTCACCGATCCCCGAAGGCGAGTTTGCAGAGGCGAGAATGTGCACCTCCACGGCTGGCATCGCGTCGATCCGAAGCGGCGTGTACAAATCGAAGTTGCCTTGATCGATCTTGCCCTCGGACAAGGTGATCTCCTCACCCATTATGGCGCCCAGACCGAAGCCTATGCCGCCCTCTACCTGGGCTCGGACCTGGTCGGGATTGATCGCCAACCCGCAATCAACGGCTGCGACAACCCGCTCGACCTTGATGTTTCCGCTGCCATTGGCCGAAACCTCAGCAATCTGCGCCACCACCGTACCAAAGCTTTCCGCAACGGAAACACCCCGGAAGCGGCCAGCCGGCAAGGGCTTTGTCCATTCGGCCTTTTCCGCCGCGAGCTTGAGGACGACCGCGTGGCGCGATTGCGGCTCGAGCATCGACAAGCGGAACTCGATCGGATCGCGCCCCGTCGCCTCGGCGACTTCGTCCAGGAAGACTTCTGCGGCAAAAGCGGTATGCGTCGAACCTACCGATCGCCACCACAGGACCGGAACGCCGACCTCCGTTGTCGTCAGACCGACCGTCTGGTTGGCAATGGCATAAGGCAAATTGCTCGCCCCTTCCACAGATGTCGGATCGACACCGTTCTGGACCATGCCGTCAAACATGGTTTTCGAAACAATGGATTGACCGACCACATGATTGGTCCAAGCAATGAGTTTGCCGTGACCGTCTATCCCGGCTTTTAAATTGTGCACATAGGCTGGCCGATAGCGGCCGGCGCGCATATCGTCCTCCCGCGTCCATTGTACCTTCACAGGTGCCCTGTATCCGAGCGCCTTGGCGATATGCACCGCCTCGACGATCACATCGCCGTCGAATACCGCACGCCGACCAAAACTGCCCCCTGTTTTCATGACATGAAGATGCACCTTATCGGGCGTGATACCCACAATTTCGCTGGCAAGCGTCTGGTACACATCGGGGAACTGATGTCCCCCCCATACTTCCAGCGTTCCGTCCTCGTTCTTGCGCGCGACAGCGTTCAGCGGCTCCATCGCGGCGTGCGCGAGATAGGGAAACTCGAAGCTTGCCTCGATGACCTTGGTGGCGGATGCAAAGGCGGCATCGACGTCGCCATCCTTGCGCGCAACGGCTGCCGGAGCCTTGCCCGCCATGTCGTGATACATCGCCATCAAGTCAGGAGTACTGCGCTTTTCGGCACCGGTCTCATCCCACTCCACAGTCACTGCATCGCGGGCCTTGATCGCGGCCCACATCTGCTCGGCAACCACGGCAACGCCACGCGGCGTCTCGACGACGTCGACGACGCCCTTCATGGAACGGGCCGCCGCGGCCTCGAAGGACTTGACCTTGGCGCCGAACAACGGCGGGTGAATCATCACAGCGGTCAGCATGCCCGGAAGCTTGACGTCGATCGTGTACTGCTCGGTCCCATTGGCTTTGCGGGCACTGTCGAAGCGCTTCAGCTTGGCATTGCCGATGAGTTTCCATTCCCCGGGTTGTTTGAGCGTCACTTCGCTCGGCACCGGCATTGTCGCCGCCTTGGCTGCAAACATTCCGAACCCGCCACTCTTTCCTGACGGATGCGTCAGGATACCGTTTGCGATCGTGATTTCAGCCGATTGGACATCCCAATCTGACGCCGCGGCGGCAATCAGCATGGCGCGCGCGCCAGCGCCCGCCTTGCGATAGCGCTCCCATGAGGTGACCATCGACGTGGAGCCCCCCGTTCCCTGAATGGCGCCGCCGAAGGCGACGTTGCCGTAGGCCTGCACATTGCCGGCGACACCCTTCACGTCGATCGTCGACCAGTCGGCGTCGAGCTCTTCCGCCACGAGTGTCGCCAGGCCGTTATAGGATCCCTGCCCCATTTCGAACTGGGAGGAAAGCACGGTGACCTTGCCATCGCCGCCGATCGTCAGATAGGGGGTGAAGGCATGCGACCCGCTCTCATCTGCTGCCGTCTCACCTGCGGTCGCGGGCGACGCCGCCAGGATGCGGTAGCCGATTGCGACACCGGTGCCGACAGAAAGTGCCCCAAGTAGGAATTGCCGCCGGGACGCCTGCACCTGTGCGGCGGGACGAACGAGAGATTGCATCAGTTTCGGGATCATGGCTCAGGCCTCCAGACGCTTGGCAGCTTCGTGAATCCCGGCGCGGATTCGGTGATAGGTGGCGCAACGACAGAGATTGCCGGCCATCGCTGCGTCGATGTCGTCGTCGGTCGGCTTCGGATTGTTTGTAAGCAGATCGGCAGCCGACATGATCTGGCCAGACTGGCAGTAACCGCATTGCGGGACATCGAGATCAGCCCAAACGGTCTGTACAGTTTCCGCAACCCTACCCGTCAGTCCCTCAATGGTCGTGACCTTCGCTCCGTCGATATCGCCGACAAAAGTCTGGCAGGACCGCACGGGGGCACCATCGACATGGACGGTGCAGGCACCACATTGTGCCATGCCGCAACCGAATTTTGTGCCGGTCAGGCCGACGAGGTCGCGGATTACCCACAGAAGCGGCATGTCCGCCTCGGCTTCGACTTGATGCTCGGTGCCGTTGATCGTTAGAGTCACCATCGTGTTCTCCTTGTGGTGTGGGCGCGATGGCAGAGATTGATCCGCACACGCCGGATCACGCACTGCTGCCGTTTGCCAGTCTTGCGCGACTGTAGAGCACGACCGTGACGCGTGGTAGGTTCGATCCTGTCTGATTATTGCCTATTCCTGTCGGCTTTCGCGACATGCAACTTCAAGGGCCTGCTCGGATGGCCGTCACCTTGGGCCAGGCATCCTGTTAGCTAACCCACTGGGCCGCGCCCTGCCGAAGGGTCGGAATCCAGAATCCCCCTTATGTCACGTAGCGGGGGGTGACCGAACTTGCGCCGATACTCCCGGCTGAACTGCGTAGGGCTTTCATAGCCGACCCTGAGCGCGGCAGTTGTCGCATCAAGCGCCCCGGAAAGCATTAGCTCTCGCGCGTGATGCAACCGCAGATTCTTCTGGAATTGGAGCGGGCTCATGGCAGTCATCGCGCGGAAATGATGGTGGAGCGTGGAGACGCCCATGTTCGCCATGTCAGCCAACTCTTCGACGCGCAGCGGCAAGGTGTAGTTCTCCTTAAGCCAGGCAATCGCCTTTGCCACGCGGTTGCTGTTGGTGCCAGCAAGCGCAAAACGCCGCAGTCGCGCGCCCTGCTCGCCCGAGAGCAGCCGATAGAGAATTTCTGTATGAATATGATTGCCAAGGAATGCTATGTCCTTCGGCGAATTTGCGAGCAAAATCAGCCGCAGGAAAGCATCGAACAATTCCGGGGTGGCCGCGCCGATCGCGACGCCGCGATCAGGATCAGGCATCTCCGCCGGCTGTATATCGTATTCGGTAATCAGGCGCCGCAGTTTCTCAAGGTCAAGCCGCAACATAGCTGCGACATAGGGTTCCCCCTCGCTCGCCGCACAAATCTGGCCAGTCATGGGCATACCAATGGCGGTCAGAAAGAAGCATGATTCATCGTAGACGAGCGTTTCGTCGCCGACATTGACCCGTTTGCTGCCCTTGATGATCAGCGAGACGCTGGGTTCGTACACACTGGAAAAGGGGCCGACAGACTCCACAATCCTGTAAAGCGAAAGTCCTGGAATCGAATGCTTGAAGCTGAAACCGTCCCATGGCAATTGCGAGAGCGCGTCGAGAATACGCCCTCGAATAGACTCGGTTCGCGCACTCGACTCCTCGCTCCGCGGTAGGTTTTGGTCCATTGGAGTCCTCGTTTGATTCTGATCATCTATCCCGAAGGCTATCTTCTGTCTTATCACGTTTTTTTGATGCCGACAGTAATAGGCAAGAATACAACAGGATTGAGCTAACGCGCAGGGTGGAAGATCGCTACTGAATCTCCCGGCTGCTCCGCACGCAGGGGTAAATTGTGTGCCTGTCCACAGGATGGCAGACGTGCCAATCCCCAGAACTGAAAACCCGGAAGGGATCATTGTGCCCAAGACCATGAAAAAAACTGCGTCAATTGTCGTTCTCACCGCACTGGCGCTCTGTCCGTCGGTCGCCGCCGCAGAAGGCGATGCAAGCCGGGGTGAAAAGCTCTTTACCCGCTGCAGCGCATGTCATACGGTGAATGGCACGAACAAGATCGGCCCATCGCTCGGGGGCGTCGTCGGCCGCAAAGCCGGCTCGGTCAAAGGCGCACGCTATTCAAAAGCACTCGCCCAGGCAGATCTTGTCTGGACGGAGGAGAACCTGGATGCATATCTTGCCGCGCCGGTCACCCTTGTACGCGGCACGACGATGACAGTCAGGATATCCAAAGACCAGGACCGGCAGGACCTCATATCCTATCTTAAGGCGCAACCCTGAGCGATCAGTGTTGAATGCCTGCATATCTCTTTTAAATTATGCAGGCAGATCGTTCGAAGATGATGTCTGCTTCCTTGCCTGGCGCCAGCGAGCCAGCTTTCTTGGACAATTTTCGGCATCAGTGCGGCATGACAGTGCGAATGGAACGAGTACCGATCGGTGCACCGGTTCCGGTTGAGTGACGTCTCCGCCGCGATGGTGCTTGCTCGCCCACGCGCCAAGGATCAAACAAGAGGGAAGTAAATCCTGTCCAGCCAGCGTCAGGATATACTCGTCCCGTGGCGGTCGCCCCGCTCCTACCCTTCACGCAGTCAGAAATCCATTCAAGCCAGGATCTTGCTGGATCGATTGTTCGCGGGAGAAGCTCCCGTGGCTGACGAAGGAACCATCTATGCCGCGATCTGATGGAAACCGTCTGAAAGCTGGATATCCGGAGGCGCTGCGCCGTCCGACATCAGCTCGCCGCACAGCTTGGTTGGAAGCCAGCATCTCGACATCCCGCCCCTGTCAAAGTGAAAAGGGCAGAAAAACTTGTGCGCCTTGAGATCCCATCAGGGGTGAGTAGCGGCCTGCACCGTGGCAGAGTGAGGTCGCTAGAAAACTCTCTGGAGGCCAATCATGCCGATAACAGCAGATCAAACTCAAGCGCAGACCGCTACCCCCATCGATCTTGGCGCAATTTTCGTCTCGTTGGAATTGAGCAAATCGACATGGCTCGTGACAGCTTTATCGCCAGGAAGCGAAAAGATGTCTCGCCATACGGTTACCGGAGGTGACATCGCCGGCTTGTTCTCGTGCTTTGCCGCACTTCGCCAGAAAGCCCAGCGGCGTAAGGACAAGCTTTATCCGATGGTGGTGATCCAGGAGGCCGGACTTGATGGCTTCTGGCTGGGGCGAGTTCTCAGCAAGGAAGCCTGGATCGAGAGCCATATTGTGGAGGCCGCATCCATTGCCATGCCACGCCGCCATCGTCGGGCGAAGACGGATCGCATCGACGGCGAAACGCTGATACGCGCTTTGATGGCCTGGAAACGCGGCGAGCCGCGTGCTTGTTCGATGGTTAAACTTCTCACGCCCGATGAGGAAGACATTCGTCGCCTCGGGCGAGAGCGGAAAACCCTGATTGCGGAACGCGTCTTCCACGTCAATCGCATAAAGGGCTGCTCTTCACGCAAGGAATACGAGAGTACGAACCTTTGCGTCGCGATCGTCGTCAGCGACTAGACGACGCTCGCACTGGTGATGGCCGGATGCTATCAAAACACCTGAAGGCCGAAATCTGCCGAGAACTCGATCGCCTCGAATTATTGCTTGCACAGATCAAGGCTGTAGAAGCAGAACGAGATGCTTTGATCGCTCGCGAGACAGCCGACACACCGCCAAGAGCAACTGCGCTTTTAGGGATCAGGGGAATTGGTCCTGAGTTTGCGACGATACTCTATTCGGAAGGGCTGTTCCGACACTTCGACAATCGGCGCCAAGTCGCTGCCTACGCGGGACTTGCTCCCTCCCCTTGGCAAAGCGGCACCGTCAATCGTGAGCAAGGTGTCTCGAAGGCGGGAATCCGCGTCTGCGAGCGACGATGGTCGAACTCGCCTGGTTATGGCTGCGCCATCAACCGAACTCGGCGCTCGCTCTCTGGTTCAAGGAGCGCATCGCACGCAACAGCGGCCGTCTCAAACAGCCGATGATCGTGGCTCTGGCTCGCAAGTTGCTGGTTGCACTTTGGAAGTACGTGAGCTCCGGCGTCGTAATCGAGAGTGCGATCATGAAAAGCGCTTAAGTGATCAAATCAGCCGCTATACACAAATTCTAATCGTCAGGGCTTGATCAGCCCTGACGGATCCAGGTGAGCGGACCGGGATTCCGTTTGGCTTTACCCGCCGATCTTGAGATTGGTCCCGTTCTCCTGAGCCCGTTCCCGTCGAAAGCGGGTTAGTGGTGTAGCCGTAACAAGCGGCGACCGGATGTGAGATTGTACAGGGTCCGAGGACGGGCCGGTAAATGCTATGGGCTCAGACCGTGGATCCGCCTACAAAGGAGCAATTCGATGCCACCTGAATGAACCATTGACAAAAAACCTGATGTGAACGGAATCGAACCTGAAGCGATGTCGTCACGTCTACTCGTGGCCGAGTTCGATGGGCCACATCTGAGCGCCGTGCAAAACACGCAAAATACGAATCCTATCCGCTAACACCACGTCGGCCGCGATGTAGGGAGTCCGCGGGATAACAAGTTCGCGAGTTCCAGCAATCCGGCCAGAACGACCACTTTCGGGAAAGTCGACAAGTTGACGGGCAGCGCGGACGATTTCCTCGTCCACGTGGACCGCCGCCCTCGGACTCTCTTTCTCAATGTAGCTGAAGATTGTGTCGCGATCATCAAGCGCGTATTGCGCCCAGACGAGCCTCATCGATCACCCGCCACGACCTTGCGCATAGCTGCCGCACGGCGCTCACGAAAGTGCGCATCGACGTCGGCATCCTCGACGTCGGGTCGCGTGTCCTCGAGCGCCTGCAAAACCTTCGCACGGAACCAGGCATCGCAGGCCTCGCTGTGGCTAACCAGTTCTAGCGGCAGGGCGCCTTCATTCGCTGTCCGGGTTAACAGGATACGGACAGCATCCGAGACCGTCAGACCCATATTTTCTAGAACCGCCGTGGCGCGCTCTTTGACGTCGGCATCAATCCGAGTCTGGACAAGTGCATTTGAAGCCATGTTCGAGCCTCCTTCATCACTTGTGAATGTAATGCATCTGCATGACAAATACTAGAGGTCCCAGCGAAATGTGCCGGATTCCGAAGACTTCACATGGCCCTCTGAAAGCAATGTTCCTGTTGAGATGGGATGGTTGCCGCCCTCCCCAGACGGCATCGCAATGTGCCAAAGTTGTGGTGCGTTAACCCACGAAGCGGAGAAGGCGGCAAAATGAAGGATACGATGATTGGTGTGGACCTGGCAAAAAATGTGTTCCAGCTCCATGGTCGATGACGGGCCAGCTAAGGTTCCGCAAGAAGCTATCACGGTCCCAGTTTGTGAAGTTCCTGGCGGATCAATCACCTGCGGTCGTGGTGATGGAAGCCTGTGGCGGCGCGAATTACTGGGCTCGGGAACTGGTGGCGCTCGGCCATGAGGTAAAGCTGATTGCGCCACAATATGTCCGGCCCTTCGTGAAGCGGCAGAAAAACGACGCGGCCGATGCCGAGGCGATCGTCATCGCGGCCCAGCGACCCGAGATGCGCTTTGTGGAACCGAAGTCGGAATGGCAGCAAGCCAAGGCGGTGCTGTTTCGAGCCCGCGAACGTCTCGTCTATCAGCGCACCGAGCTCGTGAATGTCCTGCGTACGGTACTCTACGAATACGGTCATACTCCCGCAGGGCATTGTCCATCTCAGACGGATCGAGGCGCTTCTCAACGAGCCAAATAGCGACCGGCCCGCCCTGGTCTACGAGGAATGCGGGGATCTTCTGGCGCAAATCGGCGAGAAGACAGTTCGGATCGAAGCCAAGACCAAGAAGATCAAGGAAGTGGCGGCCGAAACGGATATGACACGGCGGTTGCAGACGATGCCGGGGCTAGGTCCGATAACGGCGCTTGCGGTCGAGGCCTTCGCCCCGGCGATGACAAGCTTTAAACGCGGCCGAGATTTCGCGGCCTGGCTCGGGCTCGTCCCGCGACAGCATTCCTCGGGCGGCAAGGAGCGGCTGGGGCGCGTCTCGAAGGCCGGCCAGTTCGACATTCGCCGGTTGCTGATTATCGGGGCAATGTCGCGGTTGAGCTGGCTCGGGCGCAGATCCATCGCCGCGGGATCGTGGCTGGCGCGCATGCTGGGGAGAAAACCGAAAATGCTGGTCGCGGTCGCGTTGGCCAACAAAATGGCACGGGCAATCTGGGCCATGCTGACGAAGAATGCAGATCATCGAGATCCGGCGTTGGCTACGGCTGTATGACCCAGATGCAGCACCCAACCATCCGACGCCGAGAAGGAGGCGAGAAGTCGACGACCCGAATGGGCAGAATGATCGAAAAGATCTGGATGGGGAAACCAGCTACGGCAATCGCCGTTTCAAGGTCTTCCAGCGCCAGTTCCATCTGCGCCGGATCGAGCTTTTCCGATTTCGGCCCGAACTTCGTGCGCCGATAGTCGTGAACCTGCCCCTCAAGCTTCTCGATCAGTTCCTTCAACTCGGCGATGAACGCGTCCTTTTCGGCCACCACAGCCTGCTCATGCTGACGTGCAGCACGCTCGACCGACAGCTCGAACTGCATCGCCGCAAACGCCTTCACCACCTGTGGCGGAAGGTTCGGAAACAGGCTGAGATCAACGGGCGACGACATGCGGCCTTATAGCAAGGCAGCACAAAAAAGCCAAATAAAACAATGCAAAGACGGCCGGATATTCACCCTGCCGCCGACGGCGCGGTCACCCGTTGCACTATCACCCGTCGCCAGTCAAGACCTTCGAACAAAGCCTCATATTGACCCCTGGAAAGACGCATCGTCCCATCCTGAACCTTGGGCCAGGCAAAGTTTCCATGTTCAAGAATTTTGTAGGTTAGCACCATTCCGGTGCCATCCCACACCAAGATTTTCAGGCGATCACCGCGCTTCGACCGGAAGATCACCGTCACCCCGGAATGCGGGTCGAGCTTCAACTCGGTCTGCACCATCAGAGCCAGCGCCTGATGCCCACAGCGGAAGTCCACCGGCCGCGTTGCAATCAGGATCGGCAGTCGTTGGCCCGCGACGATCATGCCGTCCCTCGCATCGCTCGCACCAGGGCGGCCACACGTTCAACCGGCACGTCACCGGGAACCTGCATAACAACGTCCGGGCCGATCTCCAGCGTCAAGACCGCCGAAACACTCACAGCATCGCTCGGCTCCGCTGTAATCGCCAAAGGCACAAATGAAGGTTCGGCATCGCCGCTCTCCGACAGGTCCGGCATAGCCTCAAAAGGCAGGGCCAGAATGCCCTCGCGCGCTTGCCGGGGCCAGAAGGAAAGCTGGTGCGGAACAACGTCATGACGGCGCGCGACATCAACAACACGAACACCAGGCTCAAGGCTTTCCGCGACAATCCGCGCCTTCACATCATCGGGCCAACGCCGGTTTCCGCGGCGCAGCTCGACAACTTCGTAGCGCCCAACAAATCCATCATCTGCCATGCAAATCTCCAGATAGTCCTGGAAACCTTCTCGCACACCCAGCAAGCCTCAAAATACAGCCAATCCAATGGGGCGGAGACAGCGCTTACGCAGCGTCGACCTCAGTGCGGCCGCCACGCCTCTAAGTCGGGCTTCAAATGCCGCGCTTTAGATTGGTCCCGTTCTCCTGAGCCTTGCCGCTACGCAAGCGGGATAGTGGTGTTGTTTGAACCGGCGACGGAAACATGCCGCGTCATGAAAGGTGGCTCAGCCATGGATTCGATACAGATCGAAAGGAGCACGCTATGAAAAAGTGATTGATCTTGACGGCGAAATCCTCATGTGAGCTTTGAGGCTGGTGGTGAAGGGTTTTTTACGCGGGCGCGTACCCAATAAAGTAGTCAATTGTTAAAGTAGCGGGCGTTTCTCGTTTGATCTGCTTCTCGGACGGCAGCTGGTAAATGTTAAGGAGCACCTGCATCGGATAGGCAGGCGATTGTGGAACGTGGCGTAACAGACGCCCATCCAGAAAGAATGACACGCCTGATGGAGACCATTCAGCTGCATAGACATGCCAGTCGGCAACATCAAAAGGCAGCAGATCTTCATGAAAATCGGTCGTCAAGCGTGGGTCATTTATGGCCTTTATGCCGTGCCCAAGTCTCGTGCCTTCGGCAGAAACGTTCCGGCCAAAGATTTCCATCACGGTAATCTCCCCGGATGCGTCGGGTTCATCTTCGAATCCGATCAGAAACAATGCTACGAGGTTGTTTTCTGAAATATCCGCCTTCGCCCTTAACTCGAAGGCACCATAGAGGGGTGTATACAGTCTCTCTTCCGGCTGCTCCTCCCGCACGACAAGACCCGGCTTAAAGCGGTGCTGACCGATGCCACTGCCAAGAGGCCCGGAGAACTGCCCTGTCTGGATCGAGGAGACGATTACCGCGCCGTCAAACTCTGGGCACCATGGCTCTTGATCGTGGTCAATTCTCAATACGAGATTGTTGTCTTTAAAATCATAGCGCGGTCTTGATCGTGGAAGTGAGCTCCAGTGAGGCATATAAATGGGAAGCCATTTTGATGTGTCCAGGCCGTGCCCGTCGAATCGGTCGATGAAAGCGATCGGTCGATCCCGGTATTTATTCAGCGTAAAATCAATAGGTTGCATGTTCATCTCAATTCTAAAGTGTGGTGGAAGTGAAATTACCAAACAGGTGGATTGTCTTAAGAGTGAGAGCTTTGAAACGCAAAGTCGTCAAGGCTTGACCAGGGGTCGCAACCGGGCGCGGATCGTGACCCCTGTGATTTTGGTTTTACCGTGAGGGTCTTATGTTCGAATCCGATTGTAGCATTACTATGCCTCGGCAAAGGCGCGAACGGTCATGGCGGCGGCGCCGACGGCCTTGATGGGAATGGCGAAAAAACGGAAGCCGTCCTTTGGCAGGAGGTGCAAATCGCGCAGGTTCTCGACGATCAAGATATCACGCTCAAGAAGGAGCGAATGAGCGGGACGAGCGGGATCGGCGCGTGTATCAACATTGAAAGTATCGACACCCAGCAAGGAAGCGCCCCGCGCGATCAACGCATCGATGACATCACGGTCAAGAAACGGATACTGTTCATAGGTTTCAGTGGCCCAGTGTTGGTCCCACCCGAATCGCACCAGAACCGCCTTGCCCTTTATGTCTGCAGGCAGATCGATCTGGTCGAGACCAATCCGCGCGCCAGGCTCGGCGGGCGTGGCATCGACCACGACGCCCGGCAGGACAAGCTCGTCGAGGCGTAGTTCGGCAATATCGCGGCGGTCTTTCCATCGGTGGCGCGGTGCGTCGATGTATGTGCCGATGGAGGTCTGGAAGCACACTTCAGTAATTTCGAAGCTCGCTTTGTGATCATAGAAGAGAGCAGATGCTTCATGCGTGACGAAAGGACGAATGCTGGCGGTGAATTGCTTGACCTCGCCCTCCGTTTCAACGAAAATCCTGGCATGCCATCGGCAAAGTCGTGGGTAAGGTCGATCAGGGGCATTGATTTAGCAGCCTTTCGGTTTGCGGCTGTGGGATGGATGTCTGCGGTGATGCGTATATTTCTCAGCGCGCGAATATGCCGTCGAAATCACGGAAACCCTTGACTTCGATTGGATTGCCGCTGGGATCGAGGAAGAACATTGTGCGCTGCTCGCCCGGTTCGCCGGCAAAGCGAACGACCGGCGGGATGTCAAATTTGATTTGCGCTGCCTGAAGGCGGTCCGCCAACGCAAACCAGTCATCGAGCGGCAGCACGACGCCGAGATGTGGCATCATCACCATATGGTCGCCGACCTTGCCGGTTCGGGTGACGACGAATGGTGTGCCGAGGTGCAAGGAAATCTGGTGCCCGAAAAAATCGAAATCTACCCAAGTGTCAGAACTGCGGCCTTCCCGGCAACCGAGGACATCACCATAAAAACGTCTCGAAGTCTCCAGATCGGTCACGTGATAGGCGAGGTGAAAGGCAGAGCGCATAGGGATTCTCCTTGATGATGCGGATTAACGAACTCATTCGGACAAGATCTCCACACAGTGCAGAAGCTTTACATCGGAAAAAGCTGAACCAATGACCTGAAGACCTATCGGCAATTCCCCGTCCCTGCGCATGAGCGGAATATTGGCTTGAGGAAGGCCAAATGCGGTCCAAAGCCTGATGAAGTCTGACGTTCCCGTAGCTGCCAAGCCGACCGGGGCTACGTGGGCGCAGCTCGGCGCAATCACGGCATCATAGGGCTCGATGGTGGCGTTCAGAACAGAAACGAGCAACCCCAGCCGGTTCCGTGTCGCGACTTCCTCTTCCCAGGAAATCGCCGAGGCGCGCGCAAACATTTCGGCAAGCTGCGGGCTCATGGATTTTGCGCCGGCCGCTTGTTCCTTGTGGAGCGCCCTGGCACCTTCGCAGTCGCTTATGATTTGGTGATCACGGGCAACTGCTTCGAAAGCCGATGGAAGAACAATCTCATTGACGTCATGACCCCGCGCGGCAAGCGAGGTTGCGGCTGCGATGACAGCTTGGTGAACATCTGGGTCGGCCATACCCCAATACGGCGTTCTACAAAAGCCGATCTTCAATCCCCCATTGGCCGCAGTGTACCTTCCTAAACCGGGGATCAATACCTGCGCAATCAGGCTGAGATCCCTCGCGGATGCACCATACCAGCCCACCGTATCAAAGCTGGATGCAAGTGGTTTGACGCCTTCGAGTGAAACCAGGTTGTATGAGGGTTTGTAAGCGTAGAGCCCGCAATAGGAGGCAGGCTTGATCAGAGAACCGGCGGTCTGCGTTCCGAGCGCCCCGGCAAAAAAGCCCGCCGCGAGTCCCGCGGCCGATCCCGCACTCGAACTGCCCGGCGTTCGTGACAGATCATATGGGTTGCGGGTAGGGCCGGTATGCATGAATGCAAATTCGGCAGTAGCTGTCTTGCCCATGATGACCGCACCCGCCTGCCCGAGAAGAGCGACGGCATTGGCATCTCGCGAAGATCGATTGTTGCGATAGATCGGCGAATTGAACTCGGTCGCCCACTCCACCGTATCGAAGATATCCTTGACGCCGATCGGGACACCGGCAAGCAGTCCCTTTTCAGGACGTCTGTCGATGCGATCGGCTTGTTCGAGTACCAGTTCCTGATTGAATGCAGCGAACGCCTGGATGTCCGGCTCTTTCATCAAGGTCCGGGTGATGAAACCTTCGGCCACCGACCTCGCCGTCAGACGGCCTGCACCCACTTCGAAAGCAATAGCCGTCGCATCGTGATCGAACTTATGAACGAAACCAGCCACCACCATCGCCTCCCAGATTGAAAAAGCCTTTGGCAAATTGCGCTGTCATTGTTAGCGCATTTCCGTTCACCGGATTGTCATCAGTACGAGGAGTGCGCGCCATTTGCGTAGTTGTGTGATTCCTGACCTTTGATCGGTGGATTGAACACGCTCACGAGCCGCATGTCCGTGTGGGCACGAAGAACGTGTTTGTCGTGTTTGTCCAAAGCGTAGAGTGTTCCCGGCTCAAGTGCCCAGATATTGCCCTCGCTGTCTTGGATCTCGCCGCGGCCTTCGATGCAATAGCAAGCTTCAAGATGGTTGCGGTATTGCTGATGCGATTCGCTGCCGGCGCGGACCGTCGTCTCCATAAGCGCGAAGCCAAGTCCGTCTCGCTCCAGAACGAACCGCCGGCTTAGCCCGTTACCCCAGTCAACATCTCGCTCTGTCCCGATAAGCTCTGCCAGCGTGCGTACGAACATCGTTCACGAACCCCAATTCGTTCATAAAGCAGCAGTGAGTTGCTTTTTCACGCCCCAATTTGACAAGCGGGACGGATGAAATAAAGCACATAAATCGAACAAATATGTTAGGAAAACAGACATATGAATTCATCCCGAATTCCGCCATTTGCCGCGCTCCGCGCGCTGGCATCTGTTGCAAGGCTGCAAAGTGTCACAAAGGCGGCGAAAGAACTCAACATCTCCCATTCCGCGGTCAGTCACCACATAAAGGCTCTTGAGGACTGGTTTGGACGATCCCTGTTTCAACGGGATGGTCGCGGCATATCGCCCGGCGAGGATGCCGTAATGCTCGGAGGTGTTGTCGAAGACGCTCTTGCGCGATTAGCTCAGGCCTGCGCAGAGGTCCGACGAAAGGGCGAAGGACCTGATCTCACGATTGCCGTCATTCCGTCCTTCGCCTCGTGGTGGTTGGTGCCAAAACTGCAGGGCTTTCAAAGCCGCTACCCGAATGTCCGGCTGCATCTTGTTTATGCCATTCCGGGAATATCGCTGGAAGGCGCTGACATCGCCATCCAGGCTCACAAAGGTGTCGTCGAGATTCCGCCGGGTCAGGAGGCGGTCAGATTGATGCCCGGGATCACATATCCCGCATGTTCGAAGGGTTATTTTGAGAAGGCAAATGAGAGCGTTGACCTTATGACGATCGACTCCGCCGAGTTGCTCCATGACGAAACGACGTATGTCTGGGCGCAATGGATGAGAGCGGCCGGACGGGTAACATTCTCTCCTGATCGAGGCCCCCTGTACCAAGACTTCAATCTGCTTGCCGCGGCAATTTTTGGCGGGCAAGGCGTGGCACAATGCCCGGTGGCGCTGTTTGAACGGGAGATTGAAAGCGGAAGTCTGATTTTGCTCTCAAACAGACCCGAGAACGAAGACAAATCCTACTGGATGACACTAAGACGACCCGACAAGCCAGCGTGTCGGCAGTTCGGTGATTGGACAACCTCGCTCTCCGAGCTTGCCTGAAATAGGAACCAAGCCGGGAGTGATACTCGGGTGTCCGTTACGCCGCATGCAAAACCCGGAACGCCCGTTGCAGGGTACCTTATAGGCCGACGTTATTACTGAGCAGCCAAGCCTGATAATCCGCAAGATCGGTCGAGCGCACAGCACTTGTGCGGGGCTATTTGGTCCTGCCACGGTAAGGACTGGATAATGACGACGACGCTTCGAAACTACCATGCCCGGATGCAACGGGTCCTAGATCACATTGATCAACATCTTGACCGCAAACTGGACCTAGACGAGTTGAGTTGCGTGGCCGCCTTCTCCAAGTATCATTTCCATCGGCAGTTCGTGGCCGCCTTTGGGCTGTCTGTGCATCGCTATATCCATCTCGTCCGCATGAAGCGGGCATCCTACAGGTTGGCCTACAGGGACGTAGACAGCGTGACCGAGATAGCGATGGATGCCGGCTACCAAGCTCCTGACGCCTTTGCTCGCGCATTTCGGCAACGGTTCAGCCAGTCGCCTTCGCAGTTCAGGAAATCTCCCGATTGGGAGCCGTGGCTTGCCGCCCTCGGGCCTCTCAAACTCGCAAGGACTAAGCATATGCAAAGGACATTTGCAGCCGATGACATCGAAATCCGCGACGTGTCTCCGACCCCTGTCGCGATCATGAAACATCGAGGTGACCCGGCAAGGATCGGCGACACGATCAAACGCTTCATAGCATGGCGCAAAGCCACTGGTCTGGATCCGAAGACCAGTTTGACTTTCAACATCTTCCATTCCGATTCGCGTGTGACGTCTCCGGACGAATATCGGCTGGACCTTTGTGTCAGCACTGATCAGCCGATCAAGACGAACGGAGAGCATATTGAGGCGGGCATGATCCCCGGCGGCCGTTGCGCCGTGCTGAAAGTCGTCGGCAATACTGATGATCTGGAGCCTACCGCGCTTTACCTCTATCGCGATTGGCTGCCGGCCAGTGGCGAGGAAGCGAGGGATTTCCCCCTGTATTGCCAGCGCCTCACCTTCTGTCCGGAAGCACCTGATCATGCGGCGGTGGCAGAGCTCTTCCTGCCCCTGAAATAGCGAACCTCAGTGGCGACTTGTCCGTTTCCGTCCACGGCGGCGGACAAGCAGCTTTCAACCCAAATCTCCCGATCCGGCTAAGCAGCGCGTTCGCTGAACATGGGCATTCCATCAGGCGAAGTCATAGCGAGCTTCACCGCATGGCTACCCTAGTCCCCGTCGCATTGCTGACGCGGTTGGTCCAGCTTGCCTATCGCTACCTCGGAATGGTGTCCGACGCCGAGGTCGGGACGTCAATGACAGAGATACTTTGGGCTTCGTTTGACGCGGAAGACGATGCTAAACCTATTGTGATGATTGAGGAAAAATATGGGAATTGAGACCGATACCACCATCGTGTCCAACGAGTTGGAACCATTTACCATTACGCGGATCGAGGTCGAGCAGCCAAAGTGCGGGCAGCAACTGATTACTGGTTCGACTTCACGCCTTGGGCGATTGGCCCTCTTGGCTCCGCCGACGGACTTCTTCCGCCGTCCAGGCGCGCTTCACCGTATCAAGGTGCCGATGAAAATCTGGGTGGGAGCCAAGGATACTATCACGCCGCCGGCCCAATCTCGCTTTCTCGTGGATGTGCTCGCCGCTCAGGCATCTGTGGCGGTCCAAGTTGATCCCGATGCCGGCCATTTCACGTACATGGACGAATTGCCGCCAAATGTGCCGGAACCTCATCCGGATCGGGTCACGTTTCTCGCAGGCTTGGCCGATGAAATAACCGCGTTCTTAGTCGCATAGCGGCTAACGCGGCTAGCCGATACCGGTCATGCAGCGACCGCCGGACAAGTATGATCACTTGTAACCCAAGCGGTAGGTCCGCGGACCGTCAGCGATTTGTCCACGCGCCCTAGCGAAAAAGAATATCGATACTGTCTGGCAACTTGGGCGTAGAGCGCGTCAATGGCGGTGCTGGCCTTATCATCAGCAATGCAGACGGCATCGACAGCGTGCTGACGATCGATCCTGATGGCGAAGAACGGGTGGCTGCGATCTATATCACAATCCCGACAAGCTGGCTCATGTCTCACGTAGAGGCGTGACATGGGATCGTTTCGCCGCGATTTCAGGAAACATTCATGCCGCGCGGGCTGGAGGGGGGTACGCCCAAGAGGCAGGAGGCGCGTCCCCTCACAAAGGAACAAGCATCCTGGACGTCAAAAGCCAATGCGCTGAGCTTCCTGTTTTAGATCCCGCGCAATCCAACTCACGATGGCTGTGACACGACGAGGCACAAATTGCCGCGACGGATGCACTGCGTATATGGGTAAACTGATTTTACCCCAGTCAACGAGAATTTCCGTAAGCATTCCGGAAGCTATGTCTTCCTCGACCAGAACCTGCGGCGCGTAGACAATGCCCGCGCTCTCCAGTGCCGTGACCCGCATCGCTTCGCCGTTATCGATACCGATATTGCTGCTGATCCGCGCCGTCCGTGTCCGTCCTTCCTTGTCTTCAAAATGCCATTGATCACGCGGAACGAGATTGAGGCTCAATATGCAGCGATGCCGCTCCAGTTGCTCAGGGTTGGTGGGCAGGCCGTGCCTTTCCAAATAACGGGGTGAAGCACAGCAGACGAAGCGGTATGTGCCTATCCTTCTAGCTATGAGAGACGATGGCCGAAGCTCAGCGACCCGAATCGCGAGGTCATAGCCTTCCGAGATCAGGTCGACGCTCCGGTCCGAGAGGTTGAGTTCCAGGGTAATGTCAGGATGTTCATTGGCAAAACGTGCGATCGACGGCGCCAGACGTTTTACACCAAGGGTGGTCGGTCCGCTAATGCGGAGGAGACCGGATAACTCCGTATTCCGCGGATCGGCGATGTCCTTCAGCTCTTCCAACTCATCGATGACCCGGCTTGCTTTCTCTAGAAACTTCGCCCCGATCTCGGTCAGGCGTTGTGTCCGCGTGGTGCGCTCGATCAGTTTGGCGCCGTAGTCGTTCTCCAGTGCCTGAATTCGCCGACCAACCATCGCGGGCGACAGATTGAGCCGCGTGGCAGCCTTTGCAAAGCTGCCAGCAGTCGCCACCGCTACGAAGGTTTTCATGTTGGTCAGATCGTCCATTCGATACAATTATGCAATTATCTAACTCTGATCAATGCCATTATCGGTGGGATGATGGTGAGCTATGTCAGCTACGTTCAATCTGACAAAGGAAACGATCACATGAAAATCGCTATTCTCGGAACTGGAAATATGGGTGCAGGGCTAGCTCGTCGCCTTGCTGGCAAGCGCGGTCTCATCCTCGCTTCGCGCAATGACGACGCCGCAAAGTCGATTGCAAGCGAGCTTGGTGCCAAGAGTGCGTCAATTTCAGCCGCGATTGCCGAGGCCGAGATTGTGGTGCTGGCGCTACCCTATGCTTCGGCACTGGAGCTTGCCGGTTCTGCGGCGTTGGACGGTAAGATCGTCATCGACATTACCAACCCGCTAAAGCCTGATTTCTCTGGACTGCTGTTTGCCAATGATACGTCGGCAGCCGAAGAAATTCAGCATCGGGCCAAGGGTGCCAAGGTGGTAAAGGCGTTTAATACGATCTTTGCCAGCCTCTTTGCTGCTCCCGTCGAACAGACGATGGGGATCCCAGTTTTCCTTGCGGGTGACGATGATGCAGTCGAAGTATCCGCCGCACTGGTTCAAGATGCCGGCTTCGCGATCGAAAAGACAGGTTCGCTGGACGCTGCACGCCTGCTCGAACCTCTCGGCATGCTCAACATTCGTCTTGGTTTTGCCCTCGGCCGCGGTACGGGAATCGCACCTCAATGGGCATCGATAGCGGGCTGATGTGGGTCTCGGCTCCGCCAGGCGCGGAGTCGAGACATCTCGCGGAGCAGGAGGACAGACTCGCTGCGCGTCCCGCCGTATCTGCTGCGCTGCAAGACAGGGTTGGGGGCGAGGCGCTTATTGCAGGGCCTGCGGTTTGCGCCCGTTTGAGGTGTTTACAAGTCGAGACCGCCGCCTTTCGAGCACTGCTTTTCTAGGAGGCCTGCTGTGTCTATATCTTGGCCGAGATAGCCACCTTAAATGCTTCGCTGGACACCGTCTAACAGCCCGCCGGAAGATCCGCGGTGATGGCTGGTGGCTGCAAGAGCCAATGTGCCCAAACTGCGCCCGTGAAACCCATTTGGGAAGGCGATCACATTCTGCCGCCCTACACCTTGCGAGCGTCAGGATGGGACTGATAGCGATGAGCGAGCGCGATTTTGTCGGAAGGTGATCGCCGGCCGGATGACGACGGTGTCGGCGGCGCATGTGCTTGATCTGAGCGAGCGCCAGGTCCGTCGGTTGCTGGAGGAGATGCGAACCGGCGGTGCGGCGTCGAGCCGGCACAAGGCGATCGGCCGGCCGTCGATCAGGCAGGAGACACTGCACCCGACCCGCAACTCAATTTACCAAATACACAGCGCGGTAGGTCGTTCAGTCTATGTCTTCTAGGACACGATTTTATCGCGAAACTCCCGACTAAATAAGATTTTGTGCCAGTTCACGGACGTTAAAGCGATGCCGCCGCCCGGCAGGCCTGGTCATAGTGACCGGAAAGGGCGCGAATGCGCGCGGCGATCGCCGACAGGGTTTCGCCCGAGACTTCTGTAGCAAGCACGGATTTGACAAGGAGCGTTTCACGGACCGCGGCGTAACGCGTGCAGGCGGCTTCGCCGGCTGGGGTCACCATCACCAATTTTTCCTTGCCGCGCTTGCCGACCTTGATCAGTTTCAGCCGCTCCAGTTTCTTCAGCGCGTAGTTGACCACATGGGTGTCTTCGATGTTGAGAACAAGGCAGATGTCGGCGAGCGTTTTCGGCTTGCCGCGGCTGTTGATGTTGTGAAGAACCAGAACGTCCATCGGCGACAAATCGGGAATGCCGGCCGCGGCCATGCAGCGCACCATCCAGCGACTGAAGGCATGATTGAGCATGATCATGCCGAATTCGATCTCCGACAGCGCAGGTAGGGCGCCCGTCGCGAGATGTCCTGACGAGACGATGGGTCCGAGGGTTTCTGCGTCACTTGTCACAGTCCAGGCTCTCCATATCGAAATTCATTGGGTCCAAACGCCGCTGGAACTGTCCGGCGGCGTTCGGCTTCTATTACATTTTCTTATAGGCATCCAGAACGGCGGCGCCTTCGTCGCCTGCCTTGGCAAGCCAGTCTTCGGTAAGCTTTGCGCCGATTTCCGTAAGCCCGTTTTTCAGGGCGTCACCCGGTGCGCCGACCGTCATGCCGTTGGATTTCAGCTGATCCATGTAGCCAGCAGTCTTTTCGGCCGCGAGCTCCCAGCCGCGCGTCTCGGCTGCCGACGCCGCATCCAGAACCGCTGTTTGAACCGTAGGATCCAGGGCTTCGAAGCTCGCCTTGTTGACGAAAATCACGTTCTTCGGAATCCAGGCCTGCGTATCATAGTAGTGGGTCAGCGACTCCCAGATTTTGCTGTCGACCCCAGTGGCACTCGAGGTCATAAGGCCGTCGACCACGCCGGTCGCGAGCGCCTGCGGCAGTTCTGCCGCCTGGATAGTGACCGGTTGTGCGCCGACAAGTTCGGCGATGCGCGAGGTGCCGACGTTATAGGCCCGCCATTTGAGGCCATTCATGTCGGCGACGCTTGCCAGCTCCTTCTTGGTGAAAATGCCCTGCGGCGGCCACGGCGTCGCGTAGAGCAGCTTCAGCCCCTGGGCATCAAGCGCGGCGGCGACCGTTTCCTTTGACGCTGCCCAGAGCTTCTTCGACTGATCGAAACTCGTTGCGAGGAACGGAACGACATCGATACCGAAGATCGGATTTTCGTTTTCATGCAACGACATCAGGACTTCGCCGGCCTGCGCCTGACCTGTCTGAACCGCCCGTTTGATATCCGGCGCCTTGAACAGGGCGGCGCTGGGGTGAACGGTAATCTTCAGCTCACCCTTGCTGGCCGCCTCCACATCGGCGGCGAACTGGGTGAGGTTCTGGACGTGGTAGTTGGCCGGCGGATAGGCGGACGGCAAGACCCATTGGGTGTCCGCGAGGGATGCTGTTGTCCCTGCGAGGAAGGCCATGGCGGCAAGGCCAAGGCGGGCTAGGTTGGAAGTTCCCATTCTTATTATCTCCTATGATTAGCCCGGGAATGCCATTCGCGGCAGAACCATCACGATGTCCGGGAAGACCGTGATGATGGCGACTGTCGCCACAAGCAGGAAGAAGAAGGGCAGCGCGGCGCGCGCCACCGTCAGGCTGTCTCGTCCGCTCATGGTTTGCAGGACGAAAAGATTGAAGCCGACCGGTGGCGAAACCTCCGCCATTTCGACGATCAGCACCAGGAAGATCCCAAACCAGACGAGGTCGAAGCCAGCCTGCTGGATCATCGGCAGGACCACGACAGTGGTCAGGACGATCATCGAAAGGCCGTCGAGTGCTGCGCCGAGCAGGATATACATGATGGTCAGCACGGCAATTAGCGCATAAGGGCTGAGGTTGAAGCTGTCGACCCAGGCGGCCAGCGCATTGGGTATGCCGGTATAGCCCATGGCGATCGACATGAAACCAGCTCCGGTGAGGATCAGCATGATCATGCAGGTGAGCCGTGTCGCGCCCATCACGCTTTCCCAGAAGGCCTTGCGCGTCAGCGTTCCGGACCAAGCGGCGATTCCGAGCGAACCGAGCACGCCCCAGGCGGCACATTCCGTCGCCGTCGCCCAGCCGAGAAGAAGCGTGGCGAAGACCAGCACGATCAGCAGCAGGACGGGAACGAGATTGAGAGACTCCTTGAGTTTCTCTCTCAATGTCATTGCCGGCGGCGCCGGCGGCATCCGGTCGGGGTTCATCAGCGACCAGATTGCGATGTAGCCGGAATAGAGGATCATGACGATGAGGCTCGGCAAGAAGCCCGCGAGGAAGATCTGGATGATCGAGACATTTGCCGCGACGGCATAGACCACCATGGTGATCGAGGGCGGAATGAGAATGCCGAGCGTACCGGCGCCGGCGAGCGAACCGAGGCTGACCATCTCGTCATAACCGCGTTTTTTTAACTCCGGCAGAGCGATCTTGGCGATCATCGCGGTGGTGGCCGCCGACGAGCCGGAAATCGAACCGAAAAGCCCGCAGCCGATGACGTTCACATGCATCAGCCGTCCCGGCAGCCAGCCGAGCCAGGGCGCGAGGCCGCGGAACATTTCCTCCGAGAGACGGGTGCGGAACAGGATTTCCCCCATCCAGACGAAGAGCGG
This sequence comes from Hyphomicrobiales bacterium, assembly GCA_900474095.1. GTDB lineage: Bacteria > Pseudomonadota > Alphaproteobacteria > Rhizobiales > Rhizobiaceae > Pararhizobium. The sequence continues at coordinate 31,578 of UCOA01000086.1, read as the reverse complement.
AAGTGCTGCGAGGCTCCAGGAGGCGCTGTTGCTCCAGGAATTTGTAGCAAGCACGGACCCGATCGGAATGCCGCCCGGCACGAACAGCATGGCGATCCAGCCGCAGACGAGAAGAGCGACGCCGATCCAGACGCCGCTGGCAAGCAGCGCAAGCAAGGCGACGAGGACGATGCCAGCGATTTCAACCAGTTGAAGTGTGTCCATCGTCTTATGCCCCGCTCTGCATGGCGCGTTCGATGACCTCTTCGGGGGTTTCCGCCGGTGGCCTTTCGTACCGTGGCGAACCGCCGAGGATGACATGGATCAATTCATCGATGAAGGCGATCGCAAGCACCATCAGCCCGCCGCTAAAGCCGAGTTGCGGAATCCAGAGCGGAACGGCGATGACGCCCTGCGACAGGTCGTTGAAGCGCCAGGAGAAGATTGTCATCTGGATCGCCTGCCAGGCGAAATACAGCATCGAGGCCGCGCCGATCACAAGACACAGGATCTCGATGGCCTGGCGCTGGCGCCCGCTAAATCGGTCGATCAGCAGCCCGACGCGGATGATCTCGCCGGAGCGGAACGTATGCGCCAACCCGAGAAAGGCCGTGGCGGCCATGCACCAGGAGGCGAAGTCGTCCGCGGCCGGAAGATCTATGCCGAGTGGCCGTCCAGCCGACAGTGCCAGCATGATGAGGAAGATGGCGACCAGGAAGGCACCGGCCAGGTAGCCGGACCAGAGATAGAGACCATCCAGAGCTTGGCGCAGGATGGACGGGGATTTGTCGTCGGATGAAATCCGCTCAGAGGACATGGCTAGTCCTCCGCATGGAGAATGTGGTCATGGCTCGGCTCCCCTCGGTTGCCGGTTGTCGGGCCGCGCTCTTCGACGTCTTTGCCCGTTCTGTAAGCATGATGCATTAGGAGGCATTTTCTTGTCAACTAATCATTGACGTTTTATCGACAAAATGTTTCTGTTGCTGTCGAAGCAGCCGGGAAGCTGCACTTTCCAAAGGTGGGACAACGACGATGGCAAATGGCAAATGGGATTTCTGGGTCGATCGTGGCGGTACGTTCACGGATATCGTTGCCCGGCGGCCTGATGGCGGGCTGGTGGCGCACAAGCTTCTGTCGGAAAACCCGGAAGCCTATCGCGATGCCGCGGTTCAGGGCATCCGGGAACTGATGGGGTTGTCGAGTGACGACGCCATTCCGCCGGGGGCGATCGACGCCGTGAAGATGGGCACCACCGTTGCCACCAACGCCCTGCTGGAACGCAAGGGCGAGCCGACCCTGCTTCTGATTACGCGCGGATTTCGCGATGCGCTCGAAATCGGCTATCAGGCGCGTGCCGATATCTTCGCCAAGGAAATCGTCAAGCCGGAACTGCTCTATAGTGCGGTCGCTGAAATCGACGAGCGCGTGCGCGCCGACGGAGAAGTAGAGATCGTTGCCGACCCTGCCGCCATCCGCGCCGAACTCGAACGCCGTTTCGCCGAGGGCTTTCGCACCGTCGCCATCGTCTTTATGCATGCCTATCGCTATCCCGATCATGAACGGATCGCCGCTGATCTCGCCCGGGCGGTGGGGTTCACCCAGGTCTCCGTCAGTCACCAGGTTTCGCCGCTGATCAAGCTCGTTGGGCGGGGAGATACGACCGTCGTCGATGCCTATCTCTCGCCGATCCTGCGCCGCTACGTCGAGCAGGTGGCGAATGCACTTGGCGCCGATGGCGACAACGGCGCCAAGCTGATGTTCATGCAGTCCTCGGGCGGCCTCACGGCGTCGCATCTTTTTCAGGGCAAGGACGCCATTCTCTCCGGCCCGGCGGGCGGGGTCGTCGGCGCCGTCGAGATCTCAAAGCTTGCCGGCTTCGAAAAGATGATCGGCTTTGACATGGGTGGCACCTCCACCGACGTCTCGCACTACGAGGGCGAACTTGAACGCTCGTTTGAAACCGAGGTCGCCGGCGTGCGCATGCGCGCGCCGATGATGTCGATCCACACGGTCGCGGCGGGCGGCGGCTCCATCCTTCATTTCGACAATGGCCGCTGCCGCGTCGGACCGGATTCGGCCGGCGCCAATCCCGGCCCCAAGGCCTATCGCCGTGGCGGACCGCTCACGGTGACGGATGCCAATGTCATGCTCGGCAAGCTCGACCCAGTTCTCTTTCCGGCGATTTTCGGCCCCGATCGCAACGAGCCGCTGGATGCCTTGAGCGTGCGCCTTGCCTTCGAGGAGCTCGCCCGCACGATCGGCGACGGGCGAACGGCCGAAGAGGTCGCCGACGGCTTTCTCGCCATCGCCGTCGAGAACATGGCGAATGCGGTGAAGAAAATTAGCGTTCAGCGCGGCTATGACGTGACAGACTACGTGCTGACCTCCTTCGGCGGCGCCGGCGGACAGCATGCTTGTCTGACGGCCGATGCGCTCGGAATGTCGACCGTGCTCGTCCATCCGTTCTCGGGCATCCTGTCGGCCTATGGCATGGGGCTCGCCGATATCCGCGGGACGCGCCAGCGCACGCTTTCCGAACCGCTCGATGCGGCGCTCGAAACACTGCGGCCGCTGGCTAAGCAACTGACGGACACCGTATTCGAGGAGTTGAGGACGCAGGGGGTCCCGGATGGCGGGATCGAGGTGATCCATCGCGCCCATCTCCGTTACGCCGGCACGGACACGACGATCGCGGTCGTGGTCGCCGACGCCGCCACGATGACGCGAGACTTCGAGACAGCGCATCTGAAGCAGTTCGGCTTTGTCTTCGAAGGCAGGGAGATCGTCTTCGAGGCCTATGAGATCGAGGCGATCGGCGGCGGCGCCGATCCGGTCGAGCCGAACCTGCCGCTCGACGGGTCTGAGCCTCAACCGTCCCGGATCACGCGCTTCTTCTCCAGCGGCAAGTGGCACGACGCACCGGTCTTCCTGCGCCGGGAGCTGAACGCCGGCGCAAGCGCGGCCGGGCCGGCGCTGGTGGTCGAACCGCATCAGACGATTGTCGTCGAGGACGGCTGGGCCTTCGAAGTCACGACCCGCGACCATGTCGTCCTCAAGCGCGTGCGTGCCTATGAGCGCGCGAAGGCGATCGGAACCGAAGCAGACCCGGTGCTGCTCGAAGTTTTCAACAACCTGTTCATGTCGATCGCCGAGCAGATGGGGGTGACGCTGCAGAACACCGCTTCCTCCGTCAACATCAAGGAACGGCTTGACTTTTCCTGCGCAGTCTTCGATGCCGTCGGCGCGCTGGTTGCCAATGCGCCGCATATGCCGGTGCATCTCGGCTCCATGGACCGTTCCGTCGAGGCCGTCATTTCCGCCAATCGCGGCCGCATCCGGCCGGGTGACGTCTTCGCGCTGAACGCGCCCTACAATGGCGGTACCCATCTGCCGGACATCACCGTCGTGACGCCGGTCTTCGATGAGAAGGGTCGCGATATCCTCTTTTATGTCGCGTCGCGTGGCCACCATGCCGATGTCGGCGGGACGGCACCCGGCTCGATGACGCCGCTTGCGACCACCGTCGACGAGGAGGGCGTGCTTCTCGACAACGTGCTTCTCGTTGACCGCGGCCGCTTCGACGAGGAGAGGATCGCTCGCCTCCTCTCTGACCATCCCTATCCCGCCCGCAACGTTGCCCAGAACGTCGCCGATCTCCGAGCGCAGATCGCCGCCAATGAAAAGGGCGTGCATGAGATGCGCAAGATGATCGCCCAGTTCGGTCTCGATGTGGTGACCGCCTATATGGGGCATGTCCAGGACAATGCCGAGGAGAGCGTGCGCCGGGTGATCGCGACGCTTAGCGATTCCGCGTTCGAATACCCGACGGATCAGGGCACTATCATCAAGGTGAAGCTGTCGGTCGACCGCGAGAAGCGGGAGGCGACGGTCGATTTCACCGGCACCAGCGCGCAGCAGAAGAACAATTTCAACGCGCCCGAACCGGTGACGCGAGCCGCTGTCCTCTATGTCTTCCGGGTGATGGTCGAGGGCACGATCCCGATGAATGCCGGCTGCTTGCGGCCGATCCGCATTATCGTTCCGGAAGGATCGATGCTGCGGCCGGTCTATCCGGCGGCCGTCGTCGCCGGCAATGTCGAGACCAGCCAGCACGTCACCAACGCGCTCTTCGGCGCCCTTGGAGCGGTCGCGGCAAGCCAGGGGACGATGAACAATCTGACCTTTGGCAATGCGACCCATCAATATTACGAGACGATCTGCTCCGGTTCGCCGGCCGGCCGTTACAATGATGGAACCGGATTTGCCGGTACCGATGCGGTGCATGTCCATATGACGAATTCGCGTCTGACGGACCCGGAAATCCTCGAAACCCGCTATCCCGTCCTGCTGGAGGACTTCCACATCCGGCCGGATTCCGGCGGTAAGGGCGCTTTTGCCGCCGGCAGTGGAACGGTCCGCACCATAAGGTTCCTCGAGGAAATGGACTGCTCGGTTCTGTCGTCGCACCGAACGGTGCGGCCGCATGGCCTTGCGGGCGGTGAGGCCGGCGAGCTGGGCAAAAATTCTGTGCGAAGGCTCGACGGCCGGATCGAGGCCCTGGCCGGCTGCGAGCAGACGACGCTCGCTTCCGGTGAAGCCATCATCGTCTCGACGCCGACGGCAGGAGCATTTGGTAAGAGGTGAGATGAAATTGCCAAGCGATGAAAATGTGGCTGCGAGGCTATTGCCAATATCCTAGTGATCTTCAGTTGGATTCTCGTCGAGGCAGCCGTTTCGCTGCCGCGCAATAATACCCGCTAAGGGTTTTGTTGGTGACGGGAAACACATGATTTCCGCGCAGCACCGTCGCAGGGTGAAGTTGGCGTCGTAGGATGGCAATTTTCTGCGCGACAAACCCTGTCGGAATGCGAGACTGTGCGACAATTTCCTGATTTGAGGTTTGTCGCACATGTTGATCCGTTATATGCGGGTGTCGAGTAGTGATGAGCGCCAATCGGTTGCCCTGCAGCGTGATGCCCTTATCGCGGCCGGGGTTGATGAGCGTCATCTGCATCAAGATCGCGCTTCCGGAGCGCGCGACGATCGGCCGGGTCTGAAGACCTGCCTCGGGGAATTGCGCAAGGGCGACGTGTTGGTTGTCTGGAAGCTCGATAGGTTAGGCCGATCGCTCTCTCACCTGATCCGTATCGTTGAAGAGTTGAAGGTAAACGGCGTCGCCTTTCGCTCTCTGACGGAGGCGATCGACACGACGAATTCGCATGGTGCGTTTCTGTTCAACCTGTTCGGCTCGCTTGCCGAATACGAGAGAGCGTTGATCACGGAGCGGGTCAATGCCGGCCTGGCTGCGGCGCGCCGGCGCGGCCGCAAAGGCGGCAGGCCTCCGGCGATCGACGCCGAAAAGGTCGAGCAGATTCTTGCAGCCCTGGAGGCTGGCTCCAGCAAGGCGTCCGTTTGCCGAACGTTCAAGGTGCCGCGCTCGACGCTGATCGACACACTGAGGCGGATTGGATGGACCGGGTCCGGGAAGAAAGATGCGCCCGACACCTCGCTTTAGAGGCGGGCGTGACCGATGTCTTTCCTCGATGCGCCCCGGCACGGGTAAGACGCACATAGCAACTGCGTCGGCGTCCAGGCTATCCAGCATCATCACAAGCGTGTCCGGTTCTTCTCGACTGTCGAACTGGTCGACACCTTGGAGCAGGAGAAAGCACAGGGACGCTCCGGCCAGATCGCCAATCGCCTTGTCCATTCCAACCTCGTCATCCTCGACGAGCTTGGCTACCTGCCCTTCAGTGCTTCAGGCGGGGCATTGCTCTTCCGTCTGCTCAGCAAACTCTACGAACGCACCAGCGTCATCATCACCACCAACCTGAGCTTCAGCGAATGGGCCAGCGTCTTCGGCGATGCCAAGATGACCACCGCGCTGCTCGACCGGCTTACCCACCACTGCCACATCCTTGAGACCGGAAACGACAGCTTCCGCTTCAAGAATAGTTCGGCGCATGAACCCAAAACGACAAAGGAGAAACGAAGGAACTTGACCACCACGATCGACAAGAACGATACCTAAAAGGCGGGTCAGCTCTCAGTGGAAATCAACACAGGGGCCGAGCATCTGGATTGCGCGCGTGCCGAGTGAGCGTTTGCCGGAAGCAGGGTCGTCTTCGCGGTCGATACACGGTCGCCGCATGATGGGGCTTCGCAGGTCGAGTGTTCCAATGTGGTATGACGCAATCCGCCGGTCAACTGCGGTTGCACCCCATCTCGCGGAATCACCGTACCCACGTCCCGGCAGGGACGTTCTGACGACGACGCATCAGGACGCTGGCAGAAAGTACTCGGATCAGACCAGGCCGCCCGAAGCCCCGCCATTGTGACAAACGCCAGCGCGGATACACAGCAACGTTTTTTTGTGTAAAGAGGGGCTGGTCCAGACCGTATACTCGGAGTGATAAAAGTTGATAAATGCCTCTAGTGAATTCCTATCCCAGTGCAGAAGCGCGCTGAGCGCTGAGCAGAAAAAATCTCTCGCTGATACCGCTAACTGGTCGCACGTAGACAGACCGCAAGTTCATGCGGATTGGGATGCGCTCTATAAGAAGCTTTCCGCCATATTGGATGACTCATCGCCCTCCACTCCTGATGTCCAGGCGATCATAGCACAGCATTATTCAATTGCTTGTCGCTTCTATGTTCCTACAAAGGAGGCCTACATCGGTATGGCTCTCTTCTACGAGGAGAATGAAAACATGAGGGATTTTCACAACAGCTATCATCCTCGCATGGTGAATTTTCTCGGTCAGGCCATTTATGTGTATGCTCAGAGCTTGCATGGGAACACATAAGACCTTGCCCCGCAGAAGGGCATCGCATTAAGAATCGCGGTCGACTTGCCCCACTCGATTGGTGCCCTTCAGTTCCACCGGTGAGTGGCTACGTTCAGGGCGCAATGCCATCGCTCGCTTGCCCACTTCCAGACGGAAGTCAGGCTCCAGGGGACTGGGGGCATGTTGGCCCGAAGGAGACCTTCGTTCGGACTATCGCTGAGATAGAATAGGCTGCAACGCATCGAGCAGAGCACTTGGAGAGGCGGGCGGACCGCCTGCCTCGCCATTGCGAGATCGTTGAAACCGGAAACGAATCCTGACGCTTGTCCTTTTGCAGTTAACCGTGAGACCCTCACGCTAATATTTTCAATAAGATAGTGCGGCACTTAATTTGAGACTAGGCAGTTAATGTGAGATTTTCGTGTGAATTTTGGCACTTCTGTGGTTGCCGCCCGTTCTTTTCTCACACATTGCATAACTGTGAAAAGCCGGCGAGAATCCGCCCATGTTGGTAAGGGAGCGCATTTCCGAAAGCGGGCACGGCAAATTCGGCAACCGCCGTTCATACGACCGAGAAGACTGCTCTGAAGGCCAATGGCTAACTCGTGCTTATTGTAGGGCGAATTGGAAGAGTTTTGGCGTTGGTTGGTTCCCGTTACGCTTTGACGGTTTGGCCCGATCGCAAAAATCGATTCTGAAGGTCAGAGGGACTGACCTTCAGAATGGTTTTTGCTGATGATGCCGAGATCAGTTCTTCAGATAGACTTCCAGCGTATCGTCGAGTGCGTCGAGCCACGGCGTATGGTGTTTCGGCGCCATGTTGCCGGTCATCACCGAGCGGTAGGCATTGTCACGGAAGCCCATGATGCTTTCGGCCTTGTGGTGTTCCCATTCCATGAAGATCTGGTTGGTGCCTTCGACATCGAACTTCGGATAGTCCGTGTCTTCCAGCAATTCCAGCACATAGTCGCCCTGGAACCAGATCATCTGCTCGGCGTCCTCCAGCTTTTCCTCGCGTGCACGCCATTTGTTGAAGTGCGCCTTCATTTCTTCCGGCGTGGGCAGTCCGATGCGCCCCATGATCACGTCGCGCGCCCACCAGGCCTGCGCGTCGAACATGTTGAACGTGTAGAACTGGTCCTGCATGCCGATATAAAACAGCTGCGGATTGTCCTCGTAGACGACGCCCTTGTAGAGACTGTCGGACCAGAGGCGGTTGGCGGTCTTCAGGCGCAAATCGTCGGGCAGGAACGGGAAGTGGTGGAGATAGCCAGTGCACAGGATTAGCGCATCGACTTCCTTGGTCGAGCCGTCGGCAAAATGGGCGGTCTTATTGACGAGTTTTTGCAAAAGCGGGCGTTCTTGGAAGCGTTCCGGCCATCTAAAGCCCATCGGCTTGGAACGGTAGCTCGTTGTGACCGATCTCGCGCCGTATTTCCAGCATTGAGAACCGATGTCCTCGGCCGAATAGCTGCGGCCGACGATCAGCACGTCCTTGTTTTTGAATTCCAGCGCATCGCGGAAGTCGTGGGCGTGCATGACGCGCCCGTTGAAGGTCTTCACGCCCTCGAAATAGGGAACATTAGGGGTAGAGAAATGGCCGGAGGCAACGACGACATAGTCGAATTCCTCCTCATACATCCGGTCTTCGATGCGGTTGTGGGCGGTGACCGTGAATTTCTTGGTTGCCTCGTCAAACTTGACCATGCGCACCGGGGTCGAGAAGCGCACCCATTTGCGCACATCGGCCTTTTCGACGCGGCCCTTTATATAATCCCACAACACCGCGCGGGGCGGATAAGATGCGATCGGCTTGCCGAAATGCTCCTCGAAGGAATAGTCGGCGAACTCGAGGCATTCCTTGGGGCCGTTCGACCAGAGATAGCGGTACATGCTGCCGTGGACGGGTTCGCCATATTCGTCGAGGCCGGTGCGCCAGGTGTAGTTCCACAGGCCGCCCCAGTCAGCCTGCTTTTCGAAGCACACCACTTCGGGGATTTCTACGCCCTTCTGGGCTGCCGATTGGAAGGCTCTCAACTGGGCAAGGCCCGATGGCCCTGCGCCGATCACGGCTACTCTGGTCATGTTTTTCAGTTCCCTTTTTTATGTCGTTTCACGTGTCTTTGGTGTTTTCGCCTGCGTCTGCGAATTGCCCCCAGCCCTCTCCCGCAAGCGCCGGCCGCCGCTGGGCAGCTTCCCCCGGTACGGGGAAAATGCCCGACAGGGCGGATGAGGGGCAGTCAAGCCATCAATCCGGGAAATTGCCAGCGCTCGTCGGCGCCCCATCATCGTATTTCGAAAGCCAATCCAGCATGATCGGCCGGTTGCGCGTCAGCCCCTTGTAGTCGACGATCTCGGGCGGCAGGCTTTTCAATACCCGAGGCAGGCGGCGGCCCCATTTCGCCACCGTCACCAATTCGTTGAAACTGATCAGATAACAGCGGATGACAAAGAGGATGGCGTTGGAGCGCGGCAGGCGCCAGAGGCTCTGCAGTTCGACGCGCAGGTGCATTTTCTCGCCGACATTCTCGGGCGTCACCGTCGTGCGGTCCGGCCCCCATTTGTGGTAGTTTTCCGGGCTGGTATCAAGACGCGGATTGACGGTCATCGTCCAGTTCAGGCGACGTGTCGGTCTGCCCTGTTGCAGGTTGAGCAGGAATTTCAGGGCACGATCGAAGACGCCGATCTGATGGGCGAGCGGCACCGGGCCGTGCCATTCCATGAAGTTCATGCCGATATCGAAATCGAGCGACCAGTCGGCCTGGGTGGTGACCATTCCGGCATCCATCCAGAGGTTATTGTCACGCTGGTCGACGACGCAGAAATCGCCCTGCGCCTGCCTCGTGATGTATTCCATCGGCGGATAGCGCAGGGTGGAGGGATCGCCAAAGGTGAACGTGTCATCGATCCCCATCGGCCGATTGATCCAGCGCCAGCGGTCGTCGTTCTTTTCCAAGGTGAAGTGCTCGGGATAGTCCTGCGACTGATGTTCCATCAGCAGTTCCACCGTGTCCCATTGCGCCGCCATCATGTGCGACAAGGCCTGGCAGCGCAGAGGATCTTCCTTCAGCACCAGCGCCCGGTCGTGCATCTCGGCAACATAGTGCTCGTCGACATCGATCAGGTTTTCGAAAACGCTGTCTTGCCGCCCCCGGACATGCGGTTCCATGTTGACCGAATACATGTACTCGTCGCGGTCGAAGGGGAAGGGAAAACGCCTGATGTTGTGGAGGCTGTTTCGGAAGGTGAAGTCGTCGCGGAACGTCTCGTTCCTGAACGTGATGGTCATCTTTCTGGCCTTCGGTGCTGGAACTACGGTAAAACAATGGGATGGAGCGCTTCATCGTTCAAATGACGCGCTCTAGAGATGAAGAACGAGTTGCTGGCCTTTGAAGCGCGATACGCAGATCATGATTTTTTTGCCGGACGCCCTTTCATCGTCCGACAGGTAAATATCGTTGTGTTGCAGCGTGCCGTCGCACGAAAGTACTTCGGTCTCACATTGGCCGCAGGCGCCGCCACGGCACATGTAGGGGGCGTCGCAGCCATGCGCTTCGGCGGCTTCAAGAATGCTTTGATGCTCGCCGACCGTCATGTGAATGTTGGACGTCTCGAGGAAGACCTGGAACGGCAGACCAGCGGGCGGCGCAAGGAAGCGTTCAGAATGCAGGTTTTCCTTCGGCCATCCGGCTTTGAGTGCCGTCATCAGCACGCCGTCGATCATGCCGGTAGGACCGCAGACATAGAGATGCGTGCCGAGCGGCTGGTTGTCGGCGATCTCGGCGACGGGAATGGAGGTTTTTTCCTCGTCGACGTAGATCTTGATCCGGCGCGGGCCGTATCGATCGAGTAGTTGCTGCCAGTAGGCGCCGTGCGAACGCGAGCGGATGGCGTAGTGCAGTTCGAAGGCGATGTTGTCGCGGCTGAACTGCTCGATCATGGCGATGAACGGGGTGATGCCGATGCCGCCGGCAAACAGGATATGCTTGCGGCCGCGATGGTCCGGCGCAAAGAGATTGACCGGCTGGCTCACCGTAAGCTGATCGCCGGGACGTACCTGTTCGTGCATGAAGATCGAGCCGCCGCGTGAATTGGGAACACGCAATACGCTGATTTCATAGGCGCTATTGTCGTCTGGATTGGACATCAGCGAATACGGATTGCGGCGCAGCAGGCCGTTGTCGTTCATCGAAACGACGACATGGGCACCACCAGAGAAGAACGGCATGCGATGGCCGTCCATCCGCTCGAAGCGGAAGCGTTTGACGAGGTCGGTCACCTGCGTTACCGCTGCGACCCTGACGGGCATATCTGTATTCAAGCTCACGGGAACATCTCCTCAGGCGCAGAGGCGGTACCGGGTTCTTCCGCATCGATATTCACGCCCTGGAAGGCGCCGAGGCGTCGGGAGTAATGGTCGCGCACCAGGAGCGGCAGGCTGCAATGGGTGCAGGCAAAGGGGCTTGTCGTCACATTGTCGGTGATGCCCTTGCAGTGCACGCATTGGACGCGCCTGGCCGTCGAGCCGCGATGTTCGGTGTGGATGGAGTGGTAATCGATGCCGTAGTCCATACCCACTTGCATGATCTGGCCGATGAAGCCCTCGGTACCGGAAACATAAAGTCGGGTTCCCATACGCGCCAGATCGAGACAGGCCCGCAGCCGAAACAGGAGCGGCTGGAGCGTCGGCGCCTGCCAGAAGATGTCCGGGGAGAGCGCCGAAAGTGTGACGTCATAGGCTTTAGGCGCGGCGCCCGCGGCCAGATAGAGGATTTCCGATTTCGTCAGGAATTCGCTGCCCTTCGTCGTGGCTTGATCGATCAGGGCCTGAGCCCCATCGCCCTCGAGGACGAAGAGGTGGCGTTTGGCATGGGGGTCGATGTCGAGGCCCTTGTATTCCGGTCTGCTTTTGATCCCTTGAACGAGCATGCCAATCTCCTCAGCCCTGCGCCGTCCGCTTCTTCTTTTCCGGATCGTCGAAGGTAATCGTATGCGCGATTGCCGGTGCGCTGACGTTTTTACCCTTTACCTCGAGCCTGGTGCCTTGCACAGCATAGGGCACGTCGACCCGCATGATTGCCATGGAGCGGTTGGTGAGCTTGGAATAGGACGAGCAGGTGATGACGCCGACCTTTTTGTCGCCGGCCCAAACCGCGTCGCCGAGATCGGTCGGGCCGTCGGCCTCAACCAAGAGACCGAAGATCTTGAAACGCTCGTTACCCTTGAGGCGGGCATGTTCCTCGGCGCCGCGGAAGCCGGTCTTGCCAGGACTGACGGTGAAATCGAGGCCGAGTTCCCACAAGCTGTCGCCCGGCTGCTCGTTGGCGAACGGATACATCTGAGAATTGTCGTAGGGATAGAAGAGCAGGTAGCTTTCGACGCGCAGCATGTCGAGAACGCTGAAGCAGACGGGGATGATGCCGACCGCCTTGCCTTCATCGACGATGCGGTCCCAGACCATGCCGGCATCCTGGCCGCGCACGAAGATTTCGTAACCGCGTTCGCCGGTATAGCCTGTGCGCGAGATCATCACGGGCGCGCCGAAGAGCGTCGTCTGCATGTGATGGAAATATCTGAGATCGCGGATACCCGGAACGTATTTTTCGAGATAATCGACAGCGAGCGGGCCTTGCAGCGAGAGGTCATGCAGATCGTCGTCGAACAGGACGGCGCAGTTGCGGCCGGCGGCCTGCTTGACGATTTCCTCAAAACCGGATCCAGAGCCATGCACCAACATCCAGGAGTTCGGGCCGGTGCGGTAGACGATGCAGTCGTCGGTGAAATGACCGCGATCGTTGAGCATGCAGGCATAGACCGACCTGCCGGGATAGATCTTGGTCATGTCGCGGGTGGTGATGTATTCCAGGATGGCGATCGCATGCGGGCCGACGAGATGGACCTTTTTCAGGCCCGACACATCCATGATGCCGGCCTTGGTGCGCACGGCGATGTGTTCCTCGTAGATGTCCTTGTCGTAGGTCCAGGCGGTTCCCATGCCGCTCCAGTCCTCAAGATTCGATCCCAGCGCACGATGCCGGTCTGCAAGGGCGGAAAAACGCCAGCTCAATGCCATGGACTTGTTCCCTTATTTATTTCACTCTGTGGAAATAATTATTCCTGAGTATATTCGCGTTTTTCCGAACGGCAAGCCCGGCAAGCGGATTTCTCAATGGGAAAATGCGGTGTCGCAAACAGGAGGGATTGCGACGTTTTTCAATCGCAACCATTGATACTTTGGGCATTCAACGCGGCCTTTGCGGCTGTTTCAGCCGCAAATGCGGGCGCAGCCCAAAAATAAAATGTTGAGGAATGGCGGTCCCGCGCTGCTGCGGTGAAAGGAGGCCCAGGCCTCAGGCTTGCACGACCCGTCGGTCGGCTGCGTGGAGGCGGATGGACGATACTGTGACTTGCCGCGGATGTTCACGGTGATCTCTGCGAAGGCGAGCGTGCCTTTAAATTCTCGGGCAATCACTGCGCTGGGCTTGCCCTTGGCATCGCTCATATTTCAATCCTTCCTTCGCCGAATACAACGATGCCGTGCACCTGCGCTTGGAGCAATTCCTTCCCCTCACCGTCGTGAAGGCTCTGACAGCGGTTATCCAGGAAGCTTATATCCAGGAAATCTCGACCCGTTCTGTCGACGATCTGGTCAAGGCCATGGGTATGAGCGGCATCTCCAAAAGTCTGGTGAGCCGCGCGCTACGGCTGCCAAATCCTGAAGCGACTTGCCCATTTTAGTCCAGCGCCCCCGAACGCATAGCGGTGCGCTTGGGCCGATCCATGTGGTATGCTCGGTCGCTAAGCGAGAGGCACGGGGTGAAACGTCTCCTCAATGATCATTGTCTGGATGGTTTCGGAGCAGTCTGATGCGGCGGTTCGATGCGATTTTCGTCGGTGCTGGCCAAGCTGGCCCCTTCCTCGCAGCGAGGATGGCCGAACGCGGCATGAAGCTTGCGATCATCGAACGAAAGTTCCTCGGCGGAACCTGCGTCAATGCCGGTTGCATGCCCACCAAGACGCTGGTGGCCAGCGCCCGAGCGGCATATGTCAGCCGGCGCGGCCCCGAGTTGGGCGTGAAGATCGCGGGCGAAGTCGCAGTCGACATGCAGGCGGTTCGACGCCGTGCACACCAGATAACCATGGACGCCCGCAATGGACTGGCGGACTGGCTCGGCAGTATGGATGCTGTCACCACCATCTATGGCCAAGCCCAATTTAAAGCAGCCGACAGGGTCGGCGTTAACGGCGAGACCCTCGCCGCGCCGCGGATATTCCTCAACGTCGGGGCTCGTCCGGTCATCCCCGACCTGCCGGGAATCAACGACATCGGTTACCTCACCAGCACGTCAATCCTGGACCTCGACACCCTGCCCCGCCACCTCGGCGTTATCGGCGGAAGCTACATCGGCTTGGAGTTCGCGCAGATGTATCGACGGTTCGGCGCCAAAGTCACCGTGATCGAGCGCGGAGCCCACATCGCCTCGCGCGAAGACGAGGACGTTTCCGAAGCCATCCGGGAAATCCTTGAGGCGGAGGGAATTGACGTCCGCACCGGAGCGGAACGCATCGCCTTTGCTCGATATGGAGAGGGAATACGGATATCCTTGGACGGCGGCGACATCGACGCCAGCCACGTTCTTGTAGCGACCGGGCGTAAGCCGAACACCGATGATCTCGGCCTCGACGTCGCCGGTGTCGCGGTAACTCCCCGTGGCTACATCGCTGTCGACGACACGCTCTCGACCAACGTTCCAGGCATTTGGGCGCTCGGCGACTGTAACGGGCGCGGAGCCTTTACGCACACCTCCTACAATGACTTCGAGATCGTTGCCGCCAACCTTCTCAACGGCGAAGACCGCAAGGTGTCGAGCCGGATTCCGGCATATGCCCTCTACATCGATCCGCCGCTCGGCCGTGTCGGAATGACCGAAAGGGAGGCAGCCTCCTTGGGGCGCAAGGTTTTTGTCTCCAAGCGCCCCATGGCCCAGGTTGGACGGGCAAAGGAACGGGATGAAACGAGGGGCTTCATGAAAGTAATAGCCGACGCCGAAACCAGGGAAATCCTCGGGGCCGCGATTCTGGGCATAGAAGGCGACGAAGCGATTCACGGGTTCATCGATGCCATGAACGCCGGTACCCGCTACACCGATCTCCAGTGGTCGGTTCCGATCCATCCAACGGTGTCGGAACTGATTCCGACGCTTCTGAGGGGCTTGGGCTAAGGCGACGGGCCAACAAGGTGCCAAGGAACGATCTCGACGTCGTTTCCGGCGAACCGCTGTTCGCCTCGGCCGACAAATTAGAATCCGGCTGCGGCTGGTCGAGCTTTACCAAACCGATCGTATCGGTGAATATCAAGGAACTGCGGGAGATGGCTCCTACCGTATGAGCCCGCACCGAGGTCCGCTCCGCCCATGGCGACGCGTTTACCGACCAAGTAGAGGAGATTTAAATGACCGAGAAAGCTGTTTTGGCTGGTGGTTGCTTCTGGGGGATGCAGGACTTGATCCGCAAGCTTCCCGGGGTCATTGCGACCCGTGTGGGCTACACCGGCGGCGATGTGCCGAACGCAACGTACCGCAATCACGGCACCCACGCTGAGGCCATCGAGATCGTCTTCGATCCCGAGACGATCAGCTACAGGCGGATACTCGAGCTCTTCTTCCAGATCCACGACCCCACCACCAGGAACCGGCAGGGCAACGACATCGGCATTTCCTACCGGTCCGCGATTTACTACGTCGACGATGAGCAGAAGCGAATAGCCGAGGACGCCATCGCAGATGTCGATGCTTCGGGTCTGTGGCCGGGCAAGGCGGTGACCGAAGTCGAGCCGGTGGGAGACTTTTGGCAGGCCGAGCCGGAGCACCAGGATTACCTGGAGCGCTACCCGAGCGGCTATACCTGCCACTATCCCCGCCCCAACTGGGTGCTGCCCCGGCGGTCGGCGGCCGAATAGCCGGGCCGCCACTTGCGCCGACGATTGGCCGGGCGAGATGGCGGGAGCACGCCAGCCGCGTTGGAACGGGGGTCTGGATGGTTGATTCAGCTGCCAATGTAGATTGATCAATCCTACAGCGAGGAAGCTTTACAATGGCCTTCAACACGCAACGGCTTCAATTTGCCGGCCATTCCGGCGCAACCCTGGCCGCCCGCCTTGACCTGCCAAGCGGGCCCTTACGCGCCTACGCGCTGTTTGCCCATTGCTTTACCTGTTCAAAGGACTTAGCGGCAGCGCGCCGCATCGCAGCGGAGCTCGTGCGCGAAGGTATCGCTGTCCTGCGCTTTGATTTCACGGGTCTGGGATCGAGCGAAGGCGAATTCGCCTCGACAAATTTCTCCTCCAATGTTGCCGATCTGCTTTCGGCCGCCGATTATTTACGTCATCGTTATCAGGCCCCGTCATTGCTGATTGGTCACTCGCTCGGCGGCGCGGCTGTCCTAGCCGTCGCCAAGGACATTCCTGAAGTGCGCGCTGTGGCAACGATCGGCGCGCCGGCCGATGTGGCCCACGTGTTGAAGAACTTCGGAACGAGCCTCGAGGAGATTGAAAAGAATGGCGCGGCCGAAGTCGATCTTGCCGGTCGCAAGTTCCTTGTCAGAAAACAATTTGTCGAGGACGCACGCACACAGCGCATCAAAAACGCTGTTGCAAGCCTGAAAAAGCCGCTCCTCATCCTTCACGCACCGCTGGACCAGACGGTTGGAATCGAGAACGCCACGGAAATCTTCCTCGCGGCTAAACATCCCAAGAGCTTTGTATCGCTGGACAAGGCAGACCACCTGCTCAGCAACCTGGAGGATGCGGCGTTCGCCGGACGGATCATTTCGGGATGGCTGACGCGTTATCTCGCCGCCGACACGCCGCAGGGCACAGGACCGATCGAACATGTCCGCGTGACGGAGACAGGGGAAAGCAGGTTTCAGAATGCGGTTCAGGCCGGCAGCCACCGCCTCTTCGCCGATGAACCCGAAAACGTGGGCGGGCTCAATTCTGGACCATCACCCTATGACTTTCTGTCCATCGCCCTTGGCGCCTGCACGTCGATGACGCTGCGCCTCTATGCCGAGCACAAGAAGCTGACGTTGGGGGGCATCAGCGTCGACGTGTCGCATGCGAAGATCCATGCCAAGGATTGCGAGGAGTGCACAGAATCCGAACGCAGTGGCAGCGCCCGGATCGACCATTTCGAACGCATCATTTCCGTCGATGGCGAGATCTCGGAGGAGTTTCGCGACAAGATTGTCGAAATTGCCGGCAAGTGCCCGGTCCATCGCACCCTCGAATCTGTCGCCAAGATAAAAACGGTCGTGAAATGAAAATTTCAAGTGACAAGACGATAGCTTCAGCGTCGATGGCCTTGATTGTAAAACGATAATCACCGTCTCAGGCAAGCGGACACCATCCATGCCGGACGAACATGCGGAACCTTGGTGTCAGGCCGGTCGTCTTGTCAATATCCGCGGTGCCTGAACGGATGCGGGCCGTCGAATGCGCTGGGCGCAACACTGTCTGGGTTCAAGAGGTCGGCCCGTGGCCACCGTGGCTTCCGAATATCCGGCGGCCCGGTCAAAGGTGATGCTCGACGCAGGCCCCAACCTGTCCACCAGGAGCTTGTTGCCCTCGGGATCGCGGAAATATACGCAATATGGGCCGTCGGATTATCCCCTCTCGGACCGGGAGCGCCCTCGTCAGAGCCGCCAGCCGCCAAAGCGACCGTATGTGCCTCTTGGTTGCAGCATCCAGATCATTGGTGCCTACGGTGGAGTGCCCCGGCAGCCCGCTGAATGATACCGTTCAATCCGATCGTCCTCTTAGGACGGCCAGGGCGGCACGTCATCCCCAGCGCGCAGAGGAGATCGGCGCGTTTCTTGTGTATCGGTATTTTTTCAAGCCATGTGTGTCGAACCGTGTCAAACAGCCCGACACACCCGGACCACGCCGCCTTTATCGCCAATGCAAAGCCGGGAAGCGAGCGGCGATACATGCCGTTACAAATGGCCCGTCTGGCGGACACATCGTCAATACACGAACGCACTCAAATGGGGGCGCTGGCCTCACAGACGAAGGCTCGCACAATGCGGAAAGGAACCCTTATGAAAATGTCTCGTATGATGGCGGCTGCACTGCTGATTATTGGAAGTGGATTGGTACTGCACGCCGCCAACGCGCAGCAATCGGGAATTCAGCGCACCGACCTTGTGCGGCACGATCTCGGCACGCCCGGGCGCGAGGCCGTTCAGGCACGCGTCGATTTCGAGCCTGGCGCGATCTCCATCAAGCACTCTCATCCGGGTGAAGAGGTGGCCTATGTCCTCGAAGGCTCGCTGGAATACCAGCTCGAGGGCAGAGCGCCGGTTACCCTTCATGCCGGCGAGGCCCTGTTCATTCCGGCCGGGGTGGCTCATGTTGCGAAAAATGTCGGCAGCGGCAAGGCATCGGAGCTCGCGACCTACATCGTCGAGAAAGGCACCCCGCTTGTCGTTCCGGTCAAGTGAGCGTTTCGACATGGATCCTCGAAAGTAAGGAAGTGTGAAAAAGACCGCCGAGTAACGGCCAATCCCTTTGCGCCTTCCCGCCGGGTGCTCTGCTCCTGAATGGAGCCCTGGCGACAGCCCTTGCGGTGTCTCGCCCCGCAGGGCTGCGCCCAAGCGAACATCAAGGGGCCTTGCGGGCTGGCGACCTTCGCCGCTTCCGAGTGGTTGTCCCGGCGGCAGAGCTCGTCGATCTTCGAAGCTTCAGGCGGTGGTGCGCTATTGGGAGACGGACTACGATTGGCGCAAGGCGGAGGCGAAGCTTAATGCCTTTCCGCAGTTTCTGACGAATATCGGAGGCCTCGACATTCATTTCATTCACGTGCGCTCGCGTCATGCGAACACTTTGCCGCTCATCATGACCCACGGCTGGCCCGGTTCCGTTTTTGAACTATTGCAAGTCATTGGCCCGATTTTGACTGTCCCTCAGATTTGGGGCCTGTCGCTCTGACTTGCCAGCGGGAGATGCTCCGCTATGTGGGTAAAAATGGACATCCAGGAGAGTGCAATTTCGGCGAGTCCGGTGAGCGCGTCTGCAAGGACGCAGATACAGGTGCAGAACCCTGCTATCACGGCTGAAGTCGAGCACGTTCTCGCAGGCCGCACACGTGACATCCGCCTCAAGGGTGAGCTTCGCCGCCTGTTTCAAGAGCGTTCCTGGCCCCGAACGGCAAAAATCATTCGCGCCTGGATGACATGGGTGGCCGTTTTGGATGCGTTGACGTTGAGCCTCAACGCAATCCTGCTTCCAAAGGTAATTGCGCTTTCGATGCTCCCGCCGGCCTGCATCCTCCCGCCCGCCGCTTTGGCAACCGCATTCGTCTGGCGAAGACCGCGCGCGCTTTGGCTCCAAAGACTATCTATCATCGCAGGGATGTTCCTCATCCTCCTGTCGGTCGCCCTAGTGGGCGTGAGCGCGGGCGGGGAGTTCTACGAACGGCACTTGAATATCATGCTGTTCGTGGCCATTACCGCCATTATTATCTTCGGTATTCCGCTGGGTTGGACAGTGACGATCGCTGCCTTTGCGCTTGGTCTCTACCTGGTTTTTCAGCTGCAAAACCCCAGCCTGGAAAAGGGAAGCGCCATAGCGGCGGCGCTATTTTTCGCCAGCGGCATCCTCGCCACGGTCGTTGCTCGGCGCACCATGACGATTCTCGCCCAGAAGACTTTCCTTCTCGAATTGCGAGACCGGAGCCGTGTCGTAGAACTTGCTGACGCAAATGCCCAGCTTGAGCGCCTCGCGAGAACTGATCCCTTAACCGGCATCGCCAACCGGCGCTGGATGATGGAAACGCTCAATCAACTCTGGAGCGGTGGTCTGAAACGCGACGGGGGTGCTGCAATGCTGATGTGTGATATCGACGACTTCAAGAACCTGAATGATCGCCTCGGGCATGCCGAGGGCGATCGCTGCCTCGTGAAGGTTGCGGGCATTATAGAGAGCTGTGTGAGGCGAAACCGCGATCTTGTTGCCCGCTACGGCGGTGAGGAGTTCCTCGTCTTGTTGACGGGGGTGGACGAGCCTGAGGCGATCGCTGTGGCGGAACGAATTCGCGAGAGCGTCGAAGCTGCCTCTCTTCCGAATCCCGCGTCCCGCGTATCGCCCTACGTGACTCTTAGTATTGGGGTGGCGACTCACGCGCCAGATCACGAGGTCGTTTCGCCAGGGCAGCTTCAGAACCAAGCCGATGCATCACTTTATCGGGCGAAGCAAACCGGTCGCAACCGCGTTGCTACCGGCTCGGTTCACTAGTGATGCCTTGGGAATCTCAAGAGTCCACACGTCCTAGAGGAACCGGCATATTTTTCACGGTTTTCCGCCAAAAAAAATCGACATAGCATCTCACGGACCGTGCCTTCTTGTAGTCGTCATTGATTGCAAGAAGGACATTGTCGAAAATGCTGGCAACAAACGAGACAGGGACATCTCAGACATGGATGCTTCAAACAAAAACGCCCGCGTCGCAAGCGGGCGTCGTGCTATGTGAAGCAGTTATAGCTGCCGCTCTCAGCGAGCGACCGATGCGCGGGCAACGCTGCGGATATCGACCCGGTCAATACCAAGGTCCTGCAACTCGCGGGCAGACATGCGGCCAAGTTCGGTAATGGTCTGACGGAATTTGCGCCAGTTGTTGAAAGAGCGTGCAACGTTCATGATAATCCTCGTTCCTGAAGGCTTTCTGACGTCAGCAACCTTGCTCGGCTCCGGCGTCGTTTCGATGATGTGGAACATAGGTCTTTCAATCGTTTCAAAACAGCGACAATAGCTCACGCCACCCATGCTCCTGATGCATAGGCTCTAGGATACCGCTCAAAATGGATGCAGCCCTGAAGCGATCCAATGCCGTCAGGCGTTTCGAATGCGCGGCGGGCAATCCGTCATTCATCCCATACCAATGCTTCAAGAGCCCGCTGCGTGTGCACGCCCTATTCCTATGTCGGTCACTGGCAGAGCAACCAGCAAAGCTGCCGACCTCCTTGCTGCGTTACCTTGACAGCGTGGCCGGCCTGAAGGCGCGAAGCATGTAAATGCAGGGGTGCGCGATCCATGGTATTCCGTCCCGGACGAGCAGGTGCCTGACTTCCCCTACATGCCAGGCGTCTCCGCAAGTTTGGTGCGTAATCGCCGCAGCGACCTGCAGCAATTCTGTCCGCGGCGTACGTCGCGACAAGTTCGCCATGGGCTCCGAGACCAACTTCCTGTCACTCAGCAGAGAAATCGAGGGGCGTCCCCTTGGCGGCGGCATGCTCAAACTTGAATCTCGCGAAACCGAGACGACGAACGGCTTGGACGATCTCCTCGTCTACGTGCAACGCCGCCTTCGGATTCTCGCTTCCAATTTGCTGAAGATACCCAAAGAGGCGCTGCCCCTCTGAACTTCCCGCCCTCTGTTCCTTGCCATCAATGGCTGAGACATGCCATTAATGTCTGAGACATAAAGCGGCAGCGGCTTTGCAGCGCAAGCAGATACATTGCAAGGCGCGCAGCAGTGGGCATGCTTCGATTGCCTCTCCGTCAGGCAGGCCCACACACTTCAGGGGAACTCATGTTTGACCACGTCAAATTCGGAGTTAGCGACTATTCAGCGAGCAAAGCGTTCTTCCTCAAATCACTCGAACCGCTCGGCGTAGCTGTTGTCTCGGAGGGATCGCCGACGTACGGTGTCGAGCTTAGCCCAAAGGGCAAGGCTTCGTTGTGCCTGTACCAAACCGAGGAGAAGCCGGCGCATCTCCACTTGGCGTTCACGGCCGAGAATCGCCAGCAAGTCGAAGCTTTCTATCACGCGGCTCTGGAGGCGGGTGGCAAAGACAATGGTGCGCCCGGGCTACGCCCGCACTACCACGCGAACTACTATGCAGCTTTTGTCATTGGTCCGGACGGGCACAACCTTGAAGTGGTTTGTCACGAACCCGAGGCCTAACCCTTTCATCGGGCGAACGTCCACAAGCGGGCTTCGCCCACCGCGACGCGACCGTCCCTCATGTCAAACGTCGACTCAACTGCTTTCAACCTAATTGCTCGGTCAAATGCAGCGGTTAGGGGTGGGAGGACGTCTCGGTAATCGCCCATAGTCTCACAGATTTTGATGGACGGAGTCCGCTGTGAATGGAGGCACTCTGCGCGTTCCGATAGCACCCGCTGACCAATTCACCCAACAAGCAGAGGTGCATCGCAGTTCATACACAAGCCATCCACCAAACGCAGCGGACAGCTTGTTCCGAAGAAGGCCGTGCAACTCAGTTCTTGACGGTGTTTTCGAGGAAAAACCGGCCGAGCGGATTCTGATCGAAGTTCTCGATGTTCTTGCGCGAAACGTTGATGTAGGGGCTGTAATAGAGATCGATCCAGTGGACGTCGTCCTTGGCCATCTTCTGAATATCCACATACATGGCCTCGCGCTTGACGGGATCGAGTTCGAGTCGGGCTTCGGCCACCTGATCCTTGACCTTGTCGTTCTTGTACCGCGTCATGTAGTTCAAGTTGGTGTCGTGACCGAGTACGAAGGTCGTCTTCTGGTCCGCGTCGAGAATGTCGTTGGTCCAATACATCACTGAGATATCGTAATCGCCAGCCACCAGCATGTCCCAGCTCTGGCTCGGATCGACCTTCTGCAGGTTGACGGTGACGCCAGCCTTTTGAAGCTGCTGCTGCAGGAGAACGGCGATCTGCTCGTCGACCTCGTTGCCGGTATTGACGATGTAGTTCAGCGACAAATCCGACGCTCCGGCGTCCGCCAGCATCGCTTTGGCCTTTTCCGGGTCATACGGGTACTGATGGTTGGCATCGTAGTGATAGAGCGAGCCCTTCGGGATATAGGAATTGGCGACTTCGCCAAGCCCGAAGGTAACGGTATCGACGATAGCCTTCTTGTCGATCGCCATGTCGAGCGCCTGGCGGACTTCCTTTTTGGCGAGCGCACCGTGCTCGTGGTTGATCAGAAGGTGATCTTCGCGGGTCGATGTATCGATGTGAACCTCAAGGTTCGGATTCTTTTTCAACTCTTCCACCCGCGAGAACGGCACGAAGATCGCCGTGTCCAGTTCACCGGCCTCAACATTCAGCATGCGGGTGTTGTCGTCGGGCACCGAGATCCACTCGACACCATCGAGCTTAACGCGGTCCGCCTGCCAGAAATTCGGGTTCTTTTCGAGGATGACGCGGTCACCTCGGCGCCATTCCTTGACGGTGAAGGCGCCGGATGAGGCAATCGGCTTTTCGGCGAAGGCTTCCTCGCCCGCTTCTTCCAAGCCCTTCTTCGATAGCACCGAAACATTCGGCAGCGCCAGTGTCGACAGGAACGGGGCGGACGGCGTTTTCAGCTTAACGACCAGCGTCCGGTTGTCGGCGGCTTCGGCCGTATCGACGATCTTGTAGCTGTCGCTCCACAGCGAGCCTTCGTTGTCGCGGATGCGCAGCAGGCTGAAGACCGCGTCTCCGGCCGTGATTGGCGAACCGTCGGAGAATTTTGCATCGCGGATCTTGAATGTGTAGGTCAGGCCGTCATCGGACACTGTCCAGCTTTCCGCCAGGCCGGGCTCCAGCTTGGTACCGGTTTTGTCGACACGGATCAACACATCGAAGACGTTTGAGAAAACCCAGTTGTCGACATTCTGCGCCGACTTGATCGGATCGAACGTGGTCGAGTCCTCTCGGCGTCCGATGGTAAGCACCCCCGCGGCTTCGGCGATGCTGGCCCCGAATGTGACCACCACGGCAAGCACCGTGGCTATGCTTAGAGTCTTCCATTTGCTTTTCATGATCGCTGTTCCCTTTGTTGATAGTGCATGCTGATCAGTGGTTGGCCTCGAAGATCCGGCACCGCCTTCGGCTCGCTCAGCGGCGGCAAATCCCCTTTAGGCAACGGCTTGTCCGGGTCGATATCGGGAATGGCGCTGATTAGCGCTGCTGTATAGGCGTGGCTCGGACTGTCGAACACCGCGCCGCAGCGGCCTTCCTCGACGATCTCGCCGCGATACATGACGACGACGCGGTCACAGAGATTGCGCACGATGGCGAGATCATGGGAGATGAACAGCAGCGTCAGGTTCATCCGTGTTTTCAGATCGCGAAAGAGGTCGATGATCTGCGCCTGGATGGTGACATCGAGAGCCGCCACGCATTCATCGGCGATGATCAGCTTTGGATTGACTGCGAGCGCTCGGGCAATGCCGGCGCGCTGGCACTGCCCGCCGCTCATGCTGCGGGGGCGACGATTCAAGAATGCGTGGTCCAGTTCGACCAGATCGAGCAATTCGCCGATCCTTGCCGGAATGCGCGCCAACGGTGTGTTGCCCTGCACGGTAAGGACTTCGGCGAGCATGGCGCCGATGGTGAGGCGCGGGTTGAGTGCGTTGTAGGGATCCTGAAACACCATGGCCGCCTCGGTCCTCAGCTTGGCCAGCGTATGGCGACGGTTTTGGGCAAGTTCGGATCCTTCAAAGCTGACATGGCCGGACGTCAGCGGCGTGAGACCGAGAATGGCGCGGGCAAGCGTGCTCTTGCCGGACCCGCTCTCCCCCACGATGCCAACGGTCTCGCCCGGCATGATCCGCAAACTGACACCATTGACGGCGGCGACGGGTTTTTTCTTGCCGGAGAACAACCCAAGGCCCGGCGTCGGAAAGCGCACCACCAGATCGTCGACTTCCAGCAGCGGCCGCGCCAGCGATTGCGGCGCAACCTTAGCGATTGCCCTTGAGCCCCCCTCCTGCGGAGTGGACGGATGGCTTTCCAACAGGCTGACCGTATAGGCATGCTGTGGATCGGCAAGAACGCGGCGCTTGGGACCGTGCTCTAGAAGCTGACCGTTGCGCAGCACCGCGATGCTGTCGCAGGTCTGGGCGACGATCCCGAGATCATGGGTGATCAGGATGATCGACAGGCCGCGTTTGTCGCGCAGGTCCATCAGAAGACGCAAGATCTGCGCCTGGATGGTAACGTCGAGCGCAGTGGTCGGCTCGTCGGCGATCAGGATCTTCGGATTGCAGGACAGAGCCACCGCGATCATGGCACGCTGGCGCATACCGCCGGAGAACTCGTGCGGATAACTGTCGTATTGCCTCTCGGGATGAGGAAATCCCACCTGGCCGAGGATATCGACAGCGGCAAGCCGTGCCTGGTCGCGGCCAAGGCCCTGATGATAGCGGATACCTTCGGCGATCTGGTCGCCAATACGCATGACAGGATCGAGATGGCTGGTCGGGTTCTGGAAAATCATGCCGATCTCCACCCCGCGCACTGCCCGCATTGCATCTTCATCGAACGCCGTCAGTTCTCTGCCCTCGAGCAGAATGGAGCCGCCGGTTATCGCGATCGCGGGGGACGGCAGAAGCTTGACAAGCGCGCGGCAAATCATGCTCTTGCCGGAGCCGCTTTCGCCGACCAATCCGAGGATTTCGCCCCTGGCGAGGTCCAAGGAGACGGCATCAATAAGCGTGCGGGTTTCGCCGTCGATCGGAACCTTTACCGTCAGGTTGCGGATGGAAAGCACCGGGCCGCTCATTCGTTCACGCCCAGCCATTCGCCGAGGCCATCGCCCAGCAGGCTAAAGCCGAAGGCCAGGACGATGATGGACAGGCCGGGAAACAGCGTGATCCACCAGGCAGAGGTGATGAAGCTCTGGCCCTCGGCAACCATGACACCCCATTCGGCGACCGGCGGCTGAACGCCGAGGCCGAGATAGCTGATCGCTGCGCCATTGAGCAGCACCAGCACTGCATCCGACATGGAAAAGACAATGGAGCCGGCAACCGCATTCGGCAGAAGGTGGCGGAACATGATGCGAGCGCGGCTGAAACCAAGGCTGACGGCAGCCACGGCATAATCGCTGCTCTTCAACACCAGCATCTGCGCTCGTATCAACCGCGCATAGGAGACCCAGCCGACCAGGGCCATGGCAATATAGAAACTCGACAGTCCCGGGCCGAGGATGGCGATGATCGAGAGCATCAGCACGAGAAAGGGAAAGGCGAGGATTATATCGACCAGCCGCATGAAGACAGTATCGACGATGCCGCCGAAGAAGCCCGCGACCGTGCCGATGAAGGTACCGATGAGAAACGGAAAGACGACGCCGATGACGGCGATCTGCAGGTCGATGCGGGTGCCCCAGATGACGCGCGAGAGGATATCCCGGCCAAAATTGTCCGTGCCAAAGGGATGGGCAAACGACGGCATGGCGAGACGGACGGTGGCATCCTGATAGATCGGGTCATAAGGTGCGACCAACGGCGCGGCGAGAGCGACAGCCAGGAATAGTCCGAGAATTCCAGCACCAATCGTCCACGTCATATGCCGGCCGAGAAAACGGCTCCAGGGCACGTTCATGCGGGTGGCCGTCGCGCCAGAAGTCATAGCCGGATCCTCGGATCGAGGCTGACCGTGACGATGTCGGCGAGGAAATTGACCAGCACTGTGGCGCAGGCAAAGACCATGGCGACGCCCTGCACCACCATGTAGTCGCGCGAGAAAATTGCCCGCACCAGCAGTTGCCCCATGCCCGGAATGGCAAAGACCGTTTCGACGACGACGGTGCCGCCGATCAGCCAGCCGATATTGACGGCGAGCAGATTGAGTGTCGGCACCAGCGAATTTGGCAAGACATGCCGCCAGAAGACGACGTTTTCCGGCATGCCGCGCGCTCGTGCAGCTGTCGCTAGGTCCGATTTCAAGGCAACGATCATCGCCGCCCTCAGACTTCGCGTCAGCACCGCCGAGAGAGACAGCGCAATCGTCAGGCTCGGCAGGACCAGATGTGCCAGTTTGTCGCCAATCGTTTCGCCATAGCCGGAGACCGGTAAGACGCCGAGCCGGACGGAAAACAGGATGATCAGCATCAGCGCAAGCCAGAAGGGGGGAAGACCGATGCCAAGCGTCGAGACGATCCGCACGGCATGGTCCGCAAGGCGCCCGTTGTTGCGCGCGGCGATCGCCGACATCGGAACCGCGATGAGAATGGACAGGAGAACGCTTGCCAGGACCAGGGTCAGGGTCGGCTCGATGCGGGTGGCGATCAGCTTCAACACGTCGATCTTGTAGAGGATCGACTTGCCCATTTCGCCCTGGCCGAGATTTTCAAGAAAATAAAAATATTGCAGCCATAGCGGCTCATCGAGCCCATACTGCGCCCGGATGCGGGCAATTGCCGTCGGTGTCGAGCGGGTGCCGAGCAGCACGCGGGCCGGATCGCCCGGAATGAGCCGCACCAGGATGAAGATGATGATGCTGATGCCGAAGAGAACCGGCAGCAACTGCAATGGCCGAAACAGAACGAACCTATAGCGGTGCATGGGCGCGCGCCCCTTTCAGCCACCGGAGCTCAGCTGCCATGGGCCTTGCTGTTGTCATCACGTCGACCCGCGCCGTGAAAGGAAATCGAGCAGGGCCGGATAGTAAGCCTGCGGATTCTCATAGAAAGGCATATGGCTTGCATTGGCAATCACCTTCAACTCCGCGTCCGGCAGGCCGAGCTTCATACGAAGCGCGCAGGCGGGCGTCAGTTCGTCGTGTTCGCCGCAGGTGATCAAAACCGGAACGGTAATCTTCGGCAGATCCGGAACGCGGTTCCAGTCCTTCAGATTACCGATATAGAGAAACTCGTTCGGCCCCTGCATGGTGCCATAGGGACCCATGTTCCAGTCATCCAGTGACCGCTTGACCGGGGCCGGCCAGTCGGAAAGGCGGCAGACGTGCCGGTAGTTGAGGATGGTGATCGCCGCCAGGTATTCCGGGTGATCGATGGTTCCCTGCGCCTCGTGCTTTTGCATCATCGCCACGGTTTCGGACCCCAGGGCCGCACGCAGTCGTTCGAGTTCCTGGACCAGATGCGGCATGTCGGCAACCGTATCCTCGAGGATCAGCGTCTTCAGGTTTTCGGGATAGGTCAGCGCATAGTCGATGGCAAGCCAGCCACCCCAGGAATGGCCGAGCATATGCACCTTGCCGAGGTTCAGTGCCTTGCGCACCGTCTCGGTCTCCTCGACATAACGGCCGATCGTCCAAAGGCCAGAATCCGCCGGACGGTCCGACGCGCCGGTGCCGAGTTGATCGAAGGCGACGATGCGGTATCCCTCGTCGATTAGGCAGGAATGCGCCTCGCGCAGGTAATCGCATGGCAGCCCCGGTCCGCCGTTAAGGCAAAACACCACCTCATCGCCGATTCCGAAGCAATATGCGACGACCTTGAAGCCATCAACCTCGACCTCATAGCGCTCGTCAGGCTCGACCTCCCGCCACATCCCTATCTCCGACAAACCGCTTGCCCATCTTTTGAGCATGGCTAATTTTTAGCGGAATATCGGTTCTGCGCCAGCTATAAGAAGTGATAGGATCGCTCCCGGCAGGTTCAATCGCATGTATGACTGGAGTTCGGCTATGTTTGACGATATCGGTGAGATCAGACAGCGTTTCTCGGCAGTGGCGACGCTTGAAGGCCGCATCGATCAGGTCTTTGAAGCGATGAAGCGGCTGGGTTTCGATGCGCTGATCTACGACTATACGCCGGTACCTTATGATCTGGCCGGTGACCTGATGATCCCGTCGCTGTTGAAGCTTCGCAACATTTCCAACGACATGCACGAATACTGGTGCGAACGCGGCTATTTTCGTATCGATCCCGTACAGCAACTTGCGTTGCGCACGACGACACCCTTCTTCTGGAACTATGACAGGAACGCCGGCACTCTGATCAATCGTTTCATGACCGAGGAGACGGCGCCGGTGGCGCATTATCTGCGCGAGCGCGACATGTCCTGCGGCGTGACGGTACCAGTGCACATGCCGCGCGGCGACTACGCAACCGTGACGGGCCTGCGCGTCGGCGACAAGCGCGATTTCGAACGGGATGCCGGCCATGCGCTTGCCGATTTTGGCCTGCTCGCCCATGTTTTCCATGAAACCGCCTATCCGGTTTTTGACCGGGATGCGCGCGCATCGACGAAGACGCGACTGACCAAACGCGAGCGGGAATGCCTGCGCTACTCGGCCGAAGGCCTCTCCGCCAAAGAGATTTCTCGGATCATCGATCGTTCGGTACCGACCGTCGTCATGCACCTCAATGGGGCGGCGAAGAAACTCGGCGCCAAGAACCGGACACAGGCCGTGGTGCGCGCCACGCACTATCGCCTGCTTGACGACACACCCTATTACTTATGATAGCTGCCGGTCCCGGCGCCCCCGCATTATGGTTTGCCCATCTTGAGCGAACGGGTGGAGAAGAACGTGACGGTGGCTGTTGAGGAAGGTTTCATGCCGTTTCACGAATTCCGGACATGGTATCGCGTCAGCGGATCGCTCGATTCTCCCCTGTTGCCGCTGGTGGTCGCCCATGGTGGCCCCGGCTGCACACACGACTACGTCGATTCCTTTAAGGATATCGCAGCCTTCGATGGCCGCGCCGTCATCCATTACGACCAGCTCGGCAATGGCAAGTCCACGCGCCTTCCGGAGGAAGGCCCGGACTTCTGGACGGTGCCGCTGTTTCTGGAGGAACTCGACACGCTACTAAGCCACCTCGGCATTACCCGCCGCCATGCCTTCCTCGGCCAATCCTGGGGCGGCATGCTCGGCGCTGAACATGCGGTGCGCCAGCCGGAAGGACTGAAGGCACTGGTGATCGCTAATTCGCCGGCCAATATGCACACCTGGGTGGCAGAGGCCAACCGCCTGCGCCGCAACCTGCCGCAGGCGGTGCAGGATACGCTGCTGAAGCACGAGGCAGCGGGTACCCTGACAGACCCGGACTATATCGTCGCCTCGCGTGTGTTCTACGACCGCCATGTCTGCCGTGTCGTCCCCTGGCCGCCCGAAGTGGCCCGCACCTTTGCGATAATGGATGTCGACAACACCGTCTACCGCAACATGAACGGCCCGACCGAATTCCACGTCATCGGTACGATGAAGGACTGGACCATCGAGGACCGCCTATCACAAATCTCCACTCCGACCCTGTTGATCTCCGGGCGTCATGACGAGGCAACCCCGGAGGTCGTTCGCCCTTACGTGGAAAATGTTCCCGATTGCCGCTGGGTGTTGTTCGAAGACTCCAGCCATATGCCACATGTCGAGGAAAAAGCCCTTTGCCTTGCGACTGTCTCGGACTTCCTCAAGCTGCATGACCAAAATTGATGAGTTGATGCTTTCATGGGCATTCCGGCAAAGGGATCGAAGCGCGCTGTCCGCGCCGCTCGTCATCGGACGCGTAGTCGCGACTGTTGGTCTGGCTTGCCGAAGGCGGCTTTGGCGGGGGGTCAAGACCCCGATCATGACTCCGGATTCGGCTATGTCAGCAGGATGTAGGCGGCGCTGGCAAACTGAGGGGTCGCGATGCAGATGTGGAGTAAAATCGCTCATCTTCAGGTCGCCTGATCATAGACCGACGTCCCACCTTGACCCGACGCCGATAAGTCTACAGTGCTGAGGAAAGCCCTCACGCTGCGTTTGCCGGCAACACGGCAGGCGTGTCGATATTCGCCACATCGCGAGCGGCGAGATGCCGTTCCAGCGTCGCGATAATATCCCCGTCAACGGTCTGATCGAACTTGCGGGCAAACAGGGCGGGGCTCGCCTTCAGCGCATCGGCATCATCGCTGACATAGGTTCTTGGGCGCAACTTGATATCGCCATCCGGCACCCAGTCGATCATCCGCAGGTCGTCGCTAACGATATCGTTGTGGACAGAAGTGTTCATCATAACCGTCTGGAAAAAACCCTCGTCGGGGATAAACGTGTTCTGGTAGAATGTCTTGTAACGGTCGGCACGCTGATCGTGACAGACGAAGTCGCAGAATGCCCGGCTGACGATCATCCATTGATTGCCGATATACGGCGCTGCGCCGGATAGGAACGGTCTGGAAACCGCCGTTTGTTCAATGCGATTGTCCGACTCAACCACGAACTCGCTGACGCGGAGCATGGTGTCGGGGCGGTCCCGCGCTTGGTCCAGGACCTTGATGAATTCGCGATTCTTATTGGCGACAAGATACGCGATGATCTGCTTTTGGCTTTTCAGCGGAAAATCCTGGCCGCTGAGATTGATGAAATGGCTCCATTCCCCCATCTGCAAAAGACGCTCCATACCGCGAAGCTCAGCCTCCACAAGACTATAACCGCCCCAAAGCGCCTTCTTGCCGTCGAGCATATCGGCATTGCCATAGGGCAGCAGGAAGGCGCGGATTTCGGATGCGAGTTCAGGGCCGGAATTTTTGTCGACGTGCACGACGTAATGGTTTCGCGGGTCATAGATGGCTTTGAACAGGCGCTTGAATTGCTCGGGGTAACGGTGGACGAGAAGGAGATATGCGATCATGTGGCGGAACCGCGCGTTGCCGGGCATCGGACAAAGCCTAGCCCTTCGCCTTTGGGTTTCAGGCTGAGACAAAACATCACCATGAATGATCCTTTCAGGATCGCGTCATCGCGTAATCAGCCCACGCCAATTGCGTTCGACAAGCTTGGGTTCGGGGAGCCCGTGGCGCAAACCAGCCTTTCGGCGTTCAACGGCACATCGAGATTAGAGATTCAGTCCAGGAGCCTTGCCGATGTGTCACGAAGAGCGATCCGGTTGGCCGGATCCCTCTTCGCATCGAATGACGACCGGGGTTCCGAAAGGAAACCCGTTACATCATACCGCCCATGCCGCCCATGCCGCCCATGTCGGGCATGCCGCCGCCAGCAGATTCCTTCTTCGGAAGTTCTGCAATCATGGCTTCGGTGGTGACGAGCAGGCCGGCAACCGAAGCTGCGTTCTGCAGAGCCGTGCGGACAACCTTGACC
>UCOA01000201.1 GCA_900474095.1 Hyphomicrobiales bacterium | reverse complement strand
CACCACGATGCGACCGCCCGAAAGACCCTTGCCGACATAATCGTTGCCGTCGCCGATCAGCTCGAAGGTGATGCCCCGCGCCAGGAACGCGCCAAAAGACTGGCCGGCCGTGCCGCGCAGCTTCACGGAGATCGTGTCGTCCCTCAGACCCTTGTGGCGATACCGCTTGGCGACTTCGCCCGACAGCATGGCACCGGCCGAACGGTCGACGTTCCTGATGTCGACCTCGATCGTGACCGGGGTCTTTGATTCCAGCGCCGGCTGTGCGGCCGCAATCAGCTTGCGGTCGAGGATATCGTGGATCGGGTGGTTCTGCTTCTCGGTCCAGTAGGTCTTTTCCTTCGGCGCATCGACCTTGTGGAAAATGCGGGAGAAGTCGAGACCGTTGGCCTTCCAGTGCGAGACCATCGCGTCCTTCTCGAGCAGTTCGGAAAGGCCGATGATGTCGTCGAACCTGGCAAAGCCGAGCGATGCCAGGATTTCGCGCACTTCTTCGGCCACGAAGAAGAAGTAGTTTACCACATGCTCCGGCGCACCCTTGAAGCGCTTGCGCAGGACAGGGTCCTGCGTCGCCACGCCCACCGGACAGGTGTTGAGGTGGCACTTGCGCATCATGATACAGCCGGCGGCGATCAGCGGAGCCGTCGAGAAACCGAACTCGTCGGCACCGAGCAGCGCGCCGATGATGACGTCTCGGCCGGTCTTCAGGCCACCATCGACCTGCAGGGCGATGCGCGAGCGAAGCCCGTTCAGCACCAGTGTCTGATGGGTCTCGGCAAGGCCGATTTCCCAGGGAGAGCCGGCATGCTTCAGCGAGGTCAGCGGGGAGGCACCGGTGCCGCCGTCATAGCCGGAGATGGTGATGTGATCGGCGCGCGCCTTGGCGACGCCGGCCGCAACAGTGCCGACGCCGACTTCGGAGACGAGCTTCACGGAAACGTCTGCTTCCGGATTGACGTTCTTCAGGTCGTAGATCAGCTGCGCCAGATCCTCGATCGAGTAGATGTCATGGTGCGGCGGCGGCGAGATCAGGCCGACGCCCGGCGTCGAATGCCGGGTCTTTGCAACCGTCGCGTCCACCTTATGACCGGGGAGTTGGCCGCCTTCGCCGGGCTTGGCACCCTGCGCCACCTTGATCTGCAGCATGTCGGCATTGACCAGATATTCGGTCGTCACGCCGAAACGGCCGGACGCCACCTGCTTGATGGCGGAACGCTCGGGGTTCGGCGAGCCGTCATACAGCGGGAAGTAGCGATCGGCTTCCTCGCCGCCTTCTCCGGTGTTGGACTTGCCGCCGATGCTGTTCATGGCGATTGCCAGCGTCGTATGCGCCTCGCGGCTGATCGAGCCGAAGGACATCGCTCCGGTCGAGAAACGCTTGACGATGTTGACGGCCGGCTCCACCTCATCGATGGAGATGGGCTTACGGCCGATGGCGTCGGCTTGCCTGACCGAGAACAAGCCGCGAATGGTGTTCATTCGCAATGCTTCGCCGTTCACCATCTCGGCAAATTCGCGGTAACGGTCAACGGCATTGCCGCGAACGGCGTGCTGCAGCGAGGCAACGGCGTCCGGCGACCAGGCATGGCCTTCGCCGCGCATGCGGTAGGCGTATTCGCCGCCGATATCGAGCGTGTTGGCAAGGATCGGATCGGAACCGAAAGCCGCCTTGTGGCGGTTGAAGGTTTCGCTCGCGATCTCCGTAAGGCCGATGCCCTCGATCTGCG
The DNA here is from genome assembly GCA_900474095.1 of Hyphomicrobiales bacterium. Classification (GTDB taxonomy): domain Bacteria; phylum Pseudomonadota; class Alphaproteobacteria; order Rhizobiales; family Rhizobiaceae; genus Pararhizobium. The sequence goes on along the minus strand of UCOA01000201.1, from coordinate 20,114 downwards.
TCGCGGTACCGAAGAAATAGCGGTCGATGAGCTCCGACGAGAGACCCACGGCGTCGAAGATCTGGCCGCCGCAATAGGACTGGTAGGTCGAGATGCCCATCTTGGACATGACCTTGAGAATGCCCTTGCCGACCGCCTTGATGTAGCGATAGACGATTTCGCCGCCATCGACTTCCTTCGGAAATTCGCCGCGCTTATGCATGTCGGTGAGCGTGTCGAAGGCGAGATAGGGGTTGATCGCTTCGGCGCCGTAGCCCGCCAGCAGGCAGAAATGGTGCACTTCGCGCGGCTCGCCGCTCTCGACGACAAGACCGACGGAGGTGCGCAGCCCCTTGCGGATCAGGTGATGGTGCACGGCGGCGGTCGCGAGAAGCGCCGGGATCGCGATGCGGTCCGGGCCGATCTGACGGTCGGAGAGCACGATGATGTTGTAGCCGCCCTTGACGGCCGCTTCCGCGCGCTCGCAGAGCCGGTCGAGAATTTCCGGCATGCCTTGGGCGCCACGCGCGACGTCATAGGTAAAGTCGAGCGTCTTGGTGTCGAACCGGTCTTCCGTGTGGCCAATCGAGCGGATCTTTTCGAGATCGCCATTGGTCAGGATCGGCTGGCGCACTTCGAGCCGCTTGGCATGCGACATGCCGGCATGATCGAGAATGTTCGGGCGCGGACCGATGAACGAGACGAGGCTCATCACCAGTTCCTCTCGGATCGGATCGATCGGCGGGTTGGTGACCTGAGCGAAATTCTGCTTGAAGTAGGTGTAAAGCAGCTTCGTCTTGTCCGACATCGCCGAGATCGGCGTGTCGGTGCCCATGGAACCGATTGCCTCCTGGCCGGTCGTCGCCATCGGCGACATCAAAATCTTGGTGTCTTCCTGGCTGTAGCCGAACGCCTGCTGGCGATCGAGCAGGGACACGTCGCGGCGCAGCGCGCGCGGCTCGACCGGCTTCAGGTCTTCGAGAATGAGCTGGGTGTTGTCCAGCCATTGGCGGTAGGGATGCTGGTTGGCAAGGTTCGACTTCACTTCCTCGTCGGAGATGATGCGACCTTCTTCCATGTCGATCAGCAGCATCTTGCCCGGCTGCAGGCGCCACTTCTTGACGATGCTTTCTTCCTTCACCGGCAGCGTGCCGGCTTCGGACGCAAGGATGACGCGGTCGTCGTCGGTGACGAGATAGCGGGCCGGACGCAGGCCGTTGCGGTCGAGCGTCGCGCCGATCTGCTTGCCGTCGGTGAAGCAGACGGCAGCGGGGCCGTCCCACGGCTCCATCAAGGCCGCATGATATTCGTAGAAGGCCTTGCGTGCCGGCGCCATCAACTGGTTGCCGGCCCAGGCTTCCGGGATCAGCATCATCACGGCGTGCGACAGCGGGTAGCCGCCCTGCACCAGGAATTCCAGCGCGTTGTCGAAACAGGCCGTATCCGACTGGCCCTCATAGGAGATTGGCCAAAGCTTGGAGATATCGGCGCCGAACAAAGGCGAGGACACCGATGCTTGCCGCGCCGCCATCCAGTTGACGTTGGCGCGCAGCGTATTGATCTCGCCGTTATGAGCGACCATGCGGTAGGGGTGCGCCAGCTTCCACGACGGGAACGTATTGGTCGAGAACCGCTGGTGCACGAGGGCAACTGCCGATTCGAAGCGCGGGTCGGCCAGATCCTTGAAATAGTCAGCGACCTGGTAAGCAAGGAACATGCCCTTGTAGACAATCGTCTTCGAAGACAGCGACACCGGATAAAAACCGGTTTCGGCACCGTGGAAGGCGTCATAGATGCGGTTGGAGATGACCTTGCGGAGCGTAAACAGGCGGCGCTCGAACTCTGCGTTGGTGGCAGCATCGCGGCCAGCACCGATGAATACCTGCAGGTGATGCGGCTCCGTTGCGGCGATTTCGGGTGCCTTGGAGAGCGAGGAATTATCGACCGGCACTTCGCGGAAGCCGAGCAGGGTCTGCCCCTCTTCAGCAACGACATCGGCAATCACCTGCTTGAAATGGGCGATCTGCGCCTCTTCCTGCGGCATGAAGAGATAACCGACGGCATAATCGCCGGCCTTCGGCAGAGTCACGCCCTGCAACGCCATTTCCTCGCGGAAGAAACGGTCGGGAATCTGCACGAGAATGCCCGCGCCGTCGCCCATCAGCGGATCGGCACCGACGGCGCCGCGATGCGTCAGGTTTTCCAGGATGAACAGGCCATCCTTGACGATCTGGTGCGACTTCTCGCCCTTCATATGCGCGACGAAGCCGACGCCGCAGGCGTCATGCTCATTGCGCGGATCGTAAAGACCCTGTTTTTTCGGCAGGCCGGACGGGAATGCGGTGTTTTTCTCAACCGTCGCCGTGTGGCGCGCGATGTTGAGCCCAGTTTCGGTGGATGGCGTAAAGTCCGTCATCGTCTTCCTCCTGTTAACCCGGCAGCGACCGGGTATTTCCGCAGTCCAGGCAGGCTTTTGCGGGCAAGAACCCCGCTCAGGCCGGCACCGGCATTATCGTTGCATGATCCTGATCCGGTCGCAAATGAAGCATTTACTGCGTCAGGCAAAGTGCTCGCGACCATTGCGATTGCTGCGTCAGCACGGATCTTGAGCCTCCGGCGCGGGTTACAATCGTCGGCCGGGACCCGCTTTTGCGCAGGCCTTCCGGCGTCTTTCCGGTCTTGAGACCGAAATAGGACAGGCTTGCTGTCCTATTTCATAGGCTCTATGCCAGAAACCTCCCAGGATCGCAAGGGTACCAATATAAAATATTCTGCAAGATTATGCCGAACATTGCGGTTAATTTCGCATTTTTGTAATTTTCTTTCGTCAACTCGTCATATTCTTCGATTTGGTTTCAAACTGGTCTGACATTGTCCTTATTGCACGAGTTACGCATTGATTGCCGCTCCCGCATCTTTATGGTCTGTGCCTACCCATCCCACCGGAGCGTTAGTTCCGGAAACCACAGGACGACTTCCATGATTTTCTCCTCCGACAATTGGGCGGGTGCCCATCCCGTGATTGCCGAAAGCCTGGTCAAGGCCGCCAGTGGCTTTGCCGCGGCCTACGGCGCCAGCGATCTCGATAAAAAGGTGGAGAAGAAACTTTCCGACGTATTCGAACGCGACGTCGCCGTCTTCTTTGTCGCCACCGGCACGGCCGCCAATTCGCTGGCTTTTGCCGGCGCCAACCGTCCCGGCGGCCATGTGTTCTGCCACCGAGAAGCGCATGTGAATGTCGATGAATGCGGCGCTCCGGAGTTCTTTTCGCATGGCAGCCGGCTGGCGCCGGTCGATGGCCTGCTCGGCAAGATCGATCCGCTGAAGCTGGAAACGGAAATCAAGCGCTTGCCGCCGGGCTTCGTCCATGGCGGACAGCCAATGGCGATCACCATCACGCAGGCGACCGAAGCCGGTACGGCCTACAGCCTCGATGACATCGACAGGATCGCAGCGATCGCCAGGAAGTATCATCTGCCACTGCATATGGACGGCGCCCGCTTCGCCAACGCCCTCGTCAGCCTCGGCACGACGCCGGCCGAGATGACCTGGAAGCGCGGCATCGATCTTCTATCCTTTGGTGGCACGAAGAACGGCTGCTGGTGCGCGGAGGCCCTCATCCTCTTCGATCCCGCCAAGGCCCAGCAGATGCACTATCTGCGCAAGCGCTCCGCCCAGCTCTTTTCCAAGTCTCGCTTCATCGCTGCCCAGTTCGACGCCTATCTCGAAGGCGGTCTCTGGCTCGATCTCGCCCGGCATGCAAACCTCATGGCCAACTGGCTGGCAGAGGGCATCGAAGCATCGAACGGCGCACGGCTTGCCTGGCCGAGCGGCTCCAATGAACTCTTCGTCATCCTGAAAAGGGACACCGCAAAAAAGCTGGAGGAAAAGGGCGCCGTCTTCTACGACTGGCCCGTACCGCACACACTGGCGGGATCGGTCGCGACCGACGAGGGCCTCTATCGTCTCGTCACCAGCTTCGCGACGACGAGAGAGGACGTGGAGCAATTTATCGCGGCTTGCTAAGCCCTGCCCGCAGCACAATACTGACTGCGGCACAATAAAAAACGGCGCCCTCGCGGACGCCGTTTCTTCATGTCTTGCCCGATGGCGTGCGCTTAGTTGGCGCTGCCTTCGATCTCAGAGGTTTCGACCTGAGTCGCTTCGATCTGCTTCGGCTGCGACTGCGCAACGGTGATGCCGATCTTGCGCGGTTTGGCCGCTTCAGGAATCTCGCGCAGAAGATCGATGTGAAGCAGGCCGTGCTTCAGCGAAGCGGACTGGATTTCCACGTGATCGGCGAGCTGGAAGCGGCGCTCGAAGGCGCGCTTGGCGATGCCGCGATACAGGAACTGGTTTTCCGAGGTCTTTTCTTCGCCCTTCTCACCCTTGACGGTCAGCGTGTGCTCGCGCGCTTCGATCGAAAGTTCGGTTTCGTCGAAACCGGCGACGGCCATCGTGATCCGGTAGGTGTTTTCACCCGTCCGCTCGATATTATAGGGCGGATAGGTCTGCGACTGGTCCGGCTGGCCGAGACTGTCAAGCATGGTGAAGAGACGGTCGAAACCGACCGTGGAACGATAGAGGGGAGAAAAATCAACGTGACGCATGGTGTCCTCTTTTGAGCAACTGTTAGCGATCATGGCCTCGTCATCCCGAAAGCGGCGATGGCAGGGCCGGTTAGACGGGCCCGTCTTCGGCGCCCGCATCGATGAGATGGGAATTGTTTTTCCCGCCTTCAAGACCCCAAAGACATGTTCCGCATACCGGAAAAGCTGCCTTTGATAAACGCAACATGAACGGCCGGTTCCGCTGGCGTTCAGCTTCCATGGGCTAGATTGCTGCTATCGGAAGACAAGGCAGGCAGTAAGGTGAACGTCCCTTCTCCCGCATGCTGCCGGCCTTCAGCCGACCGACAGTCTCCGGCCGGAAACGGTAAATCAGTCCCCCACCGTTTCCGGTCCTTTTTCTTTGACGCCCGAAACCGGGGCGCTTATCCCTTGATGCGGCTGTTGCACCCTTCCTTAATCGGAATCGTATCAGTGTTATCAGCGTACCTTGCCTAGACCCGTCGGACCGACCTTGCCATGACGCCCAGCCTTCATTCCACCCCGAACAATCCGATCCCCGGCAATCACACCGTCGGCTTCTTCGAGGGCGTCGACGGCAAGAAGATCCGTTATGCGATCTTCAAATGCGATGCGCCGGTTGCCAAGGGCACAGTCGTGCTTCTGCAGGGCCGCAACGAGTCGATCGAGAAATATGCCGAGACCATCGGCGAATTGACCGCGCGGGGCCTCTGGGTTGCCACCTTCGACTGGCGCGGCCAGGCAGGCTCGGAGCGCCTGCTGAAGAAGCCGCGCCGCGGCCATGTCCGCCGCTTCTCGGACTACGAGCGCGACCTCACGATTTTCCTCGACAAGATCGTGCTGCCCGACACGCGCCTGCCCTTCTTCATGCTCGCCCATTCCATGGGCGCGCTGATCGCACTCTCGCAAGCGCCGCTGCTCGCCAGCCGCATCGACCGCCTGGCGATCCTGGCGCCGTTCGTCGCGCTTGGCGGCCAGAAGCTGGGGCACGGCATGATCGGCTTTCTCGCCGCAGCCTTCAGCCTGTGCGGGCTCGGCTTCCTGCCCTTGATGCGCGACAAGGGTTCGTTGCCGTTTTCGCAAAACCTGCTGACATCGGATCCGCGGCGCTTCGCCCGCAACAAGGCGCTGACCGACACGCATCCCGAACTGGCACTGGGGCCGCCGACCGCCCGCTGGCTGCACGAGACCTTCAAGGCGATCAAACGCATTACACGCCGCGAGCACCTGACGCAGATCCGCGTGCCAACCATCATGCTGGCCCCGACGCGGGACCTGCTCGTGCCGCATTTCGCTGTCGAGAACCTCGCCCGCAATTTCCGCGCCGGACACATGATTCCGATCGACGGCGCCAGCCACGAATTGCTGCAGGAGGCCGACCACTACCGCGCCCAAGCCATGGCCGCGATCGAGGCCTTCATCCCCGGCAGCAGCGTCGATACGGGGATGACGGATGCGGACAAGCCCCACGGCGAGAGCGTCGAGCACTCAGCTTTTTAGGATAGCCAGCGCCTGCGCATGAAGCTCGGCGCTGCCGGCCGCGATGATCTCGCCGCCCATTTCCGCCGGCCCGCCGTTCCAGTCGGTGACGATGCCGCCGGCCTGTTCGATCAGCGGGATGAGCCCGCCGACATCGTAGGGCTTCAGGCCGCATTCGATGGCGAGGTCGATATGCCCGGAGGCAAGCAGCGCGAACGCGTAGCAATCACAGCCATAGCGCGCGAGTTGCACCCTGCTCTGAACGGCCTCGAAGCGGGTCTTGATATCGCCGGTATAGAGATGCGGCGACGTGGTGAACAGGATCGCCTGGCTAAGATCAGCGCAAGGGCGTGTGAAGATTTTCCTGTTCCCGTCGCGACCGCGATAGAACGCGTCTTGTCCGTCCGCGAAATAGCGCTCTTCGGTAAAGGGCTGGTCCATGAGGCCCATCACCGCCTTCCCCTTGTGGTAGAGGCCGATCAGTGTGCCCCAGACCGGCAGGCCGGAGATGAATGCGCGGGTACCGTCGATGGGGTCGATGACCCAGACATAATCCCGGTCGAGCCCGACATTGCCGAATTCCTCGCCTAGAATGCCGTGATCGGGAAAGTGGGTTTCGATCAGGCTGCGGATTGCCGCTTCGGCGGCGCGGTCGCCTTCCGTCACCGGATCGAAACCGGCGGCCTCCTTGTTGGCAACGCTGATGCCGGTACGGAATCGCGGCAGGGTTTCCGCCTTCGCCGCATCGGCGAGGCGGTCGAAAAACTCACGGTCCGGTAGCATGACGCCTCACGATATTCGAGGGAAAGGATGCATAACGTGCTTATTGCAGATTTTTTTAAAAAAGAAGCCTGCCCCCGAAAAATAGGAAAAACATCAAGGAGTCGCCCGCGAGAAAGCGACATATCGTCAAGAAATTCGAAGAACGTACATCAAAACGGCCAAAGCGCTTCGAAATCGCGCCATTTGCCCATTTCCTGCGATCCGCATATGGCGCACCGCAGCAAACAAACCAAGATTTCGCCTTGACAATTGTGCACTGCAATATTAACTTTTCCCTACAGTCACTTGTGGCTGTAAATACCCTCCTTGGGTGTTTCCTCCCTAGACTTAGCCGCGCCACAAGCGCGGTTTTTTTTGCCCGCTTTTTGGGGGAAGGGCAGCGGCGCTATTCGGCCGCGAGCGAAGAATTTCCGGCGTATTTTTCCACATGCGCCGCAAGGCCGCCAAGGAAGATGCCTATGGCCTGAGCCAGCATCTGAAAATCCTTCTTCTTCTGCAGCGTTGCCTCATCGACATAGAGACCGCGATTGATCTCGATCTGCAGAGCGTGCAGCCCGCGCGCGGGACGGCCGTAATGTTCGGTGATGAAGCCGCCGGCATAGGGCTTGTTGCGGGCGACGGAAAAGCCGAGATCCTCCAGGAGCGAGACGGCCGTGCGCGACAGATCGGCAGCGGCGCTGGTGCCGTAGCGGTCGCCGATGATGAAATCCGGACGTTGTCCGGTGCCCGCCAACCGGATATTGCCCGGCATCGAATGGCAGTCGATCAGCACCGCCAGCCCGAACTGGACATGAGTGCGCGCTATCAGCCGCCGCAGGCAGGCATGATAGGGTTTGTAGATGGTTTCGATCCGGTCGAGCGCCTCGGCGACCGGAAAACGGCCGCGGTAGATTTCCATGTTTTCCGCCACCAGCCGCGGGACCGTGCCAAGACCGCCGGCCACCCGCATCGAGCTGATATTGGCATGCGGCGGCAGGGCGCCATCGAACATGCGCGGGTCGAGTTCATAAGGCTCGCGGTTGACGTCGAGAAAGGCCCGCGGGAAATGCGCCAGAAGCAGCGGCGCGCCGAGATCCGTGACCGAGTGGAACAACTCATCGACGAAATGATCCTCCGAGCGGCGGATCGACAGGTCGTCCAGACGTGACTGCTCGAGAAAGGATTGGCTATAAATCCGGCCGCTATGGGGCGAATTGAACACAAAGGGAATGCGCTGCATCTCCGGCTCGCGAACTTCGAACTGTTCGGTTTCGCTGACGTTCTGCGCCATCGCAGCCCTTTTTTACCATGTCACAATCTTGGTGCTTCGTGTATGTTGCCAGCAGGCAGCATTCATGTCCATAGTCGTTTCCTGCCAGTGAACGGAGCTTGATCTCTTGTCTTCACCGGATATTTACTCGCATGCGGTTTCATTGACGTCACCGCAATTCCCGACATCGACACGTAAGGTGCAACGGCTTTATCCATGAGTCCAAAAATTCTCCTCGCCGAAGACGATAACGACATGCGCCGCTTCCTGGTGAAAGCCCTGGAAAAGGCCGGCTACAAGGTGTTGTCCTTCGACAATGGCGCAAGCGCCTACGACCGCCTGCGCGAAGAACCGTTCTCGCTCCTTCTGACCGACATCGTCATGCCTGAAATGGACGGCATCGAGCTTGCCCGCCGGGCGACCGAACTCGATCCGGATCTGAAAGTGATGTTCATCACCGGCTTCGCCGCCGTGGCACTCAACCCCGATTCGAAGGCGCCGAAGGACGCCAAGGTGCTGTCCAAGCCGTTCCACCTGCGCGATCTCGTCGATGAAGTGAACAAGATGCTGGCCGCTTGAGGCCGGCATTTCCGGCCTTCCACAGGACTGTCAAACTTCTGTCAAAAAAGCTCGATGAAGCCTATTGACGCCGTCAGATGTTTTGTGGTCTATGCGCCGACATCGGATGGGCGTGTAGCTCAGCGGGAGAGCACTACGTTGACATCGTAGGGGTCACAGGTTCAATCCCTGTCACGCCCACCATCCAGTTTCCAAGTGTATCAAGGGCTTAGCGAGAGATCGCTGAGCCCTTTTGCATATTTTCCGGCAGGTTCGATGAACCTCGCCGAGCAGGCATTGCAGCGTATCTTGCACGCTGCACATAGCGGCCCACAGCCCCTTGAGAAGCAACCGCGCGCGTCATGCCTTCGGACAGTCCTTTGCACCGGAAACCTGCAGACTGCGCCGTCACTCAGTCGACACTCGGCGTCGGGTTTGCCCGGCCTTTTTGCGAATGAGGGCCGCCGGCACCGACACGTTTCTCCGTTGTGTCTTCGCCGTCCTATCGCCATGAATGACGAAAGGACTGCTCCCATCTGAGACATGATTTATCCTTTGCTAACGACATCATTGTTTTCGGCATACTTTACTCTTCTCATCAATATTTGGCGATCTATAGTATATGCGAGCCGCATGATGCGGCCGAATGGAGAGCATGATGCCCAAGACCGTGGCAAAGCAATTAGCCGCTGATCCAAGCGTGGGAACTGAAGAATTGGAGGCAGCAGTTCATTATATGAGAGAAAAGCTTATTGAAGCCGCCCATCGGAACGCCCCGGCGCCTTTTCTTACTTATCGCAACAAAATCATTTTTGAGACGACATTGAAAATTCGGCAGAGACGATAATCTCCCGTACCCAACAAAGTGCCCCCCAGGATGATGGATACGGTCTGCGACTGCTGCATAATTCCTTAAATCGGAATCGATTTAAGGATAAAATTATGTAGCAGTTGCAAAGTGCTACAGCGCCTTTGCGTCAGGTTGACCCGCGGCGCTGTAGCCCCGCACGCCGGATCGCCACACATTCAGCCCTTCGCAGGGGCGAGACAGCCGAGCGACGGTCTAGCGTGACAACCACGTCATCGGGTCAAAGCCCGCCGCGTCGACGGCACCCGGATTCAATAGTGCCGGCTGCAAGTCGCCGATTGACTTCGCCGTTTGCCCCCCTGATCATGTCAAGCCGTTTAGGACATCGCCTGATGAACGAACCCCGATACGGCGTGCGCCAAGAGAAGGACGGCACTTGGACCGTCCTGGATGTCATTACCAGGTTACCTGCGGCGTCGGACGGGCGGGACCTGACCGGCCTCGACCGTGAAGATGCCAAGGACATCGCCGACGCGCTGAACCGGGATTATCTCGCCGGCCGAAACAGTCCGCTGGTATAGAATGTAAAGGCCCCTCAACGTTGCCGGAGAGGGGATCTGAAAATGCCTAGGTGATGAAATCGCCGGCCTGCAAAGTGTCCAGCGCTGGCAGTAGAGAATGAAACACCTGACCGCGCATCCCCCAAATAGGGTAGAGGTCGCTGTTTTTCTTCAAAATCAAAAGGTTGAGAGAACGGGCCTGGCAGACGGGCTCGCGCCGAGGCCGACAAGGCGGCGCGAAACCGCGAGGCCTGGCCGCAGTCTGCAGCAGCAAGCCATCCATGTCCCGCACGGCAAGGACGCAAAGCGCCGCCGTCGGCGAAAAAACACGAAATATTGTTACGAAAATCGTGACGCGGGCGCAGTTTTGCGCTAGGAACCGCTTCAATTGTAAGCCCTGCCCCCTATCTGCCGTTGTCCCAGGCTTAACGTTCAAGGAAGACGTCCATGCCCGCCTATCGCTCCCGCACCACCACCCACGGCCGCAACATGGCCGGCGCTCGCGGCCTGTGGCGCGCGACGGGCATGAAGGACAGCGATTTCGGCAAGCCTATTATCGCGGTGGTCAACTCGTTCACGCAGTTCGTGCCTGGCCATGTCCACCTCAAGGACCTTGGCCAGTTGGTTGCGCGCGAGATCGAAGCCAATGGCGGAGTTGCCAAGGAATTCAACACCATCGCCGTCGATGACGGCATCGCCATGGGCCATGACGGCATGCTCTATTCACTGCCGTCGCGCGAACTGATCGCCGACTCGGTCGAATACATGGTCAACGCCCACTGCGCCGACGCCATGGTCTGCATCTCCAACTGCGACAAGATCACCCCCGGCATGCTGATGGCGTCGCTGCGCCTCAACATTCCGGTCATCTTCGTCTCCGGTGGCCCCATGGAGGCAGGCAAGGTCGTGCTCTCGGACGGCAAGATCCACGCGCTCGACCTGGTCGACGCCATGGTTGCGGCTGCCGACGACAAGGTCTCGGACGAGGACGTCAAGATCATCGAGCGCTCCGCCTGCCCGACTTGCGGCTCCTGCTCGGGCATGTTCACGGCCAACTCGATGAACTGTCTGACCGAAGCGCTCGGCCTGTCGCTGCCCGGCAACGGCTCGACGCTTGCCACCCATTCCGACCGCGAAAAGCTGTTCCTGCGCGCCGGCAGGGAGATCGTCTCGCTCGCCAAGCGCTATTACGAAGCGGAAGACGTCACCGCCCTTCCCCGCACGATCGCGAGCAAAGGCGCGTTCGAAAACGCCATGGCGCTCGACATCGCCATGGGCGGTTCGACCAACACCGTCCTACATATCCTCGCCGCCGCCCACGAAGGCGAAGTCGATTTCACCATGGACGACATCGACCGTCTCTCGCGCAAGGTGCCGTGCCTTTCCAAAGTGGCACCGGCCAAGGCCGACGTGCACATGGAAGACGTGCACCGCGCCGGCGGCATCATGGCGATCCTCGGCGAACTGAACCGCGCCGGCCTGATCAATGCCGACCTGCCGACCGTCCACGAAAAGACGCTGGGCGATGCCCTGTCCAAATGGGATATCGCCGTCACCGACAATCCCGCAGCGCTCGAACTGTTCAGCGCAGCTCCGGGTGGCGTGCCGACGCAGGTCGCTTTCAGCCAGAGCGCCCGCTGGAAGGAGCTTGATCTCGACCGCGAAAAGGGCGTCATCCGTGACGCCCAGCATCCCTTCTCGAAGGACGGGGGCCTCGCCGTTCTCAAGGGCAACATCGCCCTCAAGGGCTGCATCGTGAAGACCGCCGGGGTCGATGAATCGATCCTTAAATTCTCCGGCCCCGCCCGTGTCTTCGAAAGCCAGGATTCTTCCGTCAAGGCGATCCTTGCCAACGAGGTCAAGGCCGGCGACGTCGTCGTCATCCGCTATGAAGGCCCGAAGGGTGGCCCGGGCATGCAGGAAATGCTTTATCCGACCAGCTACCTGAAGTCGAAGGGCCTCGGCAAGGCCTGCGCGCTGATCACCGACGGCCGCTTCTCCGGCGGCACCTCGGGTCTCTCCATCGGCCATGTTTCACCGGAAGCCGCCAATGGCGGCCTGATCGGCATCGTCCGCGAAGGCGATATGATCGACATCGACATTCCGAACCGAACGATCTCGCTGCGCGTCGATGAAGCCGAAATCGCCGCCCGCCGCGCCGAACAGGACGCCAAGGGCTGGAAGCCGGTCGAGCAGCGCAAGCGCAAGGTCACGACCGCGCTGAAAGCCTACGCCGCCTTCGCCACCTCCGCCGACCGCGGCGCGGTCCGCGACCTCGGCGAAAATTGAAGACAGGGCTCCTTCGGGAGCCTTTGTTTTTGTTGGATTCTCGCATCACCCGGGGATCGATGGGTGTCGCCGTCTGCAACGGGTCTCCCGACGCTCCGTTTTTCTCTGTCCTTGTCACAGGGATTCAGCCACCGCGCGTGAGCGCGGTTAGAAAACCAATCTCCACCTGGGTGCAAACAAGTCATTCGCGCCGCCGACGCGATGCGGCTGGATTCCTGTGACAAGCACAGGAATGGCGGAGGAGATACCCGCGTTTCGCGCTGGATCCTGCGGACCCCACCCCTCACAAATGCCGCGTCTCCGCCGGCGTGTTCCACCAATTGTTTTGCCGGCCGTCCATATACTGGACCGGCAAGGATGCCAGCACAGCGGGGTCCATATCGTCCAGGCAAGCGATATTGATGGAAACGAAGGCGCCGCCGATCTCCTCGACATAACCATGGCCATAAGGCCCGACGCCGCAAACGAGACAGAACCGATGATGACCGCTCATCGTCCCGAATTGGTAGTCACCGATGCCTGCCTCCTCGCACAACAGGCGGAAGTCTTCCGGCTTCACGCTCGCACCCCAGTACCGCCGCTTGGAGCAGATGGAGCAATTGCACCGGCTCGTACCCGCCTCCAGGTCGATATCGGCTTCAAATCGAATGCGGCCGCAATGGCAGCTTCCCTTGTAGGTCGTTTTCATCCCGGCTCTCCCTTGCCTGACGCGTCAGAACGATCTCGCGAGAATGACAGGGACCGATCAGTCCCGCCACAAAAACAAAAGAGCGCCAACCAAAGCCGACGCCCCTAAGGTCAACCGCAAAAGCCGTGCCGGTCAACTCGCCTGCTGCGGCTCCATATAGGCCAGCTCCCACACATGGCCGTCGGGGTCCTGAAAGCTGCAGCCGTACATGAAGCCGTAGTCCATCACCGGCCGCCATTCCTTGCCACCCAGCGAAAGCGCCTTGGCCAGCGTCTCGTCCACTTCCTGGCGGCTGCCGGCGGAGAGTGCGGTCAGCACTTCCGTCACTTTACTCGTATCGCTGATCTCGTCGATGATGAATTCCTTGAAGCGTGCCTCATGCATCAGCATGACGAAGATATTTTCCTCAACGATCATGCAGAGCGTATCGTCGCTCGAATATTCCGGGTTGAAACTGAAACCGAGCCCGCTGAAAAATGCCTTCGAACGCGAAACGTCCTTGACCGGCAGGTTCACGAAAATCATCCTCATTGATAGTCTCCTCTTTGGTTGTGGGGATTGTCCGCCTCCTCCGGCGGCAAGGAAAAGCGCTCAGGCGAGCGCCAGAAGGTCCGCACGCAACCGGTCCGGCCGGCCTTCGCCGAGCGCGTCATCGACCTCGGCATGCGTTTTCGTCCAGATCGGCACCGCCCTCAAAAGTAAGGCATACCCTGCCGGCGTCAACTTCATCCGGCGCAGACGTCGGTCCTTGTTGTCGGTCATCGTTTCCAAAAGCCCCCGCTTCTCCAGCGGCTTCAGCGCCGCCGTCAGTGTCGTCCGGTCCATGGCGAGCAGATGGGCGACAGGGCCCATGCCGGGCGGCTCCGGCCGGTTGAGCGACATCAGCAGCGAAAACTGCCCGTTGGTCAGGTCGAGTGGCCGCAACGCCTCGTCGAATTTCCGCGCCAGCGCCCGCGCCGCTCTTTGCACATGAAGGCACAGGCATGTGTCGCGCACGTGAAGGGTCGTCTCGAAAGAAATGGCGGCAGGCTTTGACATGGCGTAATAATGTTGATATCAACGTATTTAGTCAAGCGGAATGAAACACGAATTCTTGAGGAGGAATGAACGATGTTGACGAATCCGGTTGTATCCCGCGAGGAATGGCTCGAAGCCCGCAAGGCGCTGCTCTTGCAGGAAAAGGAAGAAACGCGCCGGCGCGACAAGATCCGTGCAGCGCGGCAGAACCTGCCCTGGGTCAAGATCGACAAGACCTATACATTCGACACGCCGACGGGAAAGAAGACGCTCGCCGACCTGTTCGACGGCCGCAGCCAGCTGATGATCTACCACTTCATGTTTGGTCCCGACTGGGAGGCCGGCTGCCCCGGCTGCTCCTTCCTCGCCGACCATATCGACGGCACGCTTGCCCATCTCAATAACCACGACGTAACCTTCGTCGCCGTCTCCCGAGCGCCACTTGCCAAGATCGAGGCCTACAAGAAGCGCATGGGCTGGAAATTCCCCTGGGTCTCGTCCTTCGGCAGCGATTTCAACTTCGATTTCCACGTCTCCTTCACCAAGGACGAATTGGAAAGCGGCAAGGTCTTCTACAATTTCACCGAAATGTCCGGCGATCAGGCCAATGACGAGCTGCCGGGCATGAGCGCCTTTTCCCGCGACCCGGTCGGCAACGTTTATCATACCTATTCCGACTATGCCCGCGGCGGCGAGGAGATCCTGACGACGCTGATGATCCTCGACCGGGCGCCAAAAGGCCGCAATGAGACGTCAACATTGAGCTTCGTGAAACGCCACGACGAATATGCGGACACGTCTCAGTCACAGTCCTGCTGCGCCTGACCGATAAAATCGCACCGACAATGAGGAGACCGCTGTGATGAAAGCGGAAATTCTTGACGAACACCGGTGGCTGGAGCAGCTGACGGGCAGGTGGAGCGTGAGCTTCGACATGCCCGCTGCCACCGGCGAACAGGCATCCGAGGGAGCATGGCTTGAGGAAACCCGCGCGCTCGGCGGCGCCTGGATCGTCTCCGAGACGACCGGGATCATGCCGGACGGCAGCAAGGCGACGAACATCATGACGCTGGGCTACGATCCGGCAAAAAAACGCTATGTCGGCTCTTTCGTCAGCTCGGTGATGACCTATCTCTGGGTCTACGAAGGCACGCTCGACGAGACCGGAAAGGTGCTGACGCTCGACTGCGAAGGCCCCGATTTCGAGACTACCGGCGGGACCGCGCGGTATCAGGACATCATTACGATCAAGGACGAGAACACGAGAAATTTCTCGTCCCGCACACAGAATGCCGACGGTACTTGGAAGTCTGTCATGTCTTCCGACTACAAACGCATTTCCGCAGTCTGATACTCTGCCTTTTTCGGGCTAGGGACCTGCAAACATCAAAGGGAGGATGCAATGAGCGACAAACATGGAGCGTTCGTCTGGTACGAACTGATGACCACCGACACCAAGGCGGCCGAGGAGTTCTATGATGCCGTTGTCGGCTGGACGTCAGAGGACAGTGGCATGCCCGACGCCGGCTATACGCTTTTCCTGGCGAACGGTGTGCGCGTTGCCGGCCTGATGACAATCCCCGAAGGCGCCGTGCAAATGAAAGCGCCGCCGGCCTGGATCGGCTATATCGGCGTCGATGACGTCGATGCCGCGGCCAAGAAGGTCGCCGAACTGGGCGGCAAGGTTCATCGCGAGCCGGACGATATTCCGACCATCGGTCGCTTCGCCGTCGTCGCCGACCCGCATGGCGCGGTTTTTGCCCTGTTCAAGGGCACTGGCGATGGCGAAATGCCCGAGCTCGCCCAGAATGCCAATGGCAATGTCGGCTGGCACGAGCTGATGGCCGGCGACCTTTCCGTCGAATTCCCCTTCTACCAGAAGATGTTCGGCTGGGGGAAAGACGAGGCGATGGATATGGGGGCGATGGGCGTCTACCAGTTATTCACCCACAACGGCGCCCAGATCGGCGGTATGATGACGAAGACGCCGGAAATTCCCGCCCCCTACTGGGGCTATTATTTCAACGTCGACGCGCTCGACGCCGCAGTCGAACGAGCGACCTCGCGCGGCGCCAAGATCATCATGGGCCCGATGGAAGTCCCCGGAGGCGCCTGGGTGATCAACGGCGTCGATCCGCAGGGCGCCCATTTCAGCCTCGTGTCGATGAAGCGCTGAAACGCGCTCCCGCAGGAGGTGGACGCGCCGGCAGATCGCTGCCTGCGCTTCCTCGCGCTGTTCGACTGGCGCTACGACGACTGCCGGCCGTCGCAGTCGCTCAGGTACTGGCGAATGGATGTCGCCCGGGAGTGCGCAGCGCCAAACCACATTGCGCATCGACATCGAGCACGGTGCCCTCCTGTGAGATGTGATATGGTCGAATTTAGTCGGTCACAGCGCAAAAAAGGAAATACTCCATGGGAGACCAGACACGCCCGCGGCAACCTGGAGAGCCCGCGCCGTCATTCGCCCTTCCCGCGGCCAACTTCGAAGGGTTGGTCACTCTCGAGAGCTTGCGTGGCCGCGCGTTCCTGATCGGCTTCTTTCGCGGCCTGCACTGCCCGTTCTGCCGGCGGCAGCTTGGGCAGCTTGCCGCCCTGCAGCCGACCCTGCACGCCGCCGGGGTGGAAATCCTTGCCGTCATCAACACGCCGGTCGAACGCGCCCGTCTGTATTTCCGCTACCAGCCGACGCCGGTCACGCTTCTGTGCGACCCGGATTGCCGCACGCACCGCGCCTTTGGCGTGCCACGCGCAACGTTCCTGCCCGAGGACAGTAGCGAGCGCCCCGAATGGCCCACTCGCACAACCATGGAGCAATTCGGGGCGGCACGCATCAATCCTACCGGCGAGCTGCCTGAACCTTTGCAGCCGATGGAAGCCAACGTCGTCCTTAACGCTAAGGACGGCTTCGAGCTTGATGAAACCGATCAGGCGATCCTTGCAAATCACGGTACGCAGCTCGTCGGGCACTTCCTGGTCGACGCCGTCGGCCGCGTCGGCTGGGCTCAAATCGAGGCGCGCGACGGGCCTAACAGTCTTGGCACCTTCCCAGGCGCGACGGAGATCATTGCCGCTGTTGGCAGTCTTGGACGCTGACTGCCGCACCGTCGTCCCAGCCCTGACATCGTCGCATTAAATGCCCTCGGGGGAAATGAATCTTCCCCGGGAGAATTCAGCCTTGCAATCTCTCTTCGCATTGCACAAAGTCTCTTGAATGGTGGCAAAGACCCATCATCGAGGGGATAAAAAACCGCATGGCGATCAAAGCAAGCATTCATCACCTGACGCATTACAAATACGATAAGCCGGTTCGGCTCGGGCCGCAGATCATCCGGCTGAAACCGGCGCCGCATTCAAAGACCAAGGTCATCAGCCACTCCCTCAAGGTCTCGCCGTCCAATCATTTCGTGACGCTGCAGCAGGACCCCTACGGCAACTACCTGTCCCGCTACGTCTTTCCTGATCCGGTCACGGAGCTGAAGATCGAGGTCGATCTGATCGCCGACATGACTGTCTACAATCCGTTCGACTTTTTCATCGAGGAAGAGGCCGAGACATTCCCCTTCCAGTACCCCGAGGATATTCGCGACGATCTGAAGATCTACATGCAGCCGGAGCCGATGACCCCGGCGCTGGCCGACTACGTCGCGTCCATCGACCTGACGCCCCTGCGAACCATCGATTTCATCGTCGGCCTCAACGCCCGCCTGCAGCAGACCGTCAACTATGTCATCCGCATGGAACCCGGCGTCCAGACCCCGGAACAGACGTTGCAGCTGGCCCTCGGGTCCTGCCGCGATTCGAGCTGGCTGCTCGTGCAGATCCTGCGCCATCTTGGCCTCGCCGCCCGCTTCGTCTCCGGCTATCTCATCCAGTTGGCGCCCGACCTCAAGGCGCTCGATGGCCCGTCCGGTACCGAGGTCGATTTCACCGACCTGCATGCCTGGTGCGAAGTCTACATCCCCGGCGCCGGCTGGGTCGGTCTCGACCCCACCTCGGGCCTTCTGACCGGCGAAAGCCATATTCCCCTTTCCGCGACGCCGCACTATCGCAATGCCGCACCGATCTCCGGCGGCCTCTATGGCGATGCGAACACGACGTTCGAATTCGACATGAAGGTGGCGCGCGTCGCCGAACATCCGCGCATCACCAAGCCCTTCTCCGAGGAAAGCTGGAAGGCGCTGAACGCGCTCGGTGAACATGTCGACACGGTGCTGAATGCCAGCGACGTGCGCCTCACCATGGGCGGAGAGCCGACCTTCGTCTCGATCGACGATTTCGAATCGGAGGAATGGAACACGGGCGCGGTTGGCCCGACCAAGCGCGACAAGGCCGACGAGTTGATCCGCCGATTGCGCGAACGCTTCGCCCCCGGCGGTTTCCTGCATTACGGTCAGGGCAAGTGGTATCCGGGCGAAAGCCTGCCACGCTGGACCTTCTCGCTCTACTGGCGCAAGGACGGCAAGCCGATCTGGCATGATCCAAAGCTCATTGCCGCCGAAGGCCAGGACACCAAGGTGAGCGACAAGGAGGCCGAAGCACTCCTGACAGGCATCGCTGCCGAGCTTGAGATCGAGCCGGACATGATCATCCCGGCCTTTGAGGACCCGGCGGAGTGGATCATCAAGGAAGGCAGCCTGCCGGAAAA
Source organism: Hyphomicrobiales bacterium (assembly GCA_900474095.1). Taxonomy (GTDB): domain Bacteria; phylum Pseudomonadota; class Alphaproteobacteria; order Rhizobiales; family Rhizobiaceae; genus Pararhizobium. The sequence continues at coordinate 1,467 of UCOA01000201.1, read as the reverse complement.
CGTCGACCCCTCCAATTCCAAGCTCGAAAGCCCGGAAGAACGCGCCCGGATCGCCAAGGTCTTCGAGCGCGGGCTGACGACGCCGACTGGCTATATCCTTCCTGTTCAGGCCTGGAACGCAAAGGCCGAAGGACGCCGGTGGGTGAGCGAGAGATGGCGCACGCGTCGCGGCAAGATTTTCCTCATCCCCGGCGATTCGCCCATCGGCTTCCGCATGCCGCTCGGAACCCTGCCCTACGTGCCGCCGTCGCAATATCCCTACATCCATCAGGCCGATCCATCGATCCCGCGCGAGCCGCTTGCCGATTACAGCGCCCCTGCACGGGCTTTGGCGGAAGCGTCCCGCACCGCGAGCGAGCCGAGCCAGGGCCGAAACGAGCAGAATATCGCCGGATCGACGGGGGACATCCGCGGCGCTGTCCGCACCGCGCTCAGCGTCGAGCCGCGCGACGGCCGGCTCTGCATCTTCATGCCGCCGGTCGAGCGGATCGAGGACTATCTGGACCTGATCGCCGCGGCCGAAAAGGCCGCATCCGATCTCGGCCTGCCGATCCATATCGAAGGCTATTCGCCGCCGCAGGACGAGCGCATCAACGTTATGCGCGTCGCGCCCGATCCGGGAGTCATCGAGGTCAATATCCATCCGGCATCCAACTGGGCCGATTGCGTCGCCATCACGACGGCTATCTACGAAGAGGCCCGCCAGACGCGGCTCGGCGCCGACAAGTTCATGATCGACGGCCGCCACACCGGCACCGGCGGCGGCAATCATGTGGTTGTCGGCGGCGACAATCCCAACAACAGCCCCTTTCTGCGCCGGCCGGACCTGTTGAAAAGCCTCATCCTCCACTGGCAGCGGCATCCGTCGCTGTCCTACCTCTTCTCCGGCATGTTCATCGGCCCGACAAGCCAGGCGCCGCGCATCGATGAAGCGCGCCACGACACGCTCTACGAGATGGAGATCGCCATGTCGCAGGTGCCGCTGCCCGGTTTGGCGCCGAGGCCCTTGCCCTGGGTGGTCGATCGCCTGTTCCGCAACCTCCTGACCGACGTCACCGGCAACACTCACCGCTCGGAAATTTGCATCGACAAGCTGTTCTCGCCGGACGGTCCGACCGGCCGCCTCGGCCTCGTCGAGTTCCGCGGCTTTGAAATGCCGCCAAACGCCCGCATGTCGCTTGCCCAACAGCTGCTGGTGCGCGCCCTCATCGCCCGCTTCTGGCAGAATCCGGCCGAGGGCAAGCTGGTGCGCTGGGGCACGACGCTGCATGACCGCTTCATGCTGTCCCACCACGTCTGGCAGGATTTCCTCGACGTTCTCGCCGACCTCCGCTCCAACGGCTTCGATCTCAGGCCGGAATGGTTCGAGGCCCAGCTTGAATTCCGCTTCCCCTTCTGCGGTGAGGTCGAATACGAAGGCGCCAGGCTCGAACTGCGACAGGCGCTCGAGCCGTGGCATGTGACGGG
>UCOA01000111.1 GCA_900474095.1 Hyphomicrobiales bacterium | reverse complement strand
CTCCTGCCGATCTACTGGCTCGTCAACATGAGCTTCAAGACGAACACGGAGATCACCGGCTCCTTCTCGCTCTATCCGCATGCCCCGACGCTCCGGAACTATGCCGTGATCTTCACCGATCCGTCCTGGTACAAGGGCTATATCAACTCGATCATCTATGTGGTGATGAACACGGTCATCTCCGTCTCGGTGGCGCTGCCGGCAGCCTATGCCTTCTCGCGCTACCGTTTTCTCGGCGACAAACATCTGTTCTTCTGGCTGCTCACCAACCGCATGGCACCCCCGGCCGTTTTTGCGCTGCCGTTCTTCCAGCTCTATTCCGCCTTCGGCCTGATCGACACCCATATTGCCGTTGCGCTCGCGCATTGCCTGTTCAACGTGCCGCTGGCGGTCTGGATCCTCGAAGGTTTCATGTCCGGCGTGCCGAAAGAAATCGACGAGACCGCCTATATCGACGGTTATTCCTTCCCGCGCTTCTTCCTGCGGATCTATATCCCGCTGATTGCCAGCGGCATCGGTGTCGCCGCCTTCTTCTGCTTCATGTTCTCCTGGGTGGAACTGCTGATTGCCCGGACGCTGACCACCACTGACGCCAAGCCGATTGCCGCCATCATGACGCGCACGGTCTCGGCATCGGGCATGGACTGGGGCGTTCTTGCGGCTGCCGGTGTTCTCACCATCATCCCGGGCGCGATCGTCATCTATTTCGTCAGAAACTATATCGCCAAGGGCTTTGCCCTGGGGAGGGTCTAATGGCCGCTGTACCTTATCGCAACACCCGCTGGCCATTGGCGCTGGCCGTCGTTCTCCTGGTCTATGCCGGCCTCGCTGTGCTGCTCATGATGATGCTGCCCATCAAGGACGGTGCGCGTGACTGGTTTGCTCCGCTGATCCCCGGAGGCTGGATGGCCTGGTCGTTCCCCGGTGCCATGTTCTTCCTGACGATCTTCGCGCTTCTGTCGCTGATGGCGGTGTGGGAATACGCGTCACCGGGCGGCAACCCGCGCGTCGGCATCCTGCGCTTCGAGACCACGCGCGGTGACCGGCTCTTCGTTTCGCTGCTCGGCAGCGCCTTCATTCATCTCGCATGGCTGGGACTTGTCGGTCCCAACGTGTGGTGGGCTCTTGCGCTTTCCATCGTGTACGCCGTCGGCGTCTTCAAGCTGGTCTGAGGCAAGATTACTGAAACGGGCGGCCGGGGAGGTACCAGGCGGCCCGACACTGCAATCGCAAAACCTTTAAGGGAGGACTATAATGCGACGGCACCTACTAACATCGACAGCAGCTATGCTGCTGGCCTTCACCGGCTCCGCATTCGCGGGCATGGATGAAGCCAAGACGTTCCTGGACAAGGAAGTCGGCGACATGTCGTCGCTCGACCGCGCGGCCCAGGAAGCCGAAATGCAATGGTTCGTCGATGCGGCAAAGCCTTTTGCCGGCATGGACATCAAGGTGGTCTCCGAAACCATCACCACGCACCAATATGAATCGGAGGTGCTGGCGCCGGCGTTCACCGCCATCACCGGCATCAAGATCACCCATGACCTGATCGGCGAAGGCGACGTCGTCGAAAAGCTGCAGACGCAGATGCAATCGGGCGAAAACGTCTATGACGCCTATGTCAACGACTCGGATCTGATCGGCACCCATTGGCGCTACCAGCAGGCACGCTCGTTGACCAAGTGGATGGCCAACGAAGGCAAGGACGTGACCAATCCCGGTCTCGACCTCGCCGACTTCATCGGCACGAAATTCACCACCGCCCCGGACGGCGATTTGTACCAGCTGCCCGACCAGCAGTTCGCGAACCTCTACTGGTTCCGCTACGACTGGTTCAACGACGAGAAAAACAAGGCGGACTTCAAGGCGAAGTACGGCTACGACCTCGGCGTTCCGGTCAACTGGTCCGCTTACGAGGACATCGCCGAGTTCTTCACCGGCCGTGAAATCGACGGCAAGAAGGTCTATGGCCACATGGACTACGGCAAGAAGGACCCGTCGCTCGGCTGGCGCTTCACCGACGCCTGGCTGTCGATGGCCGGCAACGGCGACAAGGGTCTTCCGAACGGGCTTCCGGTCGACGAATGGGGCATCAAGGTCAACGAGAAGTCTCAGCCGGTCGGCTCCTGCGTTGCTCGCGGTGGCGACACCAACGGCCCTGCAGCGGTCTACTCGATCAGCAAGTATCTCGACTGGATGAAGGCTTATGCGCCGCCCGCCGCCCAGGGCATGACCTTCGGCGAATCCGGGCCGGTGCCGTCGCAGGGCGAGGTCGCCCAGCAAATGTTCACCTATACGGCGTTTACTGCGAACTTCGTCGAGCCGGGCCTGCCTGTGGTCAACGCGGACGGCACGCCAAAGTGGCGCTTCGCCCCTTCGCCGCACGGCGTCTACTGGAAGGACGGCATGAAGCTCGGTTATCAGGACGTGGGTTCCTGGACGCTTCTGAAGTCCACCCCGGACGACCGCGCCAAGGCCGCGTGGCTCTATGCGCAGTTCGTCGTCTCGAAGACCGTCGACGTCAAGAAGAGCCATGTCGGCCTGACGCTGATCCGCGAATCGTCCATCCAGCATCCGAGCTTCACGGAACGTGCGCCCAAGCTCGGCGGTCTGATCGAGTTCTACCGTTCGCCGGCCCGCGTTCAGTGGTCGCCGACCGGCACGAACATTCCGGACTATCCGAAGCTGGCCCAGCTGTGGTGGCAGGCAATCGGTGATGCTTCCTCGGGTGCGAAGACCGCCCAGGAAGCCATGGACTCGCTGTGCGCTGAGCAGGAAAAGGTTCTGCAGCGCCTGGAACGCGCCGGCATCCAGGGCGAAATGGGTCCGAAGCTCGCCGAAGAGCACGATCTCGAATACTGGAACGCGGAAGCTGTCAAGGCCGGCAACCTCGCGCCCCAGCTGAAGGTCGAGAACGAAAAGGAAAAGCCGCAGACCATCAACTACGACGAACTGGTGAAGAGCTGGGCGTCGAACTAAGCGGTCTCGCTTTTCTCTGAAACATCGCCGCCCGGGTTCTGCCCGGGCGGTTTTGCGTTTTGGGATCGTCTTGTTTTGGCAGGCGTGCGGTCGGCCTTGCCTGCTCCGGCCTGCGCCCGGCTGTCTTTGCGGTCTTTGTCGTGGAAATCAGCGAGCGATGTCAGACCGGCAATTCCTGCTCTCCTTCGACAAAGCTATCCATTCACTGCGTCCAATGGGGGCGGTCGGGCCAACAATACGACGGTTCCGGTCGCCGGCCGGTGCATGGTCTCCGCGCATATCCAGCACCATGACGTTGTTGACCATCTGGATCGGAATGCGGCTCAACGTTTCGATAGCTTCCGCCGTCGTTGAACAACATTCCAGCACATAGCGCAGCAAGGGTATCTGGAAGCCATCCTCGCGATGAGCAATCCGACCATCAAATACCCAGGCACCCGCCGGACCCGCTTCGTGCACACCGTCGAGGGCTCCAAGCCAAGCTTCGGATGTTGCAATGACCGCAGACTTCCAAATTGAAGCGATGGTTTTGCGTCGATCTTTGAAATCCGACAACTGGTGAAGAAATCTTCAGCAAAGAAAGCCGCTTGCAACGCCCGCTGCAAACGGCTTCAGCTAACTGAAAGCCCTATTTCCGCATTAAGCGAGGCACAGGGCTGCCCGTCGGCAGGAGCCCCACGCCAGCCTCAGAGGCCGGTGCCGCCCTTCAGCTCATTGATCACCGTGCGAACGATGATCTTGATGTCCAGAAGCAGCGAGAACTGCCGGACATATTCGACGTCACAGACGATCCGGCGGATCGCCAGCCAGCGATGTGCGGTCGGGCCGCGCAGCCCGCGGGCCTGGGCGAGACCCGTGAGGCCCGGTCGCATCAGGTGCCGATATTCGTAACCCTGCACCAGTTCGGCATAGTTGCGACCGGCCGCCAGCATGTCCGGAACGTGCGGACGCGGCCCGACCAGCGACATGTCGCCAATCAGCACGTTCCACAGTTGCGGCATTTCATCGAGATTGGTCTTACGCAGAATACGTCCGAGCGGGGTGATGCGCGGATCGTTGTCGATCGTTTGCCGCACACCGCTCGTGTCGCAGAGATCGGTGTGCATGGAACGGAATTTCAGGATCTCGAACGGTATCTCGTTGAGGCCCGTCCGGAGCTGCCTGAAGAAAACCGGGCCCCTGCTTTCCAGCTTAACGAGCACGGCAATCAGAAGAATAACCGGTGAAAGAACAAGAAGACCGAGGAATGCGCCGACAACATCGATCACCCGCTTGATCGCAAGCTGAAGAGGCATGTTCGGCGCATTGGCCGGGTTAATGTAAAAATTGCTTTCGTCTGCACGCCGTTCTTTGCTGTGAACGGCAAATCTCCCGGAAATATTTCCACTCAACATGCTATCCTCCACTCCGATAGCCGCTGATTGTTGCAACATCATTTTTTCCGTCATGCTTTAAATACTCCTGGCACTCTTGGCAGGCAGGCCGACCACCTGTGAGTGGCCGTCACTGATAAATTTATGTTTGTCCGGCAAAGCCGTTCAGTTTTTATTTTCTCAAAAAAATTATCTTCCCTGCCTTGCGGCAAGGTTCTGTACGCGGCGCCTTGGAGTGTTGCCGTCCCTGGAGTTATTTTTGCAAAAAGCATTTTTTGTTTTTAATCGTTTATTAAATATGATCGTCTTTGACAAGTCTCCGTATGTGCAATTTTTCTACCTGTGGTTAATTTGCAGCATCCCGAAACGGATCATTTTTGGGTCAATTGCGGTTGTCGTTCCAAGAGATTGCGGCGGGCTGTGCCGTTTTGCGACAGCGTGCGCCGGTTGCCGTTCCCACCGGCGGTCCATTTGAAACTTTTGTGACGGCGCGGCCTTTCGTTACGGGCGCTTGCCTGCAACGCCCAGCGTCAGCCCTTCGGCACTTTCGCCCGCCATCATGCCGTCGATCATCGGCAGCCCGTCGCTGCCGGTCAGCGGAAACCATTCGCCCCGATCGAAGAACAGGTCTCCAGGTGTCTTCGGCCCCCGCTTGCTGAGCTGGTTCGCGAGGAAGTTGTAGCGCGGCGTCTCGCCGAATTCCCGCTTGAACTGGATCCGGCTGCCGAAACTGCGGATGTCGAAGGCCTCGAGCGCGCGGATCTTGCCGATGATTTCGGAGGAGTTTTCCCACCGGACCTGCCGCAGGAAGATGTTTGCGGCGTTGCCGGCGAGATTGGCGATCTCTGCGCTGTCCGCAGGCTTTTCGATGTTCAGCTTGACGCGGAAGGAAGTGACGCGGTTTTCGCCGTCGCCCTTGATGAAGATGAAGACGGAGGATTGCGCCGTCTCTCCGCTTGCCGGCAGCTCGATGGAGGACGAGCATTCCCAATTGTCCTTGTTGGCGGCGCTGACGGTCCAGTTCAGGCCGCCGAAACCCCCGGCGCGCAGTTGCTCGCACAATGTGCGCGGATCGCTCTGGATCACGCGGATGAACAGCTGCTGCGGCGCTTTGAAATCGGCAAAGGCATAGACCGGCAGGACCACGCGGGCCGGCGGCAGGCGCACGCTTTTGCTCCGGATGATCTTCACCTGTTTGGGCGCCGGTTCAACCGTTGCCAGCAAATCGGGATAGCCGAGATAAGCAAGCAGCAGATGGAGATTGCGCTGGCCGTTGGCGAGCAGCACCGTCGCCAGAATCCCGGCAAAGATCAGGCCGACAGCGACGAGAAAGAACATCTTTCCAGACCGGCTTTTCTGCTCCTCCTTCATGCCGACACCCGAACTCCGCGGCTTCCACCAGCGTTAGCCGCCGCTTCTGCGCGCTGCCGACTGCGGTGCCTTCGATCCATGCCAAGCCATCCTGGCGCGCGCCGGGCAAGATTGCGGACGTCAGCCCGCCTGCCGGTTCCTGCAGGCCGAGATGATCACATGAACGAGGATAAGTGGCCAAAGCAGGCACAAAGACAATCCGAGAACACGCATTTTATCCCAGGCGCCGCCGACGGCCTCACCCTCGCGATAGGTATTGTCGAGAAAAAACAGACATATCAAGATGTAAAATGAAAGCAGCAGATTTGACCATGGCATCGGGTAGGGGCCGGAAATTCAAGGGGGAGAAAGAGAGGCTGAGGATAGGCATACCGTTCAACGTGGTTGCTGGCTGCAGAGGCCTTGCGGCTCTCCGGCTGCTCGCGGAAATGCCACGGCAAAGACAGGAAGACCATCGCATGATTCGTTTGCATCGCACAATCGAAGCGGCGAGAGCTCTCAGCTCTCTGAGCCAGTCAGGAATGCATGCAGCTGCCGCGCTTCGGGCGAGACGGTCTTGAATTTGGGGAGGCCGAGATAGTAGCCGTAGCCGGTGGAAAGGTACTCCGAGCCGACCGTCACGAGCCGGCCATCGGCGAGCTGTTCTTCGATCAGGCCGAGGCTGCCAAGCGCGATGCCGTCTCCGCGAAGAGCGGCATCGATCGCCATGATATAGGTGGAAAAGGAAAAACGCGGATTCTGCAGCTTCAGCAGGGGTGGCAAAGAAACGCGGCCGAACCATTGCCGAAAGGAAATCCAGTGCGCGTTGAAGCGCTCGTAGTCGATGAGGTCCAGCAATGCGATCTGCTCGACGGTCAAGGTCCCGGCATCGAGGCCGCGGTTGTCGAGATACTCCGGTGATGCAACAGGCATCAGCCGTTCGGGCATCATCAGCGTCAGGTCCCAGCGAGGGTGTTCTCCGGTCGAATAAAGAATGACGATATCATTGGTTTCGGCGGCCAGATCGGATGACGTGTCCGAGGTCAGCAGCCTGAGCGAGATCGCCGGGTTTTCCTTGCCGAAATCGCGCAGTCGACGGCCGAGCCACAGATGCGACACCGAACCGCTCGCTGCGATGGCGATCGTGCCGCCTTTTGCCGAACGGAAGGGGTCGAGGCTCTCCTCCAGATAATCCAGCGCGGCGCGAACCCGCTGGAACAGGCGTGCGCCTTGCGGCGTCAGTTCCAGGTTCTTGCCGCGCCGTGTGAACAGCGGCGCGCCGAGGTGTTCCTCGAGCCCCTTGATGCGGCGGCTGACGGCTGCCTGGGTGATGTTGAGCTCGCGCCCGGCTTTCGAGAAATTCATTTGCCGGCAGGCGGCGTCGAACACCCGGAACGCTTCCAGCGGAATATGACTCAGCATCCCGTCTCCATGACTTCAGATTATTAAAATGGCCGAAAAATGCCGGTGTTTGAAAATATCAGATTGTGATGCAGGCTGGAAGCAGCATCAAACATGCATTGCAGGATGATCACCGTGGCTTTTTCCACCTCTTTCGTTCCCGAAATCCGTTTCGGCGACAATCTCCACCAAACCATCGGCTCTGCTGCCTCGTCGTTCGGCGCGAAAGCGGCCGCCATCGTCATCGACGGTTTCCTGGCGCAGCGCGGCCTTGCCGATCGCATTACAGCCCAGTTGCAGGCCGAAGGCATCGAGGCGTATGTCTTTTCCGATTTCGCCGGCGAGCCGAAGATCGCCCATGTGCGGCATGCGACCGAGGTGGTCACGGGCGCGGACCTGGTGATCGGTATCGGCGGCGGCTCGGCACTGGACATCGCCAAGATCGCCGCCTGCTGCGCGGCTTCCGGTGAGGATGCGATGTATTATGCGCTCGCTGCCAATCCGCTGCCGAAGAGCCCTCTGAAGAAAATCATGGTGCCGACGACGGCAGGGACGGGATCGGAAACGTCCGCCACCAACATCTTCGCCGGGCCAGCCGGCAAAAAGCTCTGGATCTGGGGTGCCGAGACGAAGGCTGATCTCGTTCTGCTTGACCCGACGCTGACCGCGACGCTGCCCGCCGACCTCACGGCCTGGTGCGGCATGGACGCTTTCATCCATGCTTTCGAGGCCGCCACCAACCGCAATACCCATGCCGGCGGCAAATTCTATGCGCATGAAGCCCTGCGCCTTGTCACGGGCGCGCTGGAAGCAGCCGTCAAGCAACCCGACAATATGGAGGCGCGCGGCAAAGTTTTGCTCGGCTCGTGCTATGCCGGCATCGCCATCGACAATTGCGGCACAGCCGTCGCCCACGCTGTCAGCCATGCGCTGGCGGGCCTGGCTCCCATACATCATGGTCTTGCCACCGCTCTCGGCTTCGAGGCGACGCTTGCCTGGCTGGTCGAGGCCGATACCGCAGATCTCAATGCGGCAGCAAAAGCCTGCGGTCTTGCCAAGGCGGCGGACCTTCCGGCTTTCGTCTCTGGTCTGATGGATCGCTGCGGCATTGTCCGCGCCCTGCCGAATGCATTCGAGGCGATCGGTTCGGGCGCACTCGCGAACGAGATGAAGGCGCCGGAAAACCAGCCGATGCGCCGCTCCACCATCCGCGAGATCAGCGACGAGGACATCGCCCGTTTCGCCGCCACCATCATGTCCCTTCCGAAGGCTGCCTGATCATGACCAAGCCCTATACCCGCGACTACTGGGAAAACGTCCTCTCGGTCCTGAGGCCGGAAGGCCGCCATTTCATCAACGGCGAACTGTCGATGTCCTCGTCCGGTGAGACCTTCACCCGCAAGCGTCCAATGGACGGCAAGCCGGGCGGCACCTTGGCACGCGGCAATGCCGCCGATATCGACCGGGGGGTGGCGACTGCCCGCGCGGCCTTTGAGAGCGGCATCTGGCGGCACAAGGACCCGTCCGAGAAGAAGAAGGTCATGCTGAAATGGGCCCAGGCGATCCGTGACCACGGCGACGAGCTGGCGCTGCTCGAAACACTGGATGTCGGCAAGCCGGTGATGGCCTCGCTCAATGTCGACGTGCGTCTCTGCGCCGACGGCATCCAGTTCTACGGCGAAATGATCGACAAGCTCCTTGACGAGGTCGCACCGACGCCGCCGAGCGCGCGCGCTATCATCCGCAAGGTGCCGATTGGCGTCATCGGCGCGATCACGCCCTGGAACTACCCGATGATCATCGATGCGTGGAAGCTCGGACCGGCCATCGCCGCCGGCAACTCCGTCGTGCTCAAGCCGGCCGAACAGTCATCGTTGTCCGCCATCCGCCTCGCCCAGCTCGGCTTTGAGGCGGGCCTTCCGGCGGGGGTGCTGAACGTCGTCACCGGCTATGGCGAGGAAACCGGCAAGCCTCTGGCGCTGCACATGGATGTCGACATGATCGCGTTTACCGGCTCGACAGAGGTAGGAAAGCTGATCATGGGTTATGCCGCCCAGTCCAACGTCAAGCGGGTGGCGCTCGAACTCGGCGGCAAGTCGCCGCTGGTGGTCTTCGCCGATGCCGACCTCGATGCAGCTGCGTCAGCTGTGGCCTGGGGCTGTTTCTACAATTCCGGAGAGACCTGCCATGCCTCGACGCGGTTGATCGTCGAGCGCTCGGTGCAGGATGCGCTTATCGCGAAGATCGAGGCGGTGACGAAGAGCGACATCACCCTTGCCCATCCCCTTGAGCCATCGGCCCAGATCGGTGCACTGATCGAGGAGGAGCACATGAACAAGGTGCTCGGCATGGTCGCCGCTGGCGAGAAGGAAGGCGCGCGTCGTGCCTTCGGCGCCGAGCGTGTGCTGTCGGAAACCGGCGGTTACTATGTCTCGCCGGGCGTTTTCGTCGACATGACCAACGACATGAGTCTTGCCCGCCAGGAAATCTTCGGTCCCGTGCTTGCCGCCATCCCGTTCGACAGCGAAGAGGAAGCTCTCAGGATTGCCAACGACACGATTTACGGCCTGGCTGGCGCTGTCTTTACGACGGACATGGGCCGCGCCCACCGCTTCTCCGAAGGCCTACATGCCGGCACGGTGTGGATCAATACCTACGACATGTCGAATTTCGCCACGCCCGTCGGCGGCTTCAAGCAGTCCGGCTTGGGCCGTGACCGGTCGGTGCATGCGATCGACAAATATTGCGACTACAAGACCATCTGGCAGCATTTCGGCTGAGGCGAGGAGAGCCCCATGAGCAAGATCGTTTCCATCGAGATCACCCATCACCGGCTGCGGCTCGATCCGGCCTTCAAGGCAAGCTGGGATGGTCGTCCGCGCAACCATTTTGACGCGACGATCGTGCGCGTCCGCGATGACGAAGGCCGCGAGGGCATCGGCTCCGGCGACCTGATGAAGGGTTTCGAGGGGCATGAGGAGCTGTTCATCGGCCAGGATCCGCGCCATCTGGAGCGGCATTACGAGGTGCTGTCCCACATCTCCTTCCACTATGGTCGCTGCTGGCCGATGGACCTCGCCCTCTGGGACCTTTCCGGCAAGATCACGCAAGAACCGGTCTGGCGCATGCTTGGCGGCCGGGCCGACAAGGTCCGGCTCTATGCCTCCTCCGGCGTGCTGCGCGAGCCATCGGCCATGGCCGATCAGGCCGAGCGTTATATCGAGGAAGGTTTCCCGGCCATGAAGGTGCGCTTTTCCTCCTCGGCCGGCGGTCGCGGCAGCTGGAAGATCGACGTGAAGGCGCTCGAAGCCATCCGCGCCCGCGTCGGCGACCGGCTGGAGCTGATGGTCGATTGTAACCAGGGCTGGCGCATGCCGTGGGACACGACGCTGCCCTGGACCTTCAAGGATGCTCTGGCGGTCGCGAAAGAGCTGGAAAAGCTCGATATCTACTGGATGGAAGAGCCGCTGTTCCGCTCCGACCTCGAAGGCATGCGCCGCCTGTCGGATGCCACCAGCGTGCGCATCGCCGGCGGCGAGATGACCCGCGAACTCTACGAGTTCCGTGACATCATCGAGGAACGCGCCTTCGACGTCATCCAGCCGGACGTCGCTCTGGTCGGCGGCATCACCGGTTGTCGCCGGTTGGCCTACCAGGCCCGGGAGGCAGGCGTGATGTTTACCCCGCATTCCTGGACCAACGGCATCGGCGTGCTCGCCAACGCCCACCTCACCGCCGGCGCCGGTGATGCGCCGTTCCTCGAATATCCTTACGACAATCCCGAATGGAGCGAGGAGCGTCGCGACTATCCGATGGTCTCGCCGCTGAAGCACAAGGACGGCTGGTTGGAGCTTGGCCAGGCGCCAGGGCTCGGCGTAATGCTCGACGAGGATCGGCTGAAGGCGACGCGGATTTAAACGGGTGAAGGGTCTTGCCGGCAGGACCGTGCCCATACGCCCGTCATCCACTTGTTGAGAATGCCAAATTTGGGCGCTTCCTCAGGGGCGTCAGCGTTGGCATGGCGACGAAGGCCACATCGAAGGCAGATCTGGTTTGCCGCCATGGGATTTGGCAATTTGCATTGTCAGCGATTTTTGCTTTTTGCCTTCATGACGTGGCGGCGTAAACCGCGGCCGTTTTACTCAGGAACACCGGGTTTTCTTGGTTGATACAGTCACACATCCCGCAAACGATGCTCTTCGTCTCCGCACGACTCCTCAACTCCCCTCGTCTGGTATGTTCAGCACATGCCCGCAGGCCTTGCAGTGCACGGCATCAGCATCATGCCGCTGCAGGCCGCATTGCGGGCAGGGAAAGACGACCTTGTGCGGCCGCACGATCGCCTGGGCGAGGCGCACGAAGAGAGAAATGCCAAAGATCATCGTCACGATCGAGGTCAGCTTGCCGAGCGTGCCGGGCAGCGTGATATCGCCGAACCCCGTCGTGGTGATCGTGGCAACGGTGAAATAGAGCGCGTCCACGAACCCTTCCACCCCCGCCGCCTGGTGGTAGAAGAATGCGGTGTAGACGAAACCGGTGACGAGAAAGAGGAAGGTGAGGAAGTTGATACAGGCGCGGATGACGTCTTCCCACTCGCCATAGCCGGCCCGCTTGATCAGCAGCGCGAAAACCTTGCTCTGTCCGAGCGACCAGATGCGGAAGGCGCGCAGGAAGGCGAAGTTCGAGAATGTCGCCGGAAAGAGCAGCGTCGCGAGGATCGCGGCATCGACCCAGGTCATCGGTCGTGTCAGCCAGCGCCTGAGGTTCGAGGCGATCAATGCCCGCGCGCCGAGCTCGAAGGCGATCACCACGGCGATTGCATAGTCGATGATCAGATAGATGCGCCCGGCGCCGAAATAAGGGCCGGCCAGAAAGAATGCGATGATGGCGACATCTATGATCGCCATGGTGACCTGGAACCGGACCGCTTTGCGGCTCGTCCCGAGATAAAGCGAGCGCAGCCGTTCCCGAACCGCGTCCAATTTCCATTCGCCCGATGTGTCCCGCGGTTCGGCCATGAAAGCGAGATAGACCGCAACCCGAAGCGGGTCAATGATCGCGGGTTGATACCGGCGCCTGCGCCGGCCAAAAAGGCAGGGGCGCAGGCTCCGGCGCTCTGTCGTTTGCGCTTCCCCTCCGACAGATTACAGGAAGTTCACTTTTTTGCAGTGCGAAGCGGATGTATATCCTCGCCAATGCTGGAATTCCCAGCAGCATCGGCAAGGTGTCGCATGACAGAATTTTCCGAACGGACCGAGGCAAGCGACGAAACCGCCGTCTCCCTGTTTCAGCGTTTGCGCCGCAACAGATGGCTCTTGAAAGGCGGGGCAACCGCCCTAATCCTCGTCATCATCGGCTTTGCCATCGTCCAGCTGACAAGTGAAGTCCGTTATGACGATGTTGTATCGGCTCTGCGGGCAACGTCCTGGCAGTCGATCGCTTTCGCCATCGCGTTCACTGGTGTGAGCTTTGTCGCCCTGACATTCTATGATCTCGGCGCGCTCATCTATGTGAAGCGCAAGCTGCCCTATCCGGACGTCGCCTTGACGGCGTTTGCCGCCTATGCGGTGGGAAATACCGCCGGTTTCGGTCCCTTGAGCGGCGGCGCCATTCGGTATCGGGCTTATTCCCGGCTCGGCCTGAAGCCTGAAGAAATCGCCGGCGTGATCGCTTTCGTCACGCTTGCTTTCGGGTTGGGACTTGCCAGCATTGCCTCGTTCAGCCTTCTGGCCATTGCGCCGGAAATCGCGCCGGTGGTTGGGCTTGATCCTTCCTGGCTGCGCGGCATCGCCGTGATGGTGCTTGCCGGTCTTGGCGGCCTGATGATCGCGGGCCGGGGCGGCCGCGTTCTGCAGGTCGGCGGCATTGCGCTCAGACTTCCCGATTCCCGCACCGCGTCGCGCCAGTTTCTCGTCTCCGCTCTCGACATCGCAGTGTCGGCGACGGTGCTCTATGTGCTCCTGCCTGGCGGGGTCATGGGCTGGCCGGCTTTCCTGGCCGTCTATTCGGTTGCCATTGGGCTCGGCGTCCTCAGCCATGTCCCGGCAGGCCTCGGTGTCTTCGAAACCGTCATCATCGCGGCCCTCGGTCGGACGGCGGATGTCGACGCCGTGCTTGGCGCGTTGATGCTCTATCGGGTGATCTATCATGTGCTGCCTCTGCTGCTGGCGGTCATCTTCGTCGTCGGCGCCGAGGTGCGCGGCCTTTCTCGCCGTCCCGTTGCCTCCAGCCTGCGCCGTGTTGCCGGGCGGCTGACGCCGATACTCCTTGCCACCCTGGCGCTGGTGCTCGCCGCCATGCTGGTATTTTCCAGCGTCACACCGACGCCGGATGAAAACCTGGCTTTCTTGTCAAGCTACGTTCCACTTCCCATCCTGGAGGGAGCGCATTTCCTGGCGAGCCTGCTCGGCCTGGTTTTGGTGATCGTTGCGCGCGGTCTTGCACGGCGTCTTGACGGCGCATGGTGGGCGGCGCTGGTGATCGCTTCGGTTGCCTTGCTCCTTTCGCTCATCAAGGCCGTGGCGCTGGTCGAGGCCGGCCTCCTGGCCTTCTTCGTCATCAGCCTTCTTGCCACTCGCCGCATTTTCGACCGGCCGGCAGCATTCACCAGCGAACCGCTGACCCCGTCCTGGCTTTCGGCCATGCTGGCGCTCTGCATCTTCGCCGGCACCGTGCTCCTGTTCGTCTACCGCGATGTCGAATACAGCCACGGCCTTTGGTGGCAGTTCGAGCTGTCGGCTGAGGCGCCGCGCGGTCTTCGCGCAGTTCTCGGCTTGACGATCTTCTCCGGTGCCGTGGCGTTGTGGAGCCTGCTGCGTCCCGCAAGGGAGCTTGTGGGTGTCTCGTCCGACGATGCGCTTCGCAACGCGATCGCCATCGCGGCGAAACAGGATATGTCCGACGCCAATCTCGTGCGGATGAAGGACAAGAGGCTCATGTTTTCGCCGGACGGGCGCGCGTTCATCATGTATGGGCGGCATGCGCGTTCGTGGATCGCGCTGTTCGATCCGATCGGCCCGCGCGACGCCTGGCCGGCTCTGATCTGGCAATTCGTCGAGGCGGCGAGATTCTGTGGCTGCCGGCCGGTTTTCTATCAGGTTTCCCCTGCTGGCCTTTCCTACTATGCCGATGCTGGCCTGCGTGCGTTCAGGCTCGGCGAACTGGCGGTGGCGGATCTGACGAAATTTGAGCTCAAGGGTAGCAAATGGGCCAATCTGCGCCAGACGGTCAGCCGCGGACAAAGGGACGGGCTGCAATTCGAGATGGTCGAACCAAAAGGGGTGCCGGCGATCATGGACGCGCTCGCCGCTGTTTCCGACAGCTGGCTTGCGCATCACCGGGCAAAGGAAAAAGGTTTTTCGCTGGGTGTGTTCGACGCGGATTATATCGCAGGCCAGCCGGTTGCTGTTCTCAGGGTCGATGGACGGATCGTGGCTTTCGCCAATGTCCTTGTCACCGAAACGCTCGAGGAGGGGTCGGTGGATCTCATGCGATTTTCCCCGGATGCCCCCAAGGGATCGATGGATTTCCTGTTCGTGTCGTTGATGGAATTTCTTCGCGACAAGGGGTTCAAGACTTTTAACCTTGGCATGGCTCCTTTGGCAGGGCTTTCGGCGCGCAGGTCATCGCCCGTCTGGGACAAAATCGGGCGAACGGTCTTCGAGCACGGCGAGCGCTTTTACAATTTCAAGGGGCTAAAGGCGTTCAAATCGAAGTTTCATCCACACTGGCAACCCCGCTACATGGCGGCTGGCGGCGGGATCAATCCTATCCTGGCACTGATGGATGCGACATTCCTCGTCGGCGGCGGTGTGAAGGGGATCGTGAAAAAATGATCTGGAAGAACATGGTTCGCACCGCGCTCGTCGCGTGTCTGTTTTTTTCTTCGGCCGGAGCGCGGGCGCGGGATGCGTCTGGCTTCGACACGGGCATGATTCCCTTTCCGCATATCATGATGCCCGAAGGTGCCCTTGCCGCGACGGTATTCCTGATCTCCGACAAGACCGGCTGGTCGGAAAAGGAAGACGCGCTGGCAAAAACGCTGACGGGAGAGGGCGCCGTTGTAATCGGCATCGATCTTCCGGCCTATCTGACGTCGCTTTCAAAGGATGATGGCGATTGCGTCTACATGGTGTCGGACATCGAGGCGCTGAGCCAGGAGGTCCAACGCGCAGCAAAGAACGACGATTATCGACTGCCTATCGTGACAGGCGTCGGCGCCGGCGGCGCGCTTGCCCTGGCGATTGCCGCGCAGACGCCTGCCGCCACGATCGGGCAAACGATTGCTGTTGATCCCGACGCCGGCATCGCGTTGACGAAACAGCTATGCACCCCAGCGGACAAGCAAGCAGCCGGAGATCGGATGACGTACGGTCTGACCGATGGACCGCTGCCCGACCCGGTGACAGTGCTGTTCAGCGGCGCGGCACCGGCGGGCGGTCGAGCGCATGTTGCCACCTTGACGTCCAAACACAGCGACATCCAGACAACAGAGACCGATGACGATGGCTGGAAGGCTCTGTCGGACACGCTGTCCGCTCTGATTTCCGCGTCGGAGGATGACGACAATCCGCTCGGCTTGCCGCTGACCGTGCTCGATGCCAAGCCGAGCCGCGACACGATGGCAATCGTCTATTCCGGCGACGGTGGCTGGCGCGATATCGACAAGGAGGTTGGCGATGTTCTGCAGCAGCAGGGAGTGCCGGTGGTCGGGATCGATTCGTTGCGATATTTCTGGTCCGAGCGCCAGCCGCAGGAAACTGCCGACGACCTCCACCGCATCGTCGCGTTCTACGGCAAGCGTTGGAACGTGAAGCATGTTCTGCTGGTCGGCTATTCCTTCGGCGCGGATATCCTGCCGAGAACATACAATCTGCTGTCAAAGGCGGATCGCGATCGGGTCGCGCAGATTTCGCTAATGGCGGTGTCGCATCAGGTCGACTACAAGATCTCGGTGCTCGGTTGGCTCGGCGCGACCGGCTCAGACGGCGTCGGCGATCCGGGGGACGACATCGCCAAAATCAATCCTGCGCTTGTTCAGTGCATCTACGGGAAGGACGAGGAAGACGATCTCTGTCCGACGCTGGCGGGCACCGGTGTCGAGGTTCTGGCAATCGACGGCGGTCACCATTTCGACGAGGACTATCCGGCGCTGGTGAAGCGTATCCTCGACGGATTCGATCGCAGGCAGGCTGCGAAGCCGGCGCCCTGAGAGTGGCCGATCTCGTCGCCGCATGCATTGTTGTTTCTCTGGATTATTTCCGGGTGGCCCCGTCTTTTTGCCCGCCTGGGATGCTGCTTACAGTTGCCGAGACCGGATCGCTTGCCGGGAAGGTGCCCTCCAGCCCCTCATCGAGCTCTTCCTCGAGCGTCCCCAGGTCGTGCGCGGAGCGCGCGCTTCTCAAGGACTGGACGGCGGGCGATTCGCCGCCGGGAGCCGGCGCTTCCCGCTCGTCGGCGCTATCGCTCTGTTCGAAACACGCCACCTGCAGCAGCATCGCCTTGGCTTTCTCGATCGCGTTCTGCCGGTTTAGGTCATCATTCTTGCCCTTGCGCATCTGAACGGAGATGACATCGCCGCCTTCGCCGACGAACTCGACGGTCACGATCCCTGGCTGCTGGTGAACCTGTGTGCCGATCACTTGCATGGAAACCACCTCCGTAAATGCCTTTGGTGATAACCATCTGAACGGGGCTTTGTTCCGCAAGCGCGGTGGTTGGCCCTTTCCGAGGAGAAGCGCTGGGCTGAAACGAAAAGAGCGGCCGGCGGCCGCTCTCGTCAATTCGGTGTGATCGCCGATCAGGCGGCGATGTCGTCCATCTCGCGTTCCTTGAACATGCGGGCGAGATTGAGAAAGCAGATCATGCCGGTCTCGTTGGCGATAATGCCTTCGGCATAGCTCTTGTCGAAGGAGGTGGTGATTTCCGGAACCGGCTGAACCTGGTTGCCCTGGACCGTCAGGATGTCGGAGACACGGTCGACGACGAGGCCGATGACCATGTTGTGAACTTCGGCGACGACGATGGCACTGCGCTCGTTGGCAACGGTCGATTTCATGCCGAGCTTATGGGCGAGATCGATGATCGGGATGACGGTGCCGCGCAGGTTCATGACGCCGAGCACGTCGGCCGGCGAATGCGGGATCGGCGTCGAGGGCGCCCAGCCGCGGATTTCGCGGATCGTCGTGGTCTTCACGCAGAATTCCTGATCGTGAAGACGGAAGGCGATAATTTCCAGCGTCTCATGACCGAAGGTGCCTGTAGCGAGTGTATTGTTCATCAAAATTCTTCCCAGCTTTCCTGATTGGCGGCAACTGCCATGTTTGAACTAAAGGCCTTCGCCACCCGGTTGGTCATGTTCCGGGCCGGGGAAGCGACCGGTTTTGCGTCATGCCGCGCTGGCGCTATACGAACCTGCGCCGCCTGCCCGACCTTGAACTGGCTGAGAAGACTGAACAGGCCTTCCGCTTCCTTCGCCAAAGTGTGGCTGGCAGCCGTGGACTGCTCCACCATCGCTGCGTTCTGCTGTGTACCTTGGTCCATTGTATTCACAGCCTGGTTAATTTCTTTCAAACCCACGGCCTGTTCTTTCGCACCCTCGACGATTGCTGCCACGTTGGTGTTGATCTGTTGCACCTGCGTCACGATTTCTTCCAGCGCCTTGCCGGTCTGATCGACGAGGGAGACCCCGCTCTTGACCTGTTCGCTAGACGCTGTGATGAGGCTCTTGATTTCTTTTGCCGCCTTGGCAGAACGTTGAGCGAGTTCGCGGACTTCCTGCGCGACCACGGCGAAACCCTTGCCGGCTTCTCCGGCGCGGGCCGCCTCGACGCCTGCATTCAGGGCGAGAAGGTTCGTCTGGAATGCAATTTCGTCGATCACCCCGATGATGTTGCTGATTTCGCGAGATGAATTCTCGATTTCGCCCATCGCCTTGACGGCGTTCCTCACGACATCGCTGGAGCGTTCCGCACCCAGCTTTGTCTGGGCTACGAGCTTGCCGGCTTCTTCGGCACGGCGGCTGGAATCTGTGACCGTCGTGGTGATCTCCTCAAGGGCGGCGGCGGTTTCCTCGATGGATGCTGCCTGCTGCTCGGTGCGCCGGGAAAGATCCTCGGCGGCACTGCGGATTTCGCTCGAACCGGCTGCGATCGCTTGGGCATTCGTGCCCACCGCCCGCATTGCCTGTTTCAGTTTGTCGACGGAATCGTTGAAGCTGAGTCGCAGATTTTCAAGCGCCGGGATGAACGGCTTGCCGATCGTGTGGTCGAGATTGCCATTGGCCAGATCGCGCAGCGCTTCGGCCAGTTCCTGGCTGTTGTTGACGCGACCGGTTACGTCGGTCGCGAACTTTACGACTTTGATGACGGATCCGTTCAAGCCGAAGATCGGATTGTAGCTTGCCTGGATCCAGACTTCCTTGCCGCCCTTGCCGATGCGCTTGAATTCGTCGGCGACAAACTGTCCGCTTCGCAGCTTTGCCCAGAAGGCCCGGTAGTCATCGCTGCGGGCATAGGCCTGCTCACAGAACATGCTGTGGTGTTTGCCCTGGATTTCGGACAGCTGGTAGCCGACGGTAGACAGGAAATTTTCGTTGGCGTTCAGGATGTCGCCGTTCGGCGTGAACTCGATGACGGCCTGAGCGCGGGAGATTGCATCGATCTTGCCGGCATCTTCGGCGGTTTTCAGCTTCGCTGCGGTGATGTCAGTGGCAAACTTGATGACTTTAAAAGGTTTCGATCCCTTGAAAACCGGATTATAGGAAGCCGCGATCCAGATTTCCCTGCCCCCCTTTCCAATCCGCTTGTACTGGCGGCTGTCAAACTCGCCGCGCCCGAGGCGCGCCCAGAACTCCCGGTAGTCCGAGCTTGCGGCATCTTGCGGATCGACGAACAGGCGGTGGTGCTGGCCGACGATTTCCGACAGGGCATAGCCCAGCGCACGGCAGAAATTTTCGTTGGCGGTCAGAATCTTTCCCTGCATGTCGAATTCGATGATGGCCTGCGATCGCTGCATCGCATCCAGAATGGCTTTGGCGTCGCTGCCGAATGGCGATAGAAATTTTCGCATGAGCTCTCGCGGTCTTTGCGCGCATGGTCCGCAAAAGCGCGCCTGCGCGCGCCGCATGCATGGGCGGTTCTTGTTGGATCGGGGATGTGCGCGCCTGGCGTTGGCTGGTTGAGGTGCCTAGACGGCCCGCATCGATAAAACATGCCGGTTTATCGGCCTTACGCGGTTGCTTCATGCTCGGCTGGTACCGATCGCGATAGCAACATTTAGCGGCTCAAGTCTTAATTAGATATTTAAGAAATGCCGTTCTCGTCTCAGTATTGCTAAAATACCAAAAATGAATGCACTTGGCACAACGCAGGGTACAGGGGCTAGAACAAATCGCATCTCAAAGGCACGGGAAGCTGCGATTTGCAGCTGCCGCACGGCGAATCAGCCTGCGGTCAGAACACCCGTGAACTGCTCGACCGCCCAGTCGACTTGATCCTCCGTGATGACCAGCGGCGGGGCGATACGGATCGTGTCGCCGTGGGTGTCCTTGGCGAGGATACCGCGCTCCCTGAGCGCTTCACAATATTTGCGCGCGCCGCCGGCTTCCGGCACCAATTCGACGGCAAGCATCAGGCCGCGGCCACGCACTTCCTTGATGATGTTGGAGCGGATGTCCTTCAGCCCCGTCTGGAAGCGATCGCCCATGCGGGCGGAGTTCTCGATCATGCCTTCCTCGGTCAGCGCCTTCAGCGCGGCGCGGGCGATAGCGCAGGCAAGCGGGTTGCCGCCGAAGGTCGAGCCATGTTGACCGGGCTTCAAAACGCCGAGCACCTCGGAATTCGAAAGCACGGCCGAAACCGGATAGAAGCCGCCGGAGAGCGCTTTGCCGATCAGGGTCACGTCGGCCTCTATGCCCTCGTGCTCCTCGGCAAGCAGTTTGCCGGTGCGGCCAAGGCCGGTCTGGATCTCGTCGAGGATCAGCGTGACGCCGTGCTTCGAGCACAGCGCCCGAACCTCGGGGAAATAGCCTCGCGGCGGGATCACGACGCCGGCTTCGCCCTGGATCGGCTCGATCAGGAAGGCGACGGTGTTTTCGTTGATCGCGGCGCGGAAGGCGTCGATGTCGCCGAAGGGCACGGTGATGAAGCCGGGCGCGAAGGGGCCGAAGCCGGAGCGGGCATCCGGATCGGTCGAGAAGCCGACGATCCCCATGGTGCGGCCATGGAAGTTGTTGGAGCAGACGATGATCTCGGCCTTGTTTTCCGGAACGCCCTTGACCTCGTATCCCCATTTACGCACGGCCTTGACGGCGGTTTCGACGGCTTCGGCCCCGGAGTTCATCGGCAGGATCTTGTGGCTGCCGGTGAGCGCTGCCAGCTCCTCGTAGAGATGCGCCAGCTGGTCGTTGCGGAAGGCGCGCGAAGTCAGCGTCAGCTTCTGTGCCTGTTCGATCATCGCCGCGAGGATCTTCGGGTGGCAATGGCCCTGGTTGACGGCGGAATAGGCCGACAGGCAGTCGAGATAGCGATTGCCGTCGAGATCCCAGACATAGACGCCTTCTCCGCGCGACAGGATGACGTCGAGCGGCTTGTAGTTGTGTGCGCCGAGCCGGTATTCGGTTTCGATCAGTGCGTTCGTCGTATGCATGGGTCCTCCGGGTGGCTCGGGTTCGTGGGTTCAGGCGCTGCGGGTTGGGCGGTCGAGTACGCGGCGGCCGAACAGGCTGGCAGTCAGTTCGACGAGAATGCGGGCGCTCTTGCCGCGATCGTCGAGGAAGGGGTTGAGTTCGACGAGATCGAGCGACGAGACGAGGCCGCTGTCGCACAGCATTTCCATGATCAGATGCGCTTCACGGAAGGTCGCGCCGCCGGGCACGGTGGTGCCGACGCCAGGCGCCAGTTCCGGATCGAGGAAATCGACGTCGAGGCTGACATGCAGCATGCCGTTCGCGCCCTTAATCGTCGCGATGATCTCGTGCATGATATGCGCCATGCCGGTCTCGTCGATGGCGCGCATGTCGTAGACATTGACGCCGTGCTCGGCGATTTCCTCGCGCTCGCGGTCGTCGACGGACCGGATGCCGACCTGGAAGACGTGCCTCGGATCGACCAGCGGACGGTCCTTGTCCAGGACCGGGGCGAATTCAGCCTCGCCGCAGAAAAATGCGACAGGCATGCCATGCATGTTGCCGGACGGCGAGGTCGCAGGGGAATTGAAGTCGGCATGGGCATCGAGCCAGAGCACGAAGAGCGGGCGGCCTTGCTCCTTTGCATAACGGGCCATACCCGAGACCGAGCCCATCGACAGGGCATGATCGCCGCCGAGGATCAGCGGAAACCTGCCGGCGCGGGCGGCGTGAGACACCGATTCGTCCAGCGCACGTGTCATGGCAGCGACAATTTGCAGGTTGTTGGCGCCTGGATGGTTGGCAAGGTCGCGGGCCGGCAGCGGCTTCAGGTCGCCTTCGTCGGCAACGCTGTGGCCGAGACCGGCGAGGATGGTGTCGATGCCGGCGATGCGCAGCGCCGCTGGGCCCATGGCGCAACCACGGCGGCCGGAGCCTTCCTCGAGTGGGGCGCCAATCAGCGCGATGCTTTTCTTGGATTCAGCCATGGATTTCCCCGCAGGTTTGCGTGATGCCGGTTTGCCCGGTTGGTGTGCCGATTATTGCCGTTTCAGATGTTAGCAAAAAGATGGATAACTGACAGATAGAAGGCTATTATCGGCACTTTGATAAATCGGGATGAGCATAATGATAAGCCTTGACGATCTGGATCATACGCTGATCAGTGCGCTTCGCCATAATGCCCGCACGCCGGTCTCGTCGCTGGCTGCGGCAACCGGTGCATCGCGTGCCACCGTTGCCGCCCGCATCGACCGTCTGGTGTCGTCGGGCACCATCGCCGCCTTCACCATCCGCACCGGCGCCGAGCTGTCCGGCAGCGGCGTCAGGGCCATCGTCATGATCGAGATTCACGGCAAGATGGCCGACAAGGTTGCTGCGCAACTGCGCGGCCTGCCGCAGGTGCGGGCGCTCCATTCCACCAATGGCCGCTGGGATTTCATCGCCGAGCTTGAAGACAAGGATCTCGCCACTTTCGACGAAACGCTACGGCGCATCCGGCTGATCGACGGGATCAACCTGACTGAGACGAATATCCTGCTGAAGACGAGCAAGATGACGACGGGGTTCTAGCTTTGCCGAGGCGGAGCATGGTGGCCGCGTACCGCGGACGCGCGCCAACGACGGGCTTGAGGCCAAGCGCACAATAAAAGAGCCAGCCCGCATCCAGGTCCGGCATCGTCACTGTTACTTGGTTTAAGCGCACAACGGTTCCTTTCGAGCGCACACTCTCACACGGCCGGGAATAAACGAGATATTTCCGCTCAATATTCCTTCTCGTAAAAGATACCCGCACCTGTGCCGCTGCTGCCGGCTTCGCCGCGCAGCTTGACGCCGCGGCCGACGTCGAGATTGATGATCGCCTTGCCGCCGCCAGCCTCGGAGCCTGATTGAAGCTGCAGATAGGTCCGATCGTTCAGATATTTGCCGGCCGTGACCTGGGCGCCGCCGCTGGCGTCGGTCGAGACATCGAGGTCGTCGACGCCAAGCTTGTTGCGCAATCCGTCGAGCAGCGAGTTGGAGCCGCCGCCTGCCAGTTGGCTGACGGCGCTTGCGAGCTGCGCGATCTGCAGGGCCGACAGGTTGGACAGCGACCGGTTGAAGATCAGCTGCGCCAGGATCTCGTCCTGCGGCAGAGCGGGCGAAGATGAGAAGGTGATGGTCGGATTGTTGGCAAGACCGGCGACATTGACGGTGATCGTCGTCGAACCTGCAGTCGACGTCGCATCGAGGTCGAGCGTCGGGATGAGGTTGCCGCCGAAGCTGATCGTGCCTTCCGAGAAGTCGAGCCGCTTGCCGAGAATTTCCAATCGGCCGCGCCGCATCTCGAAACCGCCGGTGACGGCCGGCTGGGCGGCGGTGCCGCGGATCGTCAGATCGCCGCCGAGTTCGGCGTCAATACCGCGACCGCGGACGAATAGCTTTCCAGGCGCATGGACGGCGAGGTCGAAGGCCACGCCGCCGCCCTTGGCTCCGCCGCTGCTTGCAGTGTCGCTTTGGACATCCGCCTGCATCTGGCGGACCCTGGCCGGAGCATTTTTGTGCTTGATGTTGATTTCAGACAGCGAAGCCGGAAGTTTTTCCGGGATAGTGATCGCCGCTTTCTGGATGGTGACCTTGCCGCCCAGCACCGGCGTCGCCGTGAGCGAGCCCTTGAGGGTCAGAGCGCCATCGACATTGGCCGTAAACAGACTTCCGTCGACATAGGTTGCGTTGTCGAGTCGGATCGAAAGATCGGCCGGAAAGCCGGAGCCGGGCGCGATGCCGACGGTGCCGGTGACATCGAGCGAACCGCCGCTGGCAAGCCGCCCGGATAATTTGGAAATCGTCGCCTGTTTGCCATCGAGCGAAATATTGGCCGTCAGATCGGTAATCGCGAGGTTGCGGCGGACATCGACAAGGCGGGCGCCGGAGGTCGAGATCGTGCCGGTTATCTGCGGCGCGGTCGCCGCGCCCCTGATGGCGAGATCGACGTTGGCAGCGCCCGTCAGCGTGAAGCCCTGCTGCGCCAGCAGACCGGCGGCGAGGCCGAAGGGAAGGTTGCCGGAGAATTTCATGTCGATCGGCCGGTTGCCGGTCAGGCCGATCTTGCCGCCGCCCCGGAAAGAAAGGCCACCCGAACCGCTGATCGTCGCGTCGAGCGTGACTGTGTTGTCGGCGAACTGGCCCTTGGCGCTAATGTCCAGCGCCCCAACGCCCGCCGACTTGGCTTGAGCGACTGCAGCGTTCGCCCAGCGCAGGTCATAGGTAGCGACCGGTGCCGCCGATGTGCCCTTGACCCCAACCGTGCCGCTGATGGCGCCGTCCGCCCCGAGCGAGGGTGCGAAGGTGTTGGCGAGCCTGGCGGGCAGGGCATTGAGGGTGATGGCGAGATCAAGCTTTTCGCCGGCCGATCCGGTGATGGCGATCGTGCCGCCGGATGCCCCGATCGTCAGCTTCTGCAGGCTGACCGTGCCGTTTTCGATGGTGACCGTCGTCGGTGCCGAGAGTTTGACCGGGATCTTTCTCGGGGTGGCGGTGAAGGAGGAGAGATCAACCGTCGTTTTGCCTCCCGCCGTCTGGATATCGGCGCGCAGCTTGAGCGGCGCGCCATCATAGTTACCGTCGAGAGCGACATTGGTCTGGTTTGCCTGCTGGACGAAATCGAGCTTCAGGCCGCTGACGCGATTTGCGCCTTGGGCAAAGGTCTCGACGGAAAGATTGCCCTTGATCGCCAGCGCCTTCAAATCGGCGATGGTGATGTCCGCTACCGGTTTAGTGATGACGAGGTCACCGCGCTTGATGCCGGAGCCGCTGGCCTTGAGCGCGATCGAGGTTGTGCCACCATCGCTTTTGATGGACGCCGACCCTGCGAGATCGCCGGAGGCCTTTTCCCCGGCCATGGCCGCCAGCAGCCCGACATCGGGGAAGGTGAAGTCGATCGTCCCCTGCGGCAGGAAGTCGGACGTGAAGTCGACAACGCCGTTCAGCGTGTTTTCGCCGATCCGCACCTGAAGAACCGGCACGCTGGTGCGACCGTCCTTGGAAACGAGGTCGGCCTTGACGTTGATGGCCTGGCCGCCGAGCGCGCCGGTGGCGGTTATCTTGGCCTGCGGGTTCTTCGGGTTGGCGGTTGCGTCGGCCGTCAGTTGCAGGTCGCTCAATGTGCGGCCGGCAAGCGTCGCGCCGCGGGACGTGACGTCTGCCTTGACGCCGAGATTGTCGAGCGGGCCGGTGGCATCAACCGTGAAGTTGGCCTGGCCTTCTGCATCAGCCAGGACCTTGCCGAGGTCGAGCACCGTGCCGGTCAGCGCGGCCGTCAGGGTCTGCGCCCTGAGCGCAACAGAACCGGCGGCCTGGAGCGTGCTGGAGGTCACGTTGAGATTCGTGATGTCGACGGCGCCGTCGGGGCCAGTCGCAAGCGTGCCGGCGACGTTCACCGGCGCATCGAATTTCGCGGCGACGGAAGCGGGCAGGGCGGCAGGGCGGGCGGAAAGCCTGAAGGTGGTGTTCAGCCTGTTGTCGACAAGGCTGAAGGTGCCGGCGAGCGCGCCGTCGAGGTTGGCGCTGCCGATCGTGATCGGGCTGAAACCGAGCGTTTCGGGCGTCACGGCGAGCGTCGTTGCCACCGTGAGCGGGCCTTTGACCAACCGGTCGAGATCGGCATTTGTAAGTTGCGTCGCACCGGCCTCGATCGTCGCCGCAACCGGGCCGGTGCGCGTGGTGAGATTGAAGGCGTCGCTGTGCGCCGTCAGTTTGACGGCCTCGAAACGGCCTTGCGGCAGTGCGATCTCGCCAACATTGGCCGTCACGTCGAGAACGGCGGAATGCATATCGCCGTTGATCGAGGCGGTGCCGGTATCGAGCGCCATACGTGCCTCGCCGCCTTCAAGCGGCAGGCTGGATTCGATGCTGGCAAGTTCCGCTGTCAAGGCGAGTCTTTCGCCGGCGCTGCCGGTGAGCGTCACCGTTCCACCCGACACTCCGATCGCCAGTCGCTGCAGGTTGACCGCGCCGTTCTCGAGGACGATGGTCGTCGGGTTGGCCAGTTCCAGCGGGATTTTCTTTGGTGCTGCCGCGAAGGATTGCAGATTGATCGTCGTGCGGCCGGCAGCGCTGTGCAGATCGCCGCGGGCGCTGAGCGGGGCGGCGTCATAGGTGCCGTCGAGGGCGAAATTCGTCCTGTTGTCCTGCTGCTCGAAGCCGAGATTGACGCTGGCGAGGCGGTTGCTGCCCTGCTTCACTTCCTCGACCGTCACGGCACCCTTTATTGCGAGCGCTTCGAGATCGGCGATGGTGATGTCGGCCGTTGGCCTGGTGATCACCAGATCACCGCGTGTTATGCCGGATCCATTGGCCTTGACCGCCACCGAGGTGACGCCGTTTTCCGTCTTGATGCTGGCCGAGCCGGCGAGATCGCCGGACGCGATCTGCCCGGCCATCGCGGCCAGCAGCCCGACATCCGGGAAGTTGAAGGCCAGCGAGCCGCTCGGCTCAAATTCCGCCGTCAGGTCCAGCGAACCTTTCAGGGTGTTTGACCCGATCACCGCCTCGAATGACGGAACATTGGTCGTGCCTTTCGCCGTCGCGATATCGGCCTTAGCGTTGATCGCCTGTCCCTCCAGGCTACCGCTGGCGGTGACAGTCCCCGTCGGTCCATCGCGGCCGACGACGGCGTCGGCGTTGACTAAAAGATCGTTCAGGGTGCGGCCGGCAAGCGTTGTCTCGCTCGATGTGATCTTCGCCTTGACGGCGAGCGCATCGAGAGGCCCGGTCACGTCGGCGCTGAAGGCGGCGGCACCCTTGGCGTCGGCAAGAAGCTTGCCGATTTCCGGCACAGTGCCGGTGATCTCGGCGGTGAGATTGCCGGGTTCGAGAGCAGCCGAGCCCGCGGCGCTCACGGTTCCGGACTTTATGGTTAGGTCGCTGACATCGACGCGGCCATTGGCGCCGGTTCCAAGGTTGCCTTCAATCGCAATCGTCGTGTCAAATTTCGCAGCCAGCGCCGGCGGCAGGACGGCGGGCACGGCAAAGAGCTTGAAGCCGGTCGCGACCGTGTTTTCGGCGATCGTGTAGGAGCCGATCAATGTGCCGCCGATACTGGCGCTCTCGATCGTAATCGGATCGAACGATGCCGTTTCCGGCGTCAGCGACAGCGTGCCGTCGAGCTTGACCGGTCCCTTGAGGAGCCGGTCGAGATCGGCGCTGGCAAAGCGGGTCGCACCGGTTTCGATCGTGGTTTTCAGCGGGCCGGTGCGGGTCGTAAGGTTGAAGGCGTCGCTATAGGCGTGCAGCTTGATCGCCTCGATCTCACCTTGGGGCAGGGTTGCCTTGCCGACCTCGGCGCCGATGTCGAGCACGGCAGTTTGTGCATCGCCGATCAACGAGACGCTTGCCTTGTCGATTGCGAGCTGAGCCTCGCCTTTTTCCAGCGGCAGGCGGAAATCGATCGGGCCGTTCTTGCCGGTGAGGCTCGCGTGCAGGTCGTTTTGCCCCGCCGTGCTGTAGGTACCGGACGCCGACAGCGTCAGCGCGCCGGTCGAGACATTGCCCGTCTGGATGCGGACGGTCTTGCCGTCGATGGCTGCGGAAAGGTCGATGTCGGTCGTGCCTTCGAACAGCGGCCTGAAGGCGGCCGGCAGAAGATCGCTGAACGTGCCGCCGCCCTTCAGCGAGACGGTGCGGAACCCATCGGCCGCCAACGTGTGCTGGCCGCCGAGCTTCAGCACCTCGTTGCCATCGAGTGCGGCGGTTGCCGTGCCGCTCCAGTTGGAAAGCGGCCCCTGGCCGGTGACGTTGACGCTGATCGCCGGTTCGCCAGGCAGGCGCATGGCCTTGGCGAGCAGTCCACCCTTGGGCTCCTCGATCGTGGTCTCCAGCCTCAACTCGTTGCCGGCCGGATTGAAGACGATGTCCGCGATCGCCTTGGCGTCCGGCCGGTCGCGCTGCGCGACGGCAAGGGCTGTGGCAATGCTGGCATTGGTTGCGTCCAGCTTGCCCTCGGCACTCAGGAACTGATCGACGCCGGCGATCTCCTTGCCGATGACGACGTCTTCAAGGTCAAAGGCATCGATCTTGACATCGAGCGGCAAGGCGAAGGTTTCACGGACCTCGCGGGTTTCCTGCGAAGGGATCGGCAACCGTTCAAGACGCACGGATCCGGCGGACAGTTTCGTCGCTTCGAAACGTTTGGCAAAAAGCGCTGTCGGCGACCAGTCGATGGCGACTTCGCGGATTTCCGCATAAACGCCCTTGCTGTCGAACAGGGTGACGCTGGAAGCGGTGAAATCGCCCGTGAGCAGCGCACTCGGATCATTGATGCGGACGATCTGGTCGGGGGTCGAGGCGTATTTCTCGATCATCGCGGCGACAAGCCGCGCGCCGGGCGCCGTAAAGCCGGCAAAGACGAGGAACAACACCGCGGCGACAAGGACGAGACCGAGGCAATAGAGGAACCAGCGCGACGCGGCTTTCAGGAAACGGAGGAAACGATTCATGGTTTATCCATAGTCCAAGTTACGTCGCGATGAAATTGCTTCTCTCTGCCGCCGGTCTCCTGAAGCAGTCAGAAGGATTGCCCGATGCCGGCATAGATCCCGTATTTGGTGCCGTCCGGATAGGCGTTCAGCGGCACCGCGAAATCGAGCCGGATCGGCCCGAATGGCGTTGCATAGCGAATGCCGATACCGGCGCCCGTACGTATATCCGAAAAATCCGGCGCGGTTTTGGCCGATACGGTTCCGGCGTCGATGAAGGGGACGATGCCGATCTTTTCGGTGATGTCGATGCGTGCCTCCACCGAGGCGTTGACATAGGAGCGTCCGCCGAGAATTTCGTCATCGGCGTTGCGCGGGCTGATTTCCTGATAGGAATAGCCGCGCACGGTGCCGCCGCCGCCGAGGTAGAAGCGCCGGTTGGCTGGAATGGAGTCAAGGCCGTCACCGCCGGCCAGCACACCGGCGCTGAGCTTGCCGGCCAGCACGAAGCGATCTTCCTCCCCGAGGCCAAGATAGGCCGAGGCCGAGCCTTCGAATGAACTGAAGAAGGCCTGGCCGTTGATCTCATAGCTCGGCTTGGCGTTGATTGAGGCTCGGTAGCCAGCTGTCGGGTTCAGCTTGTCGTCGCGCGTATCGCGGACATACTCGATCGGGATCGCCGCCGTCAGATATTCGTTTGAGCCGAAGGCGTCGTCGACGTCGGCCCAGCTCAGCTCGGCGCCTCCGGAAATCGTGTCGGTATCGGACAGCTCGAAGGTTGCGCCGGCAGCCCCGGTGAAGATCGTCGCGCTATAGGCGTCGGGGTCGAGGAGCTGCGCCTTCAGGCTGGCATTGAAGATGGAAGCCGGTCCGAAGGCACCGGGTTTGGCAAAGAGGAGGCCGGCCGAATAATCAAGGTTGCCGACATCGGCCGTCTCGCCGATGCGGTTGACGGAGCCCTCGACGCGCAATGATTCGGCTCGACCGAAGAGGTTGCGATGACCCCAATAACCCTGGATGCCGAAACCGTCTGTCGTCGAGTACTGCGCGCCGGCGCCGAAATAGCGGTGTTTGCCTTCGGAGACCTCGATGGTCATCGGAATGGTGCCATCCGGCGCCAGCTCATTGGCTTCCTTGATGGTGATGCTCGAAAACACGCCGAGCTGGCGCAGCCGTTCGGAGGCCTTGCGCAGGTTTTCCGGCGAATAGGGCTTGCCGCCGTTGAGGCGCGAATAGCTGGCGACGAAGGCGGGATCAACGGTCTTGGTGCCGGTCACGGTCACGGTGCCGACCGGTGCAACCGGGCCGCCTTCCGCGGCGATGACCACATCCACCGTATTCGTCTTGTGATCGGCAATGGCGCTGCGTTCCGTCAGCCTGGCGAGCGGTCGGCCTTCCTCCTTCAAGTCCTCGACAACCTTTTCGCCGGCCTTGATGATGAGGGTGGAATCTGCCCGCGCGCCGGGTTTGAGGTATTCGTCCGGCCTGCGCCCAAGGGCGTCTCCCTTGAGCACGACGTTGCCAAGCGTGAAAACCGGACCGGGGGTCACGGTGATTTCGACGGAAACCGGAGCACCGTCGGGAAACACGGGGTCGGGCGGCAACGTGTCGATGTCCTGGCCGTTGACCTTCACGTCGACCGTGCCGCCATAGCGGGCCTGTTCATAGAGGGCGGCGAGGAGCCGATCGCGATCGTCGCGCGCCTTGATGGCGAGGCCGAGATCGCCGGAAACAGGCTTGTCCTTGTCCTGGAACAGACGCGAACTGTTTTCCAGTGCCTCCTTCAGGTCCTCGTCGCCCGAGCCTTCCGTCAAGGTAAGATTATAGTTGACGGGATCGATGACCTCGACCTTTTCCTCGTCACTCTCGAAGAAACTGATGCCGAAGATCTTGAAAGCATGGGCGTCGGTAACCGACAAAGGCCCGCAGACGGTAAGCGCCGCGACGGCAAAAGCGGTGCCAGCGTTCCGGTACGCAACACTTACAGTCGGCAGACGCTTTCGTTTCCGCATTCCGCTTTCCAGGCTACTTTCAACATCCGCCTGCCGTCATGGCAGGGGCAACATTGCATGACAAGGTTTTCCCTTCATTAACGATGACCCTACACAGCATTGCTCCGGTGATGAAGGCTTGAGGCCGGAATTTGGAGAAAAACCGCGACAAGTGTGACGTGCGGGAAACAAAAAACCCCCGGATTTCTCCGGGGCTGGCCGTATTTTGGCGCTCCAGGACAACTGACGCTTGCCGCGTTGTTGTCCTGCTGCCTGTAACCTGCGGCTATATCACGGGCAATCGTCGATGTAGCGGCGGCCGTAGCGGTCGCGGTAGTAGCACTGGCCGGGCTGTTCCGAGACGTGGCCGATGACCGCGCCGGAAACACCGCCGATCGCAGCGCCGACGGCGGCACCACGGACGTCGCCGGTGATCGCGCCGCCGATGATGGCGCCGGAAACGGCACCGATGCCCGCACCCTTTTCGGTCTGCGTGCAGCTTGCGACCGACAATGCGATCAACACAAGCACAATGGCTTTCTTCATTTGGTTCTCCAATCTGGACGCGAAAGCTTGCCTCTCCGCCGTCCGTTCTCCCCAGGAATGGAAGCTGGACGGTAAGGTCCCCCTCCGGTCAACTTGCAACTTCGAGGATAATTGCATGCTTGCGAAAGTCTACAGATATCCTGCAACATCCCCTCGATGACAAGAGATGCCATTCAACCTGAATGGAAGCTGAAGGCGCTGTTCCCGGCGTGACAGCGCTGGAGAAATTTTCCGCGCCTGTCTGAGACGGGGGCATGGCTGGAATTCCAGTGCCGCTTAAATGATTGGCGTCGGTTTTTTGAAACAGAATATAAGGAGGGAGCGGGCCGTCCTTTTCATGCGGGCTTGACTCAGATCAATGTTAAGTGGAATGAAATTCATGACGGATAGTTTGGAACTGTTCAAAATTAGGGGCCTTTTGCCGCAGGCTGCGGCGATCCCGAGCTTCGGGATTGACGTAGGCTGTCTTTCGATCAAAAAGACGGCAAGGTTCTGGAGACGATGATGGATTTCGAGAGTTTCTTCAAAGGCGAACTGGACGGCCTGCATCAGGAAGGCCGCTACCGGGTGTTCGCCGATCTGGAGCGCCAGCGCGGGCAATTCCCGAAGGCGACCCGCTACAATGCTAGCGGCGAAAAGCAGGATGTCACCGTCTGGTGTTCCAACGACTATCTCGGCATGGGCCAGCATCCAAAGGTCACGGAGGCGATGAAACTCGCCATCGACCAGTGTGGCGCGGGTGCGGGAGGCACCCGGAATATTTCTGGCACCAATCACTACCACGTTCTTCTCGAACGCGAGCTTGCCGACCTGCACGGCAAGGAATCGGCGCTTTTGTTCACCTCCGGCTACGTCTCCAACTGGGCAGCGCTCGGAACGCTCTGTTCGAAGATCCCCGGCGTGATCGTCTTTTCGGACGCCGGCAACCACGCTTCGATGATCGAGGGCATCCGCCACTCCAAATGCGAGCGGGTGATCTTCAAGCACAATTCCGTCTCCGACCTCGAGGCCAAGCTGGCGGCCGCCGACCCGCGCGCACCAAAAATCATTGCCTTCGAATCGGTCTACTCGATGGACGGCGATATTTCGCCGATCAGGGAAATCTGCGATCTCGCGGACAAGTACGGCGCGATGACCTATCTCGATGAAGTCCATGCCGTCGGCATGTACGGCCCGCGCGGCGGCGGCATTGCCGAGCGCGAAGGCCTGATGCACCGGCTGACGGTGATCGAGGGCACGCTCGGCAAGGCTTTCGGCGTCATGGGCGGCTATATCGCCGCGTCGAGCGCGCTGTGCGATTTCATCCGCTCGTTTGCCTCCGGCTTCATCTTCACGACCGCGCTGCCGCCGGCACTCGCTGCCGGTGCGGTCGCCTCGATCCGGCACCTGAAGGAAAGCCAGATCGAACGCTTTGCCCATCAGGAACGGGTTCGCCGCCTGCGCAATCTGCTCGACAAGAACGGCATTCCGCACTTGAACAATCCGAGCCACATCGTGCCGGTGATCGTCGGCGATGCGGCCAAGTGCAAGTGGATCTCCGATCTACTGCTCGATAATTGCGGCATCTATGTCCAGCCGATCAACTATCCGACGGTGCCGAAAAAGACCGAGCGCCTGCGCATTACGCCGACGCCGCTGCATTCGGATGGCGATATCGACCACCTGGTCGGCGCGCTGCACCAGCTCTGGTCGCGTTGCGCGCTGGCGAGGGCTGTTGCGTAAGGTGAATCTAACCTATTGAATTGAATCAGGCCGCCGCTCCGGCGGCCTTTTCTTTTCCGGCGATGGCTTCGGCGGCACGGGCACGGGCCTCGCGGTCGGCGGCGAAAACGTCATCCATCGAGGCGGCCGGGGCGAGGTCCGTCATGCGGTCCATGACCACCTCGGCGATATCGGCCATATCGAGGAAGCCGATGCGGCTTGAGACGAAGGCATGGAAGGCGATTTCTTCGGCCGCGTTCATGATCGCGCCCTGCAGACCGCCACGCTCCATTGCAGTGCGGGCAAGGCGGAGCGCCGGGAAACGGACTTCGTCCGGTGCCTCGAAATCCAGCCTCGCGAGCTTGGCGAAGTCCAACCGATCGACATTGAGTTTCGTCCGCGCCGGATAGGTCAGCGCATAGCCGATCGCGGTGCGCATGTCGGGGCAGCCCAACTGGGCGAGCACCGAGCCGTCGGTGTAGCCGACCATCGAATGGATGATCGACTGCGGATGGACGACGACTTCGATCTGGCTCGGCGCGACGTCGAACAGGTGCTTCGCCTCGATCATTTCCAGCGCCTTGTTGAACATCGAGGCGCTGCCGATCGAGATCTTCATGCCCATCGACCAGTTCGGATGGGCGCGAGCGGCTTCGGCCGTAACGCCTGCCATCTGCTCACGCGACCATGTGCGGAAGGGGCCGCCGGACGCGGTCAGTACGATCCGCTCGACCGCGTGGCGCTGATCCTCCTCCAGCGACTGGAAGATGGCGCTGTGTTCGCTGTCGACGGGGATCAATCGGCCGCCGCCTTGGGCAACCGCGCGCACGAAGAGCTCTCCGGCGGAGACCAGACATTCCTTGTTGGCGAGCGCGATATCGGCGCCGCGCCGGGCGGCGGCGAGCGTCGGTACGAGGCCGGCCGTTCCGACAATGGCCGCCATGACCCAGCCGGCATCGCGCTCAGCAGCCTCGATCAGGCCGCTGCGGCCGGCGGCGACCTCGATGCCGGTGCCTGCCAACGCGGATTTCAGGTTTTCGTACTGGCCCTCGCTGGCGGTCACGGCGAGTTCGGCGCCGGTCGCCTTGGCCTGCTCGGCGAGCAGGCCAATATTGCCATTGCCGGTCACGGCGGCAATCTCGAATGCGTCACGGCCGCCAAGCTGGTTAATGACGTCGAGCGTGTTGGTGCCGATCGAGCCGGTGGAGCCCAGAATGGTCAATCGGCGTTTTTCAGGTGCGCCGGAGTTCATGGCCAAGTCCCGTTGTTTTTCGTTTTTTCACGCTAGGCTCTACAGGTGAAAGCGGTCGTCAACAAGACTAGTCTCCAAAGAGGATGTGGCGATATGGTCGCGGGCAGGCGCGAATCGCGGCAGAGTGCGCGCTAATTCGGAAAAGACGGTACTCACATGTTGACGCTTACGCTGTTTCTGTCCTGCTCCTGTGTGCTGCTTGATGCGACATCTGTGTCGACAGTCTCGGCCGTATCCGTGCCGGCCGAACTCGTCGGGACATGGCTTGCCGAGGATATCGGTGGTGGCGGGGTGATCGACGACTTACAGTCGACGCTCGCAATCAATGATGACGGAACCTATTCCGGTTTTGCCGGCTGCAATAGCTACACCGGCACGTTCAACCTGAAGGGCAGCGAGATCGTGTTCGGTCCCGCCGGCGCGACGCGCAAGATGTGCGTTCCGGCCGTGATGGGTCAGGAGACGAAATTCTTTCGTGCGCTGCGGTCCGGGTTGTCCTGGAAGGTCGAGGACACGACGCTGGTGCTGACGAAAGCCGATTCGAACCTTGCCGTGCGACTTGCCGCGCATAGTCGATGAAGTTTCTCCTCAGCAATCCGCGTGCCGAAGGCGATTGATCGCTCGATGGCTATGACTGGGGTGGCATTTTCAGGAAGGCATCACCTGTTCAGGAACGGACCGGATCAGGGGTGACCGGGATCGCGGTGATTGCGTTGGATCGACGGCTTGGCCGACGCGGCCGCCACGCGAAGAATGCTGTAAAGGCGGTTGCAACACCTCAGAAAACTCAAGGCGGGGTTTGCGCCGGACCAAGCACCGTTGCCTGAAAGTGCTCGACAACCACGGAGGCGACGAAGGCCGCGTGTTCCGTCACCTGCGGCAGGCCCATCAGTTCGCCGAAGGTGCCGCGCGCCAGGGGGCCGGCAATCAACAGCGACGGTGTTACGCCGGCTACGGGGCCGACCGCTTCGGAATTGCGGGTGCAGGAAAGGCCAAGGCCGGTCGGATCGAGTTCAAGATAGCCGCCCCGGGCCAGCTCCGCGAGAAAGGGCTGGCTCGCAAGGATGCCGCCATGTCCGGGACCGGTGGTGACAACGACGGCATCATAGGTCCGCTGCAAGGTCTCCCGCCTGCGCCGGACGCGAAGCGTGCAGTTGACCGCCTCGTCTTCGACATTGGTACCGGCGATCGACGCGGCAAGAATTTCAAGGCGGCCCTGCGAGATCGCCTCGTCGAGTGCCGCTTCCACCTGCGGGGCGACGCGGAAGCGATGAACATCCCAATAGGGCCGCAGGTGCCGAACGATGCGTTTCCTTTCCGCCAGGGGCAGAAGCTGCCAAATCGATTGGCCCTGTGCCCGCACCTGATCGATGACGCCGTGCCAGGTCAGCCCGGTTGCGGTTAACTCCCGAATGACGTTGCGGATGTTTCGAAGAAGTGTTCGCGCGGTGAAAGCCTGATCGGCGAGGAAATCACCTGCGGGATCTTGCGGGAAGGGCGCATGTCCACGAGACCGCAGGCCGCGGCGGGAGATCGCCGTGATCGCGCCCGTGTGCCCCTTGAGGGCCAGAGAGGCTATCACGTCGGCCGAGGTCAGACCGTTGCCGATGATCAGCACCCGGTCGTACGGGCGGATTGCGTCGAGCGCGCCGGCTCTGGTCGGGTCCGGCACGAAGCGGGGATGGTCCTTCAGCAGCGTTTGCAGTCCGCCCGGCGCTACCGGTGGCGGATGGCTGGTGGCGATAACGACGATATCGGCCAGGGTCTCGCCGCCGTCCTCCTCGACGAGACACCAGCGCTGTCCGTCGGGCACCAGGTGCGCAACCGTTGCGCGACGATGCTGGACGGCGCCGTCGGCAATGAGCGGCTCCAGCATTGCATTGATATAATCGCCGAACACGTTTCGCCGGGGAAAGAGATTGCCGTCCGGCCGCAGTGCGTCGGCATCACCCGCGGTTGCCGAATGGGCATCAATCCAGCGAAGAAAATGATCCGGCTCGTCGGTGAGAAGGCTCATGCGTGCGGCGGGAACGTTGATGCGGTGAGCGGGTTCCGCCGTGTCATAGGCAAGGCCCCTCCCGAGGCCGTCGCGCGGTTCGAAGACGATGATCTTTGGCGCCGGGCTCTGGTCCGCCCGTGCGAGATGAAACGCCGTGGCTGCGCCGGAGACGCCGCCGCCGATGATGGCGACCACCGGCCGTCTCGCTTTCGACGCTGTCGATTCACTGCGCGCTGACAAGGTCATCGGATTGACGATCAATTGGTTCATGACATCTCACCGTCCGGATAATTCTAAAAGTCTATAGTTTTTATCAATATTATCCGGCGGTCAAGCCTGTATCTTGTAGCCCGTCAGCAGCGTAGAGCGAAATGGTTTTGCTTTGAAGCCCGGCGGTGCAGCCGGAGTTCAATCAGGATTCCTCATCCAGCGCCAGAAGAACCCGTCGCAACAGTTCCTCCTCCTCCCGCACGCCATGGCGATAAAGCGTCAGCACGAGTGCCGCGACCGGGTCATTGGCATCGCTCTCGGGCGCGATCTTGCGGGCCGTCCTGGTGGCGTCGAAGACGCGCTGGCAAAGCTCCACATGATGAGGGAGCATCGGCTCATTGCGCCATTTCGTCATGCATCGTCTCCTGCCGCCGGCCGGGGCATTAAAAGGTTCTCCAGCAGGCAGAGAGGCGCTCTGACCGGAATCCGACAAGGCGGAACGGCGCCGATCATGGCCGCAATGCCTCGGCGATACGAGTGACGATCGATTGTGGCGGTTTTTTTGCCGGAAGGCTGGCCCGGTACTTATGCGTGCGTGTCAGGATTGCAATTTTACAGATACATCACGCAGATTGTAATTTATGGTTAACCTTTGGTTGATATCCTCTGGCCACAGGAACAGGGAGCGTAATGTCACACCGGAATGCAGGGTCGCTGTCTTTGGCGTCCGGGCGCTCTGCATAGGTAATCGTTCGAGCCGGATGCCCGCAAAGTGAAACGCTGATCATTTCACGACCGGATTCCGCGCCGACGGCACTCTTCGCAGGTTGTCGATACGGTGAACGGGGTTGTCTGTTTGGGTCAACTCAACCGCCAAAGAGAAGAACGCAGCCTGCTTGCGAGTCGAACGGGACGAACACACATTAGGCAACAACTTCGCTGCTGTCATAAGCTGCGAATCTGGCGGCGGATCGGTGTTGCGTCCCGCCGCCAGAGATTAAAATGCCCGCGCTTGAGGCTGGCCGTAATCCTGTTGCTGCCGTTCTTCGGCGTTCACCGCCCCGGCGCGCGCCTCCGAAAAAGCCTGGCCGACGCCGATAAGGATCGGATTGTCGACGCCGATCCGCGCCACGGCGTCCGCCAAATCGTCAACGATGCCAATCCAGCGTCTTTCATCGCTGCGGGTGACCGCGCTCATCACCACGGCCGGGGTCGCGCTGTCCATACCTGCAGCCAGAAGTCGCGTGCGGATCTGGCCTGCGGTACGTCCGCTCATGTAGAAAATCGTCGTGGTGCGCGTTTCGGCCAGATTTTGCCAGTCGAGATGTTCGGGCAGGTCGCCACGACGCGAGTGGCCAGTGACGAAGCGGACGGCCTGTGCGTGATCGCGATGCGTCAGCGAGACACCGAGCCTTGCGGCCATGGCGCTGGCGGAGGTGATGCCGGGCACGACATCGACTGGAATGCCTTGCCGTTCGAGACAGGCGATTTCCTCGCCCGCGCGACCGAAGATCATCGGATCTCCGGATTTCAGCCGCACCACGCGTTTTCCGGCCTTGGCGAGCTGGACCATCATGGCGTTGATATCTTCCTGCTTGCAGCTCGTTCGGCCGCCGCGCTTGCCGACCAGCATGCGCTTCGCCTCGCGCCGAGCAAGTTCCAGAACCTCGTCGGAAACGAGATCGTCGAACAGGATGACGTCGGCCGCCTGTAGGGCACGCACCGCCTTGAGCGTCAAAAGTTCCGCATCGCCGGGGCCGGCACCCACCAGCGTCACGCGTCCGCTGGAGGATGTGTTCTTCGTGACAATCCGCCCGGCATCGGCGAGAAGGCCAGCTTCGGTTTCGGCCTCGGGTGCCGCGCCGAAGGCGCGATCGACGAAATTTTCCCAGAAGGCGCGCCTCGGCGCACCGGGGCTGACTCGTGTATTGACCTTGTCCCGGATCGAATGCGCCAGTGCTGCCCACGACTTCAGGGCCGGCGGCAGCAGCGTCTCGATGCGGCGACGGATCGCCTGGGCGAGGATGGGCGCTGCGCCATCGGTGGAAATTGCGACGACGACGGGCGAGCGGTTGACGATCGACCCGAACTGGAACTGGCAGTATTTCGGCTTGTCGATGACGTTGACCGGCACGCCGGCTCTGCAGGCCTCGTCGAAGAAGGCGGCCGCGGCCTCGTCGTCTTCGCAGTCGGCAATCGCGATCGCGGCGCTTTGGAAGGACGCAGGCGACCATTGCTTCCTGTGGTGAAGGAACCGGCCGTCTTGATTGATGAGGCTCGCAAATGTCTCGCTCAATTCTTCCGCGTAGACGTGGATTTCGGCTCCGCAAGCGGCGAGAAGTTCCGCCTTCCAGGCTGCGGCGTCGGACCCGCCAGCGATAACAGCGCGTTTTCCATCAAGGGCCCAGAAGACCGGCAGCTTGGCGAGCGATGCCATGCGGGCGGGGCGGGTATTGCGGTCACTCGGCAGCAGCTGCAAGGCATCCATCGATGATCCCCCTGATTTCGGCGCGGCAGGAGCCGCAATTGGTTCCGGCGTTCAATTCCTTGCCGACCGCCTCGACGCTGTGGCAGCCGCCGCGCACGGCGGCGACGATCTGGTTGACGCCGACGCTGAAGCACGAGCAGACGGTGGCACCTGGATCCATGCGGCCAGCGCCCGGGCGCCCGGCAACGACGGCGAACCGTTTTGCCAATTCGGCATGTCGGACAGTCAGTTGCTCGATCGCCCAGTTGCGCGCGACGGCGACCGGTTGGCGGGCGAGGAAGAACGCGGCAAGCAACCGATCGCCATCGAAAAAGGCAAGGCGCAGGTCGCCGGTCTGGGCGTCAGCATAGCCGAGGGGCTCGATATGGTCGGGAATACCGAAATGGGTGCGGCACCACTGGGTCCAGCTTTCGGGCGCGGCGTCGAACGCCAGTTCCAGCCGCCAGCCGCCATCGGCCTTCGCAAGTGCCCAATAGGCTGTGTCGAGCCCCTGTGGTTTGGCGGCCGAAACCGCAAAGCCATAGCTTGCAACCTTCAGTCGCCGGGCAGTAACGGCGACGTTTTTCGAGGCCGGCTGACCTGAGAAGGGATCGGTGACCGGCGCGACGACAGCGTCGATGCGGGCCTTGGCGGCAAACTGATCGTTCCAGTGCATCGGCACGAACAGGCTGCCGCGAGCCTGCCGTTCGGTAACCAAAGCGCGCACCACGGCCTTCCCGTAGGGACTTTCGATCTCGACGAGACCGGCGCTGGCGATGCCTAGCTCCATGGCGTCGCGCGGATGAATTTCGGCAAAGGGCTCGGCGATATGGGCGGAGAGCCGGGCGCTTTTGCCGGTCCGCGTCATCGTATGCCACTGGTCGCGGATACGGCCGGTGTTGAGCGTCAGCGGGAATTCGGCACTGGTCCGGTCCGAGACCGGAGCGCTGACGGCAATGAAACGCGCCTTGCGATCTGGATGGAAGAAGCCGCCATCGGCGAAGAAGCGGGTGGTTTGCACCTGCGCGCCTTCCGGCTGCGGCCATTGAAAGGGTTCCAGCGTTTCGTAAGTCGTTTCATCGATTCGCCGATAGGCGCCGATATCGAAATCGCGGCTGCCGTCGTTTTCGAAGGCGGACAAAGCCGCGTGCTCGACAAAGACCTCCGTCGCGGAGCCGAAGGAGAACGCACCCTCGAAACCCATGCGGCGGCCGACCTCGGCCAACTGCCACCAGTCGGCCTTGGCGTCGCCGGGGGCGGGAAGATAGCCCCGCTGACGGGAAATTCGACGTTCCGAGTTGGTGACGGTGCCGTCCTTCTCGCTCCAGCCGAGCGATGGCAGGAGGACATGCGCAAACTTCGCCGTATCGGTGTCGGTGAGGATGTCGGAGACGACGACGAAAGG
This sequence comes from Hyphomicrobiales bacterium, assembly GCA_900474095.1. Taxonomy (GTDB): domain Bacteria; phylum Pseudomonadota; class Alphaproteobacteria; order Rhizobiales; family Rhizobiaceae; genus Pararhizobium. The sequence goes on along the minus strand of UCOA01000111.1, from coordinate 25,946 downwards.
ACAGGCGGCGATTGCGGCGGCGACGGCATCGGCGTCCGGCATCGAGACGACCGGGTTGGTGGCCATGATCCAGAGTGCCTTGATCGTGCCGTCGGCGACGGCGCGGAACATGTCGACCGCCTTCAGGCCGGATTTGCGGGCAATATCAGGTGATTGCCAGAAGCGTTGGACGCGGTCGCAATCCTCGGGGTTTTCAATTGCCATATGGGCCGCGAGCATATTGGCGAGGCCGCCGACCTCGCGGCCGCCCATCGCGTTCGGCTGGCCGGTGAGCGAGAAAGGTCCCATGCCGGGCCGACCGATGCGTGCGGTCGCCAGATGACAGTTGAGGATGGCGTTGACCTTGTCGGTGCCGGAAGCGGACTGATTGACGCCCTGGCTGTAGCAGGTGACGACCTTTTCGGTTTCTTCGAACAGGCGGAAGAACTGGCGCAACTGCATGGAGGGCAGGCCGGTCAATTCCATCAACTCGGCGATGCTAAGGGCCGAGGCCGCGGCGAAGGCCTCGGCGAAACCATTGGTGTGCGTGCCGATATAGTTCTGGTCGATCACAGTGCTACCGGCAAGGTGGGCCAGCAGGCCCATGAACAGCGCCACGTCGCCATCCGGCCGGATCGCCAGGTGCAGGTCGGCGATGTCGGCGGTCATCGTGCGACGCGGGTCGATGACGACCACCTTCATGCTGGGCCGGGCGGCCTTGGCGGCGGCGAGGCGTTGGTAGATGACCGGATGGCACCAGGCGAGGTTGGAACCGGTCAGGATGACCAGATCGGCAAGCTCGATGTCCTCGTAAGTACCGGGAACGGTATCGGCACCGAAAGCACGGCGATGGCCGGCGACCGAGGAGGACATGCACAGGCGCGAATTGGTGTCGATATTGGCCGAGCCGATGAAGCCCTTCATCAGCTTGTTGGCGACGTAGTAGTCCTCCGTCAGCAGCTGGCCGGAAACGTAGAAGGCCACCGAATCGGGGCCATGCTCGGCGATCGTTTCGGAAAAGCGGGAGGCGACAAGGTCAAGCGCCTCGTCCCAGTCGGCGCGGCGTCCGTCGATCTGCGGATAAAGAACACGTCCGTCGAGGTCGATGGTTTCGGCAAGCGCCGAGCCCTTGGAACACAGGCGTCCGAAGTTGGCGGGATGATCCGGGTCGCCCTTGACGCTGACTGTGCCGTTATCATCGATCCTGGCGATGACGCCGCAACCGACGCCGCAGTATGGACAGGTGGTCTTGGTTTCAGTGGACACTGGTCTTCCCCCCGCCATTCTGGCGTCCGTGGCTTTCACCCCCTTCTGTCAGCTTCGCTGACATCTCCCCCTCAAGATGGGAGATCGGGAGCTTGCCGCGCCATCCGTGTCCTCCGGTGGTGAGTTGGGCACGAAGGGCCTCCAACTTGCCACACGGGGCGGCGGCATGCGCTGTCCGATCTCCCCCCCTGAGGGGGAGATGTCCCGAAGGGACAGAGGGGGGTATCGCCATGAACGCCGTCATGCGCCTATTCCGCCGCCATCATCAGGCTTTCGAACGCTATGGAGAGCGCACCGTCCTCGTTGCGCACGGCGATCGTCCGCACTGAGCCGTCGTCGGCGCCGAGCGCCTTGCCGCTTTCGAGCGAGATGACCCAGTTGTGCAGCGGGCAGGTGACGGCCTTGCCATGAACAATGCCCTGGCTCAAGGGACCGCCCTTGTGCGGGCAGTGATCCTCGATAGCGAAGACCTCGTTTTCGGCCGTGCGGAAGACGGCGATCTTGCCTTGCGGCGTCTTCACGCAGCGGGCGCCGCGCAGCGGGATGTCGTTGATGTCGCCGATTGCGATCCAGTTCGTTTCCATATCCGTCACTCCGCCGCTTCCGAGTATCCAACCGTCGCCATCGGCCGGAACTCATGCTTGTCCTTGCCCGAGACGCGCTCCGACCAGGGGTCGACCTGGGCGAATTTCTGGGAGAAGACGAAGCGGTCGTAATAGGCTTGGCGCTTCTCGGCATCGCCCATGATCTGGTGGCGGATTTCGTCGAGGCCAATGCGCTTGGCCCATTTATAAATGCGCTCCAGATAGCGACCCTGCTCGCGGTACATCTGCGTCAATGCCACAATATGCTGCAGCGCCTCGTCCTCGGTCTTCACGAGGCCGAGCACTTCCGTGCCCTTGATGTCGAGACCGGCAGCACCTGCGAAATGGATCTCGAAGCCCGAATCGACGCAGATGACCCCGATATCCTTGCAGGTTGCCTCGGCGCAGTTTCGCGGACAGCCGGAGACGGCCATCTTGAGCTTGGCCGGTGTCCAGGAGCCCCACATGAATTTCTCGATGCGGATGCCGAGCCCGGTCGAATCCTGCGTGCCGAAGCGGCACCAGTCGGAACCGACGCAGGTTTTTACCGTGCGCAGGCCCTTGGCATAGGCCTGGCCGGAGACGAAGCCGGCCTTGCCGAGATCGGCCCATACGGCCGGCAGGTCTTCCTTCTCGATGCCGAGCAAGTCGATGCGCTGGCCACCGGTGACCTTGACCAGCGGCACCTCGAACTTGTCGACCACGTCGGCGATGGCGCGCAGCTCCTTCGAATTCGTCACGCCGCCCCACATTCGCGGCACGACCGAATAGGTGCCGTCCTTCTGGATGTTGGCGTGGACGCGCTCGTTGATGTAGCGCGACTGGTAATCGTCGGCATATTCGTCCGGCCAGTCGCAGACGAGGTAGTAGTTGAGAGCCGGGCGACATTTGGCGCAGCCGCAGGAGGTCTTCCATTCCAGTTCCTGCATGACCGCCGGGATGGTCTTCAGACCCTTGGCCTTGATCAGGCGGCGGACGTCGTCATGGCCAAGCTCGGTGCAGGTGCACATCGGTTGAACGGCGGCCGGATTGTAGGCGTCGCCGAGCGTGATCGACATCAGCTGTTCGACAAGCCCTGTGCAGGAGCCGCAGGAGGCGGATGCCTTGGTGTGGGCCCGCACGTCGTCGAGCGAGGTCAGTCCCTTCGAGGTGATTGTACCCGTGATTTTGCCCTTGCAGACGCCGTTGCAGCCGCAGATTTCCGCATCATCCGGCAAGGCTGCAACGGCCGCCATAGGGTCCAGCGGGGACCCTCCCTGGTAGGCCTGACCGAAAATGAGCGTTTCACGCATTTCCGAGATATCGGTGGCTTTCTTCTTCAAGTCGTTGAACCAGGCCCCGTCGGCGGTTTCGCCGTAAAGCACGGTGCCGATGATGCGGTTGTCCTTCAGCACCAGACGTTTGTAGACACCGGCCGTCGCATCGCGCAGCACGATCTCCTCGCGGTCGTCGCCTTCTGCGAAGTCGCCGAGGGAGAAGAGGTTGATGCCGGTGACCTTGAGCTTTGTCGGCGTGTCGGCATGGACGAATGCCGGCGTGCGATCGCCTGCCAGATGCGAAGCGGCGATGCGGGCCATTTCGTAGAGCGGTGCGACGAGGCCATAGACCATGCCGCCGACCTCGGCGCATTCGCCAAGCGCCAGGATATCGCCATCGGAGGTCAGCATGCCGGCATCGACGACGATGCCGCGATTGACGGCGAGACCGGCGTCCTTGGCAAGTCCGGCGTTCGGACGGATGCCGACCGCCATGACCACCAACGTTGCCGGAATGATCGTGCCGTTGTCGAGCTCGATGCCCTCGACCTTGCCATCGCCGATGATGGCCTTGGTGTTGGCCTTGCAGATGACCTTGATGCCGCGTTCCTCGACGGCCTTCTGCAAGAGGTAGCCGGCTGCCGGATCGAGCTGGCGCTCCATCAGCGTCGGCATCACATGCAGCACGGTCACGTCCATGCCCCGCGAGGCAAGACCTGCTGCCGCCTCGAGGCCGAGCAGGCCGCCGCCGATGACGACAGCCTTTTCGCGCGACTGGGCGGCCAGCAGCATGGCCTGCACGTCATCGAGGTCGCGGTAGGTGATGACGCCGGGAAGGTCCTTGCCAGGCACCGGAATGATGAAGGGCACGGAGCCGGTGGCGATGACCAGCTTGTCATAGCTTTCGGTCACGCCATGGTCGGATGTGACGGTTTTCTTGTCGCGGTCGATCGAGACGATCTTGTGGCCTTTGTAAAGCGTGATGCCGTGCTCGATGTACCAGCCGTCGCCGTGGATGACGATTTCCTCATAGCTCTTTTCGCCCGAAAGGACCGGCGAGAGCATGATGCGGTCATAGTTGACGCGCGGTTCGGCGTTGAAGATCGTTACGTCGTACTGCCCGGGAACCTGTTCGAAAAGGTGCTCCAGCATGCGCCCGGGCGCCATGCCGTTGCCGATGATGATGAGTTTTTCAGCCATTGGATTTACTCCGCTGCGGTTCTGGGAAGCGGTCCACCGGTCTCATCGAGACGGGCGGCACGCTTCTGCCGAATTGTTTCGAGGCGTTCGGGCGACGGATTGGCGCCGCCCTCATAGGCTTCGAGGAAATCGATGAGTTCTTCGCGGTAGGCGTAGTAGTCGCGATGAGCGAGCAGGGCCTTGCGGCTGCGCGGACGCGGCAGATGCACGTCCATGATGTTGCCGATGCGGGCGTTGGGGCCGTTCGACATCATCACCACGCGGTCGGCGAGCAGGATCGCTTCGTCGACGTCGTGCGTCACGCAGATGGCCGTCACCTTGGTGCGGGTCCAGACATCCATCAGCACTTCCTGCAATTCCCAGCGTGTCAGGCTGTCGAGCATGCCGAAGGGCTCATCGAGCAGCAGCAGCTTGGGAGAAAGGGCGAAGGCACGGGCGATGCCGACGCGCTGCTTCATGCCGTTCGACAGGTCGGCGGCGACGCGGTGCATGGAATCGCCGAGGCCAACCTTCTCGAGATAGTATTCGACGATGTCCTTGCGTTCTGCCGGAGAAGCCGCGGGATAAACGCGGTCGACGCCGAGAGCGACGTTTTCGCGCGCCGTCAGCCATGGCATCAGCGAGGGGGACTGGAACACGACGGCCCGATCCGGCCCCGCGCCGGAGATTTCCTTGCCGTCAAGGATGATGCCGCCACCCGAGATCGCGTTCAGTCCGGCCGCCATCGACAGGACGGTTGATTTGCCGCAGCCGGAATGGCCGATGATCGAGATGAATTCGCCTTTGTTGATCTTGAGATCGAAACCGTCGACAACCGTCAGCGGGCCCTTGGGAGTTGCATAAGTCTTGCGGACCTCCGAAAACTCGACGAAACGCCGTTCGACCACCGTGCGCGCGGCGCGTTCATAGGCGGCCGGCAGCTTGTCCTTCAGCGGTTTCTGGGTGATCGGAACGACGTTCGGCAAATGAATGATACGGCCGGCAGATGTTTGGCGGTCGGCGCCGACGTCCATCAAGTAGGCGGTGACAGCAGCTCGCAGCCGGATGAATTCAGGGTCGGAGTTCATTTGGGCGCGATCACGGGGGCGCGGCAGAGCAACGTCAAAGCTGGGTCCGAGCGTTGCGTTCGGACCGGGTGTCAGGGGAATGATGCGATCGGCAAGCAGGATCGCCTCGTCGACGTCGTTGGTGACGAGAATGATCGTCTTCTTTTCCTGTTCGGAGATTGCGGCAAATTCGTCCTGCAGCTTCGAACGGGTCAGTGCGTCGAGGGCCGAGAGCGGCTCGTCCATCAGCAAGACTTCCGGCTGCATCGCGAGAGCCCGCGCCACGGCGACGCGCTGGCGCATGCCGCCGGAGAGCTCGGCAGGCTTGCGGTCTTTGGCGTGGGCGAGGCCAACCATGCTGACGTAGCGCGAAACGATCTCCTTGCGCTCCGTCCTGTTCTTCGCCTTGAAGACGCTGTCGACGGCGAGGGACACGTTCGCGTCGACCGTGAGCCAGGGCATCAGGGAATAGGACTGGAACACGACGCCGCGTTCCGGGCCAGGCCCGGTGACTTCCTTGCCGTTGAAAAGCACAGCGCCCGAATCCGGCTTCATAAGGCCGGCCAGGAGGGAAATCAGCGTGGTCTTGCCTGCACCGGAGAAGCCGACAATGGCAATGAACTCACCTTCCTTCACCTTCAGGTTGATGTTCGCCAGAACGTCGTTTCGGCTTTTCCCCTGGCCGTAGGATTTCGAGATGTCGCTGAGTTCGAGAATGGTCATCATCGTTCCCTTATCGATTGGCCGAGAAGGTGAAGGCGGACTGGAGCGCGAACATGATGCGATCCAGGGCAAAACCGATGATGCCGATGGTCAGAACTGCGACCATGATGCGGGCAAGCGAGGTTTCGGAACCGTTCTGGAATTCATCCCAGACAAACTTTCCAAGACCCGGGTTCTGCGCCAGCATTTCGGCTGCGATCAGCACCATCCAGCCCACGCCGAGTGCCAGTCGCAGGCCGGTGAAGATGAGCGGCAGGGCGGAAGGCAGAACCAGCTTGCGGATCGTGGTCGCCGTCGAAAGCTGTAGAACCTTGCCGACATTGACGAGATCCTTGTCGATCGATGCGACGCCAAGCGCCGTGTTGATGAGCGTCGGCCACAGCGAACAGAGGGTGACGGTGACGGCCGAGATCACGAGCGACTTCGGCAGCATGTCGGAAGGGTTCACGTACAGGGCCGAGACGATCATGGTGACGATCGGCAGCCAGGCGAGCGGCGAGACCGGCTTGAAGATCTGTATCAGCGGGTTGATCGCGCCACTGATCGTGCGTGACAGGCCCGAGGCAATGCCGAGCGGAATGGCGATGATGCTGCCGAACAGGAAGCCGAGACCGACGGTCATCAGCGACGTGAGGATCTGATCGACATAGGTCGGTTTGCCGGTATAGGTGCGATACTTGACCTCTCCCGCCTTGCCTTCGGTGACGAGCTTGGCGTTGCGCTCGTCTTGCCGCTGGTAGAACGCCGCCGCCTTTTCCCGTTCCGCGAAGTGGTCCTGCCACAGGGTGCCGGCCTGCTCGAAGACCTCGACCGGGCCGGGTACGGCGCCGAGCGATGTCTTGATCGTCGGCGCCAGGGCTCCCCAGGCGACCAGGAAGAGCAGAATGCCGGCAAGCGGGATGACCAGGGTCTTGCGGATTTCCGCCATCTGTTCGCGAGCGCTGTCGCCGGCAGCGATCCGCAGGATCGGCGTAACCCAGCCGAGCCCGAGAATGTTGAGCCATGTGGCGGCCTTGTTGATGCGCTGGAAGACGCGCTCCCTGCGCATTGCGCTGTCGAGCTTGCCGGTGTCGATGGTATCGGTTGCGTGGGCCATCTATGCTTGCCTTGTCGTGTCAGGAAGGGGTGGGGATCAGCCGCCGACGATGTCGGCGCCCTCGACTTTCTGCTGGCCCTTGAGGCCGATTTTCAGGGAGTCGATGTAGGCATTCGGGTTTTTGCCGTCATAGCTGACGCCGTCGATGAAATCGGAGGTGGGCGCCTTATAGCCGTCGCTGTTCCAGGGGAAGTCGTCGTCCTTGGCCTTATCTTCTTCGACCAGCATCTTTGCGGCCTTCAGATAGACATCCGGCTTGTAGACGGACTTGGCGGTCTCCGCGTACCAGGCGTCGTCCTTGAATTCGGGGATCTGACCCCAGCGGCGCATCTGTGTCAGATACCAGATGGCGTCGGAATAGAAGGGATAGGTCGCGTTGTAGCGGAAGAACACGTTGAAGTCCGGCACCTCGCGCTTGTCGCCCTTCTCGTATTCGAAGGTTCCGGTCATCGAATTGGCGATGACCTTCGCATCGGCGCCGACATATTCCTTGCGGGACAGGATTTCGACTGCCTCGGCGCGATTGGCGTTGTTGTTTTCGTCAAGCCACATCGCGGCACGGATCAGCGCCTTGGTGAGCGCCAGCGTCGTATTGGGGTTCTGCTCGACAAACTCCTCGGTCAGGCCGAACACCTTTTCCGGATTGTTCTTCCAGATCTCGTAGTCGGTGACGACGGGCACGCCAATTCCCTTGAAGACGGCGGCCTGGTTCCAGGGCTCGCCGACCGAATAGCCGACGATCGTTCCGGCTTCGAGGGTTGCCGGCATCTGCGGCGGCGGGGTGACCGACAGAAGAGCATCGCCCTTGATCTGGCCGGAGACGTCTGCCGGCGAATAGAAGCCGGGATTGATGTCGCCGGAAGCGAGCCAATAGCGCAGTTCGTAATTATGGGTGGAAACCGGGAAGACCATGCCGAGATTGAACGGCTTGCCGTCCGCCTTGAACTTGTCGACCACCGGCTTCAGCGCGTCGGCCTTGATCGGATGGACCAACTTGCCATCCGCGTCCTTCGCCACATTCGCCTTCATCATCTCCCAGACGGCGTTGGAAACGGTGATGCCGTTGCCATTGAGGTCCATCGAGAAGGGCGTGACGATGTGCGCCTTGGTGCCATAGCCGATCGTTGCGGCGAGTGGCTGGCCGGCCAGCATGTGGGCGCCATCCAGTTCGCCGGTGATCACGCGGTCGAGCAGCACCTTCCAGTTTGCCTGCGGTTCCAGCGTGACGTAGAGCCCCTCGTCCTCAAAGAAGCCCTTTTCATAGGCGATCGCCAGCGGCGCCATGTCGGTGAGCTTGATGAAGCCGAGCTTCAGTTCGTCCTTTTCAAGCGTCAGTGTTTCGGCAGCGGCTTGCGTCGCGAAGGTGCCGATTGCCAACACGGAACAGATGGTCGCCGCTCCGTTGAGCAGTGTTTTCATGGCACCCGTCAATTTCTCGGTCATGTATCAGTCCCTTCCGTGACAACGGGGAAAAATGGGCAATAAAAAACGCCGCTCGGAGATTTGCGTCTGCGGGAAGGAGGAACCCCGGACTGCAAAACCCTTGCGACGTCGATGTCTCTTGCGAACGCCTATCGCGCGTTCGTCTTGCTGCGATCGCCATTGACCGGAGCGGTTTATGTCATGCAAAGCCCGTGCCAGATTCGAGGGGAAGTATTAGAGGCTTGGAATCCAATGGAATTTCATGGGGACAGCGAAGTGGCATATTTTTCGTCACGGATGTTTTGTGCAAAAAATTTGGGCGATTGCTTTGCGATGCCGAGTTATGTGCGAAATTTTGTGCAGCGCAAAAGGCTGCGTCAGATTTCTTCGATGGCCGATCCGCTGCGCATGTCGCTTCTGACGGTAAACCTGCCGACATAGTCGGCGATCCGGTGCGGGTCGAAGACCTGCCCGTCCAGGAAGCGGTCATCCGCCGCGGTTCCTTCGATCCGGATATCCTGATCCGCGGGCGGTGCGGCGGAGCCCAGCGCCGTGCGGTAGATATCCGGCCGGTAGGCTGAGGCCGCTGCCTCCATCGCCGTCGCCGAGAGGGTGGTCTGACCCCAGCGAATCATCTGGCTGTAAATCCACAGAGCCTGGCTCGGGCGTGGATAGTTGGCGAAGCCTGCATGGAATGTGAAATAGTCGTCGATGACACGCTGGTTGCCCCGATCGTCGAGGTTGAATTCGCCTGCCAGAACGCGGCGAATGATATCGACGGGTGCGGCGAGATAACGGCCATCTGCCAGCGCTTGTGCCAGCGCGTCGTGATTGTCCGCACGGTCGCACCAGCGCGCTGCGGCATCGAGCGCAACGATCAACCGGGAGACCGTTTCGGAATGCGTCTCAGCCCAGTCGGGCCGCATGCCGATGACTTTTTCCGGCGCGGACGGCCAGATGTCCTGCTTGGCGGCGACGATACGGCCGACACCTCGCTCCGAGGCGACCATGTTCCAGGGGGCGCCGACGCAGAATCCGTCAATGGCGCCGGCGGCGAGCGCATCCGACGTCATCGGCGGCGGCACGACGACGAGCTTGACGTCGCGGTCCGGATCGATGCCGCCGGCCGCAAGCCAATAGCGGAATTCATAATTGTGGGAGGAGAAAGGGTAGGTGACGCCCAATGTCGGCAGCGGTTCGCCACGCCCCTTCGAGCCTTCAATGACCTTCGCCAAGGCCCGCGCGTTTTCCAGAGCGCTCGCCGTTTCAGGCAGGGCAGCCGCCTCGCGCATGCGGGAATAGAGCCGTGTGGAAAGCGTAATCGCATTGCCGCCGCGCCCCAGTGAGAAAGGCGTGATCGTGGGCGAGGGGTTGGAGCCCAGGCCGAGCATCGAGGCAACAGGCATTGGCGAGAGCATATGGGCGATGTCGAACTGGCGGAAGGCGAGCCGGTCGCGCACATTCGCCCAGGAAACGTCCTTGACCAGGTCGAGTGTGAGGCCCTCTTTCTGCGCAAAACCGAACTCGCAAGCGGCAATAAGCACGGAGGCGTCGACGAGCGGAATGAAGCCGGCGCGCAGGATTCGCGAACCCTCTCCGGCAAGGCTTAGCGGTGCGGCAAGGCGGCCGTCGCCGCTCATTTCGGTGAGCTTGGTGATCATGTTCACTCCCATGTCTCCGGTGGGAAGATGTCGGTTCGGCGCGCGCTCGTCACATCAGCAATCCTGCGGCAGTAACCACGCTCTGGGCGATATCCGATATCTTCTTCTTTTCGTTCATGGCGGTCTGTCGCAAAAGCGCAAAGGCCTGCTCTTCGGAAAGGCCGCGCATCTTCATCAGGATGCCCTTGGCCCGTTCGATGACCTTGCGTTCCTCCAGCGCCGACTTGGCGTCGGCGAGTTCACGCTGCAACCGGCTGAAGGCATTGAAGCGGCTGACGGCCATGTCGAGAATGGGCTTCACGCGCTCCTTCTTCAGGCCATCGACGATGTAGGCGGAGACGCCGGCTTCCACCGCCGCCTCGATCGAGGCGGTGTCGGAGCGATCGACGAACATGGCGATCGGCCGGCCGACCGTACGGGTCAGCTGGAACAGGTGCTCCATCATGTCGCGATTGGGGTTTTCAAGATCGATGACGATGACGTCCGGCTGCAGCGTCTCGATGATGCGGGCGATGCCATTGACTTCGTGAACTACAGTGACCTTCGTGTGTCCCGCCTCACGCAATCCTTCCTCGATGATGGAGGCGCGGATCGCGTTCTCATCGATGACGAGAATGGTGAGGTCAAAATAAGCCATGGCGCATAGATGACGCAGTGCAGCATTCTTGGCAATGCCTAAAATAGGTGCTCTGTGTTGACAGCCTAAAATTTAGGCATGATGCTCAGAATGTGACCGGTGATTCGTGCTGCGCAGCCATTTACGCCGGTCGAGACTTGCCTAATTCGTATAGTATCACGATGCGGCGAGGGGAGCGACATGCCGGAAAGCGAACAAGACATTTATGCCCGCATTGGACAGGCGCTGGCCGATTGCGTCGATGAACCCTGGCGCGAGATCCGGCTCTATGTCGACGTGATCGACAATTCGATCGGCCTGACCGGCGAGTACGTGCAACAGGGCGGTGCGTCCGCACATCTGGATGTCCGGCAACTCGACCACTCCGTCACCAAGGCAATCCGGCAGATTCACGAGACGTCGCACCCGCCCGGCAATGCATCGTGGACGCGTGCGGTTTTGGTCCTTAAGCCGGACGGCCGGTTCCAGATGACGTTCGATGAAGGCGCCCCTCGCCTGGAATAGAGGGCCTCGACGCCGGCTCATGGTGATAAAACCGGCTTTTTCCTAATGTGCCACTTTATCAAAGCGCTGAGGACGGCATACGATGTGAAAAAACATCGTAGTGGCGCAACAGCGCAGGCAGTCGGGAGCAGGGCGTGCATCAGGATATGGCTTTGGTAGCGACGGTGGCGATCAGCTTCGTGCTGGCCGCCGGTTTTGGCTATCTTGCAGACAGGCTTCGTCTGCCGCCGCTGGTCGGTTATCTGGTTGCCGGCATTTTGATGGGACCGCTCACGCCGGGCTTCACCGCCGACAGCAACCTTGCAGCGCAACTGGCGGAAATCGGCGTCATCTTGTTGATGTTCGGCGTCGGGCTGCATTTCTCCGCATCGGATCTCATCGCCGTCCGCGGCATCGCCATTCCCGGCGCCATCGGCCAGATTATCCTCGCGACGCTGCTTGGCATCGGCCTCTGTACCCTGTGGGGCTGGAGCGTCGGTGCCGGGCTCGTCTTCGGCCTCAGCGTCTCCGTTGCCAGCACCGTGGTGCTGCTCAAGGCGCTGGAAGAACGAAATCTCGTCAACTCGCCCAATGGCCGGGTGGCCATCGGCTGGCTGATCGTCGAGGATTTGGCGATGGTCCTGACGCTCGTCCTCCTGCCGATCGTCGCCGAGGTCCTGGGCGACCAGGGTACGACGGCAGCCCATGGGACGCACGTAGGCGGCACGTCGATTGCGTTCACCATTCTTGTCACGCTGCTCAAGCTCGGCGCCTTTGCGGTGATTGCCGTCATGCTCGGCCCTCGGCTCGTTCCATGGCTGCTGACCCTGGTCGCCCGGACCGGCTCTCGTGAGTTGTTCACGCTCACCGTCCTTGCCATCGCGCTCGGCATCGCCTTCGGCTCTGCGACGATCTTCGGCGTATCATTCGCGCTCGGCGCGTTCTTTGCCGGCGTCATCATGAGCGAGTCCCACCTCAGCCACCGGGCCGCTGCCGATTCGCTGCCGCTGCAGAATGCTTTTTCGGTGCTGTTCTTCGTCTCGGTCGGGATGCTGTTCAACCCGATGATCCTGATTGAGCAGCCGCTCGCGGTCGCCGCCATTCTGGCGCTGATCACCTGCGGTAAATCGCTGATCGCCGCCGGTTTTGTACTCCTGTTGCGCTATCCCCTGCCGATGGCGCTGACGGTGGCGGCGAGCCTGGCGCAGATCGGCGAGTTCTCCTTCATTGTCGCCGGGCTCGGCGTCTCGCTCGGGCTCCTGTCGCAGGAAGGTCACGACCTCATCCTTGCCGGCGCCATCCTCTCGATCACCCTCAATCCGCTGGTGTTCGGCACGGCGGCGAAATTGAAAACGGCGTTCGCCCGTTCCATGCCGACGTTTGCGGGCCAGTACGGTCAGTCCAAATTTGCCGCGCTGACGCGGGATCTCGATATTATCCGGGAGAAAGCGGAAGAGAAGGAAAGCCAGCAGCAGCTGAAGAAGCAGCAGCTGGTGAACACGTTTCCGCTGTTTTCAGAGGTCAACGAGCACGCCTTGGAGGAGCTTCTCCTCCTTTTCCGGCCGGCATCGGCCTCGCCGGGTGATAAGGTGATCCGTGCGGGCGAGCGCGGCGATGCCATGTATTTCATCGCCGCCGGCGCCGCCGAGGTCCGCCTGCCGGGCAAGAAGGCCATCCTACTAGAGGCTGGGGCCTTTTTCGGCGAAATGGCGCTGCTCAGCGGCGGATTGCGCACGGCCGATGTGATCGCGGTGGATTTCTGCCAGTTCCTGAAGCTCGATCGGCGCGACTTCAACATCTTCATGGCCCGCCATCCGCGACTGCGTGCCGCCGTCAGCGACATGGCGCGCGAGCGCAAGCGGATGAATGTCGTGCGTGACGCCCAAAGCGATGCGGTGGATTAGAGCAGGGGACCGCAGGCTTCCGCGGCCGGTGGCAGCGCGCCCGGATATTCACAAGAAGACCTCAGTCGATTGCAGCGCCTTGTGCCCCAGTTTTCCCGGGCGAGCTTCCGGGTCACCCCTTTGGCGCGGCTGAGCAATTCCCTGTACGCCGATCCATACGCGTCGCCGGAAATTCCGGATTTCGTCCGGATTTCAGCGCCATGACGTAATTTTTAGTCCCAAGAAGGGTCATATTGGCAAGAAGCAGCGACCAAACTTGATGTAGACTGTGTTCTTCACATCAAAATCCCGGAGACTGTCATGACTGCTCCACATCCCTCCAAGACCCATATCGGCAATCATAAACTGCATCCCGAAACGCAGATGCTGAACTATGGCTACGATCCGGAATTGTCCGAGGGTGCGGTCAAGCCCCCGGTCTTCCTGACCTCGACCTTCGTGTTCAAGTCGGCGGAAGAGGGCCGCGACTTCTTCGATTTCGTCTCCGGTCGGCGCGAGCCGCCGGCGGGCACCGGGGCGGGCTTGGTCTATTCCCGCTTCAATCATCCCAACAGCGAAATCGTCGAGGATCGCCTGGCGGTGTATGAGCGCACCGAAAGCTGCGCCCTGTTTTCCTCCGGCATGTCGGCGATCGCCACGACGCTGCTCGCCTTTGTGCGGCCGGGTGATGCCATCCTGCACTCGCAGCCGCTCTACGGCGGCACCGAAACGCTGCTCGCAAAGACCTTCCTCAACATGGGCGTCACCGCCGTCGGGTTCGCCGATGGTGTCAGTGAGGCTTCGGTGCAGCAGGCCGCGGACGCGGCCATGGCCAAGGGCCGCGTTTCGGTGATCCTGATCGAAACGCCGGCCAACCCCACCAACAGCCTCGTCGATGTCGCGATGATCCGCCGGATCGCCGACAGAATCGGCGAAACGCAGGGCTCCACGCCGATCGTCGCCTGCGACAACACGCTGCTCGGACCGGTTTTCCAGCGGCCGCTCGAACACGGCGCGGATCTTTCGCTCTATTCGCTGACCAAATATGTCGGCGGCCACTCCGACCTGATCGCCGGCGCGGCGCTCGGCAGCAAGGCGATCATGAAGCAGATCAAGGCGCTGCGTGGCGCAATCGGCACGCAGCTCGATCCGCATTCCTGCTGGATGCTTGGCCGCTCCTTGGAAACGCTGTCGATCCGCATGGAAAAGGCCAACGGCAATGCCCGCCAGATTGCCGATTTCCTGCGCGATCATCCGAAGGTCGAGGGCATCCACTATCTGCCCTATCACGATGCCGGCTCTCCGGTCGGAAAGACCTTTGCCGCACAGTGCAGCGGCGCCGGCTCGACCTTCTCGTTCGATATCCGCGGCGGCCAGCCGGCCTCGTTCCGGTTTCTCAATGCGCTGCAGATCTTCAAGCTTGCCGTAAGCCTCGGCGGCACCGAATCGCTCGCCAGCCACCCGGCCACCATGACCCATTCCGGCGTACCAGCTGACGTGCGCCAGCGGATCGGCGTGCTGGAATCGACCATCCGCCTGTCGATCGGCATCGAACACCCGGACGACCTGATCGCTGATCTCACCGTGGCGCTGGATGCGGCGTAAGGCCCAGTCCGGTTTGCGCTTATTTTTGGCAATGTCTTGAAACGGTTACATTCGTGCGCCATATTGCGCTCATGGAATTCGTTTCCAGCGGCTGACCACGGATGAACTGGCAGGCGTTGTCGAGACGGGTCGGAGAGGTCGGGTTTTCACCCGGCCTTTTTCTTTGGTGGGGGAAGTGTGCGGATACCGCAGCGGATTGGGTGTTTGTCGACCTAAAACTCCTGTCGCGCCGCTAGTTTGGCGTAACCTACGCTTTGCTCGGGGAACCCCCGTTTCGTTTCAATCGCTAATATGCCATACTGGCGCCGTTGCTACGGCTTCCCGCGATGGGGGCTTATGCCGCGCAACGCGCATCGCCGAAAAAATCGAGTTGCTTGATTGGAATCCGCGCATTGCAGGCCCGCGCGGCGCAAACGCGCATCAACGCTCCGCCACGTGAGGGATTTTAACGGAGGGTTCTCGAATGAACGGAATAAAATGGAGATCGACAGCAGCCGTGGCACTCGTCTTGACGGTCGGCCTGGGAAGCCCGCCCGCGACAGCCAATGGGCTAGAGCAAGCCAAGAGCATGCTCAAGGCCATGTCCGACTATCTCGCCGCGCAGAAGGCCATCTCGTTCGGATACGACACCAACCTGGAGGTCGTCACCAAGGATCATCAGAAACTCCTGCTGGCGAGCTCGGGCACGATGAACCTCGAACGGCCGGACAAGTTCCACGCCACCCGCTCCGGCGGGTTCGCCACTGTCGAAATGATCTTTGACGGCAAGACGCTGACGCTGCTCGGAAAGGATGCCAATCTCTACACCCAGGCCGATATCCCGGGCACTCTGGATCATCTGATCGACGAGTTGAGGAACACGTACCAAAGGCCGGTTCCTGGCGCTGACCTTCTGTTGTCGAATGTCTACGACGAGCTGATGCGTGACGTCACTGACGTCAAGGACCTCGGCAGCGGCGTGATCGGCGGCACTGAATGCGACCATCTGGCGTTTCAGGGCAAGGAGGTCGATTGGCAGATATGGATCGCGCAGGGCGAGCAGCCCTACCCCTGCCGATACGTCATAACCTCCAAGGCCGTCGACCAGGGACCGCAATACAGCGTCCAGATCAGCGACTGGAAGACCGGTCAGCAGGCTGCGCCAGACGAGTTCACCTTCAAGCCGCCGGCCGACGCCAAGAAGGTCGATTTGAAGGAGCTCGGCGACATCGATGAACTGCCCAAGGCGTTTTCAATGGGAGATGGCCAATGACCATGACAACGAAACTGAGAGTTATCCTGCTGGCCGGAGCGATCGGCCTTATCGGGCTGTTCTCCTCGGAACAACTCCCGTTCTCCGGAATTGGCTTCATCACGAGCGCCGAAGCCACGGTCGGACGCCCGCTCACCCCGGTCAGCGTCGCCGGCGTGGCGCGGCGTTCCGCGCGGCGCTGCGCGGCTGGCGTGAATAATTGCTAGCGCGTTTTCGACTTAGATGGACGCATAGCCGGCATTTTGCGGACAGATGGCACATGGCACATTTGGTTGGGCTGAAGAGGGCGATGCTCCCTGCGGCGGTGTCGACGCTGTGTTTCTGCGCAGTGTCTTAGTTTGGCTATGACCTGTTCGATCGGGTTGAGATCGGGACCACGGGGCGGCAGGAAGAGCTCAGCGCCGACGCCGATGATTGCTTTGTGCACCCACTTGCGGGATCCAAGGTTGTCCCGTGAAGCGACCAGGATGCGGTGGTGATCCCAACTGGATTCGAACCAGTGGCCTCAGGATTAGGAATCCTGCGCTCTATCCTGCTGAGCTATGGGACCAGCCGGAAAGAACCCTTACAAAAGCTCGGCCGCGAAGCCAAGTGTTTTCCGATGCGGTTTTGCATCGGCTTAGTCTGAACTGGATTCTCCTGTGAGCTTCGAAGCCGCGCGGGGCTGGCGCCGGACGGTTTTCCAATGTTAAGCAGGGGCGGCGGAACGGGGATACCCGGCCGACGAGGCGCATGGCAACGAGCTGCATGGAATGTGATCCGGACATGTTCATTGGAATTGATTGGGGCGGCACGAAAATGGAAGTCATCGCGCTCGATCGCGATGGAACGACGCGAGCCCGTCACCGCATCGCCACGCCGACCAGCGGCTATGATGCCTGTATCCGTGCCGTGCAGGAACTTGTCGCGACGGCCGAGCAGTCGGCAGGCGAACAGGGGTCGATCGGCATCGGTATCCCCGGAAGCCCCAATCCGCGCACCGGCATCGTGCGCAATTCCAATGCCGTGCTCTTGAACGGCCAGCCGCTCGGGCGCGATCTTAAGGCAGCGCTCGGCCGCGACGTGCGGCTTGCCAATGATGCCAATTGCCTTGCGGTTTCCGAAGCCGTCGACGGCGCGGGCAAGGATGCGCACACGGTTTTCGGCGTCATCGTCGGCACCGGCCATGGCGGCGGGCTCGCGATCGGAAAACATGTGCATGCAGGCTATCAGGGCATCGCCGCCGAAATCGGTCACTATCCGCTGCCCTGGATGACGCCGGGCGAGTATCCGGGCCACAAATGCTGGTGCGGCAAACATGGCTGTCTCGACATGTATGCCTGCGGAACCGGCCTCGAGCTCGATTACCGGATCACGACGGGCACTGATCGGCGCGGCCGCGACATCATCGCCGACAAGCGCAACGGCGATCCGGTTGCCACCGCCGTCTACGAGCGTTTCGTCGACCGGCTCGCCCGCAGCCTGGCGCTTCTCACCAACATCGTCGATCCCGATGTCTTCGTTCTCGGCGGCGGCTTGTCGAATGTCGATGAAATCTACGACGAATTGCCGGATCTGATCGTCAAATATATTTTCGGCGACAGTTTCGAGACGCCGATCCGCAAAGCGGTGCATGGCGATAGTTCCGGCGTGCGCGGTGCAGCCTGGCTCTGGAACGACTGAAAGACAAGGGGAAACGGCGATATGAATTTCGACAAGGATCTCGAACGCATCGCGTTGCAGGAAAACGAACTGCAGTTCGACAGCTTCAGCCTGGAAACCGGATGGACGCTCGGCGCGCTGCTGCGGGCCTTGGCCGTGGAGAGAAAATTGGGCGTCGTCATCGACGTCACGCTGTTTTCCATGCCGGTGTTCTATGCGGCGCTGGAAGGATCGACGCCTGACAATCCGAACTGGGTACGCCGCAAGCGCAACTGCGTTTTCCGCTTCCTGAAAAGCAGCTACGCGATCGGCCTGACGCTTGCCAAGCAGGAAAGCACGCTGCAGGCGAAATTCGGCTTGCCGGACAGCGAGTTCGCGCCCCATGGCGGCAGCTTTCCAATCGTCGTGAAAGGCACCGGCTGCATCGGCGCGGTCACGGTTTCCGGCCTGCCGCAACGCGAAGATCACAACATGGTTGTCGAAGCGCTTGTCAAGGTGCTCGGCAAGGATGTCGGTGCGTTGAAACTTGGCGCATAGGAACGGACGGACAATGACAATGGATATTGCCGGCTTTTCCGCGAAATTGAACGACTGGCTCGCCAGTGCGGCGCTACCGATCTGGCGCGACAAGGGTTTCGAGACGTCGAGCGGCGGCTTCGTCGAGACGATCGACATGACGGGAGAGCCGACGCGGGCGAACCGCCGGTCGCGCGTCCAGCCGCGTCAGGTCTATTGCTTCGCGGAAGCCGGCCGACGGGGCTGGCCGGGAGACTGGCAGAGCGTCGCTGAAGGCGGGCTCGCCTATTTCGATCGCGTCTATCTGCAGCCGAACGGCTTTTACGGTGCCTTGGCGGACGCGGACGGACATCTGATCGACGCCTCTTTCGATCTCTACAACCAAGCCTTCGCACTTTTGTCCTTTGCTTACGTGGCTCAGGTCTTTCCGCAGCGGAAACCGGAGATGATCGAGCGCAGCAATACCTTGCTGCAAAAGCTCGAGGCCCATTGCAGTCATCCTTCCGCCGGCTTCGAGGAAGACAATCCGCCGCGCTTGCCGCTCTGCTCCAACCCGCATATGCACCTGTTCGAGGCGTGCCTGGCGAGCGAAGAGGTGGATGGTTTCGACACTGTCGCCTGGACCAATCTGGCCGATGAGATCGCAGCGCTTTGCATGCAGTATTTCATCGATACCGAAACCGGCGCGCTGCGCGAATTCTTCGATCACGACTGGTCACAGATGCCGGGCGACAAGGGCCGCATCGTCGAGCCGGGTCACCAGTTCGAGTGGGCCTGGCTGCTTTTACGCTGGGGCGAGCGGCGCGGCAATGCCGATGCGTTGGTGAAGGCGCGCCGGCTGTTCGAGATCGGCGAGCAATACGGCATTGCGCAGCCACGCGACGTGGCCGTCATGACGCTTCTCGACGATTTCTCCGTGGCCGATCCGATCGCCCGGCTATGGCCGCAGACGGAATGGCTGAAGGCGGCGATCCGCTTCGCGGCGCTGACACAAGGCGAGGAGCGCGAGCGCTATCTCCGCTCTTCCGTTCGCGCCGCAACGGCACTGACGCGGTTTCTCGACACGCCCGTCAAGGGATTATGGCGCGACAAGCAAAAAGCCGATGGCAGTTTCGTCGAAGAACCGGCGCCGGCAAGCAGCTTCTATCACATCCTCTGCGCGATCTATGAAGTCGATGACTGCCTGAAACGGCTCTGACGCAATCGACGGATTTTATGACCGGCCGTTTCGACTGAAACTGGCCGGTTTTCTCTTGCCCGTTCGTCGGATTGAACAGATGCATATATTGACATAAAGATATCTTTATGTGATCCCTGTATGCTACTGTATTGTCGTTTTCAGAACGGGAGATTTCCCATGTCCGCCATCGATGCCCTTTTCGGCCCCGTTTCACCCCGTCCGGATGGATCGGAAGTCATGGCCGCATTGAAGGCGCTAGCGCGCGAACGCATCCTGATCATGGATGGCGCGATGGGGACGCAGATCCAGCAGCTTGGCCTCGGCGAAGAGCATTTTCGCGGCGACCGCTTCGCCGGCTGCGACTGTCATCTCCAGGGCAATAACGACCTCCTGACACTGACCCAGCCCGGCGCCATCGAGGAGATCCATTACAACTACGCCATCGCGGGCGCCGACATCCTCGAAACCAACACCTTCTCCTCCACCTCTATCGCCCAGGCCGACTACGGCATGGAGGCGATGGTCTATGAACTGAACCGTGACGGCGCCCGGCTTGCGCGCCGCGCGGGTCTTCGGGCGCAGCAGGTCGACGGCAGGCGCCGCTTCGTCGCCGGCGCGCTCGGCCCCACCAACCGCACCGCCTCGATCTCGCCCGACGTCAACAATCCCGGGTTTCGAGCGGTCAGTTTCGACGATCTGCGCATCGCCTATGGCGAGCAACTGCGCGGCCTGATCGACGGCGGCGCCGATATCATCCTGATCGAAACCATCTTCGACACGCTGAACGCCAAGGCGGCGATCTTCGCGACCGAGGAGATCTTCGCGGAAAAGGATATCCGCCTGCCGGTGATGATTTCCGGCACGATCACCGATCTGTCCGGCCGCACGCTGTCCGGCCAGACGCCGACGGCGTTCTGGCATTCGGTGCGCCATGCCGATCCCTTCACCATCGGTCTCAACTGCGCGCTCGGCGCCAATGCCATGCGGGAGCACCTGACGGAGATTTCCGACGTCGCCGACACCTTCGTCTGCGCCTATCCGAATGCCGGCCTGCCGAATGAATTCGGTCGCTATGACGAAAGCCCGGGAGAAATGGCGTCCCAGATCGAGGCCTTTGCAGAAGAGGGCCTCGTCAACATCGTCGGTGGTTGCTGCGGCTCGACGCCTGCCCACATTCGCGCGATTGCAGAGGCTGTGGCGAAATATCCGCCGCGCGCCATTCCCGAGGTACCGCGGCTGATGAAGCTGTCCGGGCTGGAGCCGTTCACGCTGAGCAAGGACATCGCCTTCGTCAATGTCGGCGAGCGCACCAACGTCACGGGCTCGGCCAAGTTCCGCAAGCTCATCACCGCCGGCGACTATGCTGCGGCGCTCGATGTCGCCCGTGACCAGGTGGTGAACGGCGCCCAGATCATCGACGTCAACATGGACGAGGGCCTGATCGATTCGAAGCAGGCGATGGTCGAGTTCCTGAACCTGATCGCCGCCGAGCCGGATATCGCCCGCGTGCCCGTCATGATCGACTCATCGAAATGGGAGATCATCGAGGCCGGGCTGAAATGCGTGCAGGGCAAGCCGCTGGTCAACTCGATCTCGATGAAGGAAGGCGAGGAAGCCTTTCTGCATCACGCGAAGCTCTGCCGCGCCTATGGTGCCGCTGTCGTCGTCATGGCTTTCGACGAAAAGGGGCAGGCCGATACGAAGGCGCGCAAAGTCGAGATCTGCACCCGCGCCTACAGGCTCCTGACGGAACAGGCGGGCTTTGCGCCGGAAGACATCATCTTCGATCCCAACATCTTTGCGGTGGCGACCGGTATCGAGGAACACAATAATTACGGCGTCGATTTCATCCAGGCGACCCGCGAGATCATCGAGACCTTGCCGCATGTCCATATTTCCGGCGGCGTCTCGAACCTCTCCTTCTCGTTCAGAGGTAATGAGCCGGTGCGCGAGGCGATGCACGCCGTCTTCCTCTATCACGCCATCCAGGCGGGCATGGACATGGGTATCGTCAATGCCGGCCAGCTTGCCGTCTATGACCAGATCGAGCCGGAGCTGAAGGAAGCCTGCGAGGACGTCGTCCTCAACCGACGCGCCGATTCGACCGAGCGGCTCCTGGAACTCGCCGAACGTTTCAAGGGTGCCGCCGGCAGGGAGGCCAAGGAACGGGACCTGAAATGGCGCGAATGGTCGGTCGAAAAGCGGCTGGAACATGCGCTGGTCAACGGCATCACCGAATTCATCGACGCCGATACGGAGGAAGCGCGGGCCAATGCCGAGCGGCCGTTGCATGTCATCGAAGGTCCGTTGATGGCCGGCATGAATGTCGTCGGCGACCTCTTCGGGTCGGGCAAGATGTTCCTGCCGCAGGTGGTGAAGTCCGCTCGCGTCATGAAGCAGGCTGTTGCGGTTCTCCTGCCTCATATGGAAGCCGAACGGCTGGCGGGTGGCGGTGAGGGTGAGCGCCAGAGTGCCGGCAAGGTGCTGATGGCGACGGTGAAAGGCGATGTCCATGACATCGGCAAGAACATCGTCGGCGTCGTTCTCGCCTGCAACAATTACGAGATCATCGATCTAGGGGTGATGGTCCACTCCACAAAGATTCTCGAAGTCGCCCGTGAACGCAACGTCGACATCATCGGCCTGTCCGGCCTGATCACGCCGTCGCTCGACGAGATGGCGCATGTGGCAGCGGAGATGGAGCGCGAAGGTTTCAATATCCCGCTTTTGATCGGCGGCGCGACGACGAGCCGCGTGCACACGGCCGTCAAGATCCATCCGCGTTATCATCAAGGCCAGGCGATCTACGTCACCGACGCCAGCCGCGCCGTCGGCATTGTCTCCGGACTGCTGTCGCCGGACGCGAAGGACGGCTACATCGAAACGGTGCGCGCCGAATACAGGAAGGTTGCGGACGCACATGCCCGCAACGAGCTGGAAAAGCAGCGCCTGTCGCTCGCGAAAGCGCGTGCGAATGCGCAGAAAGTCGATTGGGACGCTTACGCGCCGAAAACGCCGTCCTTCCTCGGCACGCGCGCGTATCAGGATTGGGACCTTGCGGAACTGGCGCGTTATATCGACTGGACCCCGTTCTTCCAGACATGGGAGCTGAAGGGCGTCTACCCGAAGATTCTCGAAGACGAACGGCAAGGCGAAGCCGCCCGCCAGCTGTTTGCCGATGCGCAAGCCATGCTCGCCAGGGTCATCGCCGAGAAATGGTTCGCGCCCAAGGCCGTCGTCGGTTTCTGGCCGGCCGGCGTGGTCGGCGATGACATCCGCCTGTTCACGGATGAAGCCCGCACGACTGAGCTTGCCACGTTCTTCACGCTGCGCCAGCAGATGGGTAAGCGCGACGGCCGCCCGAACGTCGCCCTTTCGGATTTCGTCGCGCCGGTCGAAAGCGGCAGAGACGATTATCTCGGCGGTTTCGTCGTCACCGCCGGCATCGAGGAAGTGGCGATCGCCGAACGCTTCGAGCGCGCCAACGACGACTATTCCTCGATCATGGTGAAAGCCCTTGCCGACCGTTTCGCCGAGGCCTTCGCCGAGCGCATGCACCAATATGTCCGCCAGGAGCTCTGGGGCTATGCGCCGGACGAGACCTTCATGCCCGCCGAACTGATCGGCGAACCCTATGCCGGCATCCGGCCGGCGCCGGGCTATCCGGCGCAGCCCGATCACACCGAAAAGGCGACCCTGTTTCGTCTTCTGAAGGCCGAGGAGGAAATCGGCGTGACGCTGACGGAGAGCTTCGCCATGTGGCCGGGCTCCTCGGTTTCCGGCCTCTACATCGGCCACCCGGAAGCCTATTACTTTGGCGTCGCCAAGGTCGAGCGCGACCAGGTCGAGGACTATGCCGCGCGCAAGGCCTTGCCGATCGGCGAGGTCGAACGCTGGCTGGGCCCGATATTGAATTATGTGCCGGCGCCAAGGGCGGAAGCGGCGGAGTAAGCGGTTATTGTGGGTGACGAGTGGCGGCTTCGGGGGCAAGAGCTGTCATCCAAGCAGGAAGTTGACTTGCGTCGAGGTCGCGCTGGTTGGTGTATTGGATTCGGCATCGCGACATGGATTGATGCGCGGCCGCGACGGAGCGAAAAAGAGAGCGACGAATCCATGGCCGAAGACAAACGAGACATGATCGCCATTCTCAAGGCGATTGCTGAAAGCCCGAAACGGGACAACAGCGCGTATCATCAGGCGATCGCCGAGGCCCGTCAGGCCTTCGAAGAAGCGGAAATTGCGCTCGGCGGCCCGGTCGAGGTGCGCACCAAGACCAAAATGAAGCGCAATGGCGACTATATCGTCAAATGGACGTTCAAACGTCTGACCTGACAAATCGTGTTTCCGATTGCGCTATTTCGGATTGGAGGTGCAGTGGTTCTCACGCAACGAATGTCAGGTGGCTGGATTGCTGTGACAAGCACAGGAATGACGGAGGCGAGGGAGCGGGTACCCCGCCAACTCAAGACACTGCCGGCAAGCCCAGCCGGCCTCACGCCTTGATGTACCACCCCCATGGCTCGTCGCTGTTGAAGCGGGTGATCTGCTTCGTCTCCAGATAGTTCGACAGGCCCCAACGACCCAGTTCGCGGCCGATGCCGGATTGTTTGTAGCCGCCCCAAGGTGCCTCCACGAAGGTCGGCTGCGAGCAGTTGACCCAGACGATGCCGGCATGGAAAGCCTCGGCCACG
Source organism: Hyphomicrobiales bacterium (assembly GCA_900474095.1). Taxonomy (GTDB): domain Bacteria; phylum Pseudomonadota; class Alphaproteobacteria; order Rhizobiales; family Rhizobiaceae; genus Pararhizobium. The sequence goes on along the minus strand of UCOA01000111.1, from coordinate 1,825 downwards.
CGTTCGGCGCGGATCACGTCCTTCGACATGACAGCGGCCGCAAGCCCGAAACGGCTGTCATTGGCCATGCGGACGGCCTCGTCCTCGTCCTTGAAAGGCTTGACGCAGACGACGGGGCCGAAAATCTCCTCCTTCCAGACGTAGCTGTCCTCGCTCATGCCGGTCAGCACCGTCGGCTCGACGAAATAGCCGCTGTTGAAGCCAGCCGGACGGCTGCCGCCAAAGGCAACCGTCGCGCCGTCGATGCGGGCGCGCTCGATTGCAGTGGTGATCTTGTCGTATTGACCCTTGGAAACGAGCGGGCCGAGCAGGATGCCCTCGTCCATGCCGTTGCCGATCTTGATCTTCGCCGCTTCCTCGCACAGCCGCGCAACGACGGCGTCGTAGATGCTCGCCTCGACCAGCACGCGGGAGGTGGCCGAGCAGACCTGGCCCTGGTTCCAGAAGATGCCGAACATGATCCACTCGACGGCCTTTTCGATGTTGCTGTCGGCGAAAATGACGAAGGGCGATTTGCCGCCAAGTTCGAGGCTGACATTCTTGATGTCCTGGGCGCCCGCCATCATCACCTTGCGGCCGGTGGAGACCGAGCCGGTAAAGGCGAGCTTGTCCACCAGCGGATGCTCTGTCAGCGGCTCGCCGGCCTGCGGGCCGGTGCCGGTGACGATGTTGAGCACGCCGGCCGGAAGGCCGACCTCCCCGGCAATGACACCAAGTTCAAGCGCCGTAAGCGGCGTCAGTTCCGAGGGTTTCAGGACCATGGTGCAGCCGGCGGCAAGGGCGGGAGCGACCTTCCAGGCGACCATCAGCAGCGGATAGTTCCACGGTGTGATGGCGCCGACGACGCCGAGCGGTTCGCGCACCACGCGCGCCGAGAAACGCGGTTCACTGAGCGGGATCGTTTCTTCCGGGTCGTGGTCGAGTTCCTCGGCAAGTCCGGCATAATAGTGGAAGCAGCCGGCGACATCGTCGATGTCCCACAGCGCTTCGGGCAGCGGCTTGCCGTTGTCGACGACTTCGAGCCTGGCGAGAAATTCCCGCTTCTCGGCTATCTTGTCGGCGATGGCGCGGAGATAGACGGCGCGCTCGGCTCCCATCAGGCGCGGCCAAGGTCCGGAATCGAAGGCATAGCGTGCGGCTTTGACGGCCTTGTCGATATCGCCGCTTGTGCCGGCGGGAGCCTTGTGAATGACCTCTTCGGTCGCCGGATTGACGACATCCAGCGTCCCGCCCTTTTCCGGCCTGATCCATTCTCCGTCGATATAAAGCCTGTCCTGCATGGCGCCGTCCCTCATTCGATCAGGTCGAGAATTGCCTTGGCTGCCACCGTGACGCCGGCGGCCTTTTTCGTCGCGTCCGAATTGGCCGAGAGTTTATCGTTCGGAGCAGGATTGTCGAGCAGGCCGGTGCTGGCGCAGGCGTAGGATGCGTGCGCAAGGAAAAGCCCTGTGCGGAACGAGATGAGCGCCTCGATCGCAGCGCAGCCGCTTTTGAAGGACCGGAAAACGTCCCGGCGTCCGCGCGCCGGAAGAGTGCTCTACCGCAGCCGATTTCTTCCCCTGAACTGGAGTTGCGGAAGTTCCAGGTAAACCGCAGCTTCGAGGCACTTTAGGACGCATAGAGCGTCCCGTTCGCGGCTGTCCGGGTTTTTGACCAAATGGGCAAGATTTTGGATGGTTTGAAGCTGAGTGATTATGTGGGTTTTGTGGTCTGTTGCTGGTTTGTTGAAATTTCTGTGTGATTACAGATGGTTATGAGAAAAGTGATTTTTTTGAAAAGTCGGTGTTGACTTCGGAAGTTGGTGGGGACTATAAACCGCTCACCA